>CAZMSS010000048.1:0-11217 GCA_964568965.1 uncultured Verrucomicrobiota bacterium | reverse complement strand
GGTGCATTATGATGCGAGTGGTTTTTTCCGGGCCGGGTGAGCGTAACGAGCTGGGGCGCGCCTTGATGTTGGGGATGAATTTTGCCGTGGGAATGGCGGTGTTCGCGTTTCTGGGGTATTACATTGACCAGAAGCGGGGGGACGGGGCGATCGCCTTCACGATTGCCGGTATTGTGGCCGGATTGGCCTATGGCGCTTATGAGGTGTGGATTGTAATCCGCATGCTGACCCCAGGAGTCAGCAGTCCGGAGTCCGGAGTCCGGAGTCGGGATACTCAGGGCGAAGACGGGCGGAAATGAAGACTCCGGATCGCATCTTCAGGATCTGGGTGGCGGCTGTGATCGCTTCGGGGATTCTGGGGGCATTTATGGCGTGGCGGGTTGTCCCGGTTGTCTTCTGGTGGGCCGTGGCGGGCGGGTGGGGCCTGGCGGTGGCGAACTCCGTGGCGGCGCGGTTGATCAACCGGCGGGCCGTGGGGGCGACCTCAAAAGCATTCCTGGGCTGGGGCATCGGCGTCAACGCATTCCGAATGTTGACCCTTATAGGATTCTTTGCTTATATCCTCTGTTCTTATCCGGAAGAGCGGGGGTCTTTCTTTGCCTCCGTGTTCACGGCATTTTTTATTTTGATGCTGGTGGAGGTCGTGGACCTTTTCCAGTCTCAAGGGAAGTCTGGGAGTGGCGTTGAGCGATCTGATCCAAACGAATGCGGCGGAAGCCGTGAATACAGTGCAGGCCAAAAGTGAGGCTGTTCAGGCCTACATGATGCACCATGTGATGGATTCCTCCGAATGGACATGGCTTCCGAGCGTCCACACCAAACTTCCGTACTATCTGACCGTTGATGCCATCATGGTGATCGCTGTCGCCGTCCTGCTCGTCCTTGTTCTGGGCCTGGCGGCCCGCCGTGCCCGGCCTGTTCCGACCGGCCTGCTGAATGTCCTGGAGGCGTTTGCCAAGTACATCCGGAACGAAATGGTGATTCCGTTCCTCGGGGAAGAGGATGGCCGCAAGATGGCCCCGATGTTCTGCACGCTGTTCTTCTTTATCCTGGTGATGAACCTGGCGGGGCTGATCCCCTGCTTCTACACCGCCACGGCGAACCTGGGGGTGACGGCGGCCCTGGCGCTGATCACCCTGGGATTCATGATTTTCGGCGGCATCTACCGGAACGGTCTCGTGGCGTTCTGCAAGGGGTTCGCGCCCCCGGGAATTCCCAAGCTGATGCTGATCATGATCGTGCCCATTGAGGTGCTCAGCATGTTCATCCGCGCCATGGCACTGGCAATCCGTTTGTTCGCGAACATGCTGGCCGGCCATCTGGTGATCTATTCCCTGCTGGGGATGATGGTGATGTTCGGCTATTTCATTGCGTCGCCTGCCCTTCTCGGGGCGCTGGGGATTTATTTGCTGGAGGTGTTCGTGGCGTTCCTGCAGGCGTATATTTTCACCCTGCTCTCCGCTATTTTCATCGGGGAGCGGTATCATCCTGCACATTGAGTTTCGGGTTTTGTGTCAAGGTCGATTGTAAGAAAGGATACAGGTTATGGTCGGATTAAGTGGATCGGTTGCGGGTATTGGTGCGGGTTTGGTTACCATCGGGGCCGGGTTGGGCATCGGGCTGGTGGGGGCGTCGGCGGTGAGCGCCATTGCGCGCCAGCCGGAGATGGCGGCCAAGATCCAGGTGACGATGCTGATTGTGGCGGCGTTGGTTGAAGGAACGGCGCTGTTCTGCGCGGTCATCTGTCTGCTCGGAAAGTAACCCGGCATGGAAGCGGACCCTCATAATCAGGGAGTGGCTGAAGTCACCCCGGCGGCGTCCCACGAGGCGGCGCCGAACGTGATGGATGTTAAGGCTCCGATGATGATCCTGACCTGGGTCACCTTCCTGCTGCTGGCTCTGGTGCTGTACAAGGTGGCCTGGAAGCCGATCCTGAAGGTGCTCGACATGCGCGAGAAGTCCATCCGGGATGCCCTGGCGCAGGCGGAGAAGGCTCGCGAGGAGGCGCTGGCCACGGAGGCCCGCAATCGCGAGCTGCTGCAGGCCGCCGAGCGCGAGTCGCAGAGACTGGTGGCGGAGGCCCGTGTCGCAGCGCAGGAAACGGGCCGGATCGTCCAGGAAAAGGCCGAGAAGAAATCGAAGGCCTTGGTCGAGGAGGCCCGGCGGGATATCGCGGCCGCCACCGAGCAGGCCCGTGCCGCATTGCGGCTTGAAACCACGGAACTGGCGATTGCGCTGGCCGGCAAGGTCCTGTCCGCGAATATGGACACGGAGCGGAACCGGACCCTGGTGCGGGACATGGCGAAGGAGATGGATCGCGCATGAAGCTCCGTTCCCGGGCGGCCCGTCGTTATGCCGCAGCCTTGCATGATCTCGCCACCAGCGCCCTGGCGCTGGAGGCGGTGGCTGCCGACGTGGCGAAAGTGCATGGACTTCTGGCGGAATCGGGTGAGCTGCGGGTGTTTATCCGCAACTACCTGATCCCGTTCGAGCTCCGGCGCGGGGCGTTGGACGCGATGTTCAACGCCCGGGTGCATCCCCTGGTGTGGCGGTTTGTGCGGTTTCTCGAATCCAAGCGCCGGCTCGGGCTGCTGGGGGAGATCTGTGCCGAATTCCAGGACCTCGAGGAGGTCCGGATGGGGATTGTCAGGGGGAGCCTGGACTCGGCGTTTACCCTGCCCCCTCAGACGGTGAGCGACATGGCCGCCGGGGTGGGACGCCGCATGGGCAAGCAGGTTTTGTTGGAGATGAAAGAAGACCCCGGACTGCTCGGCGGATGCCGGCTGCAGGTGGGGGATACGGTGTATGACTTCAGTCTGGCGGCGCGGCTGCGCATGGTCAGGCAAACGATGATGGCCGGATAACGGCAAGGTGGGCGTATGGCTGTTGACTTGAGACCCGAGGAAATTGCGTCAATTCTGCGGAAACAACTGTCCGAGTTTGACCAGAAGGTGGATGTCTCCGAAGTGGGCACGGTCCTGAGCGTGGGGGATGGCATCGCCCATATCCACGGCCTGGGCGGCGTGATGGCCGGGGAACTCGTCGAGTTCCATGGCGGTCTCACCGGACTGGCGCTGAACCTCGAGGAGGACAATGTCGGCGTGGCCGTGTTCGGCGAGGATCGTGAGATCAAGGAAGGCGACAGCGCGCGCCGCACCGGCCGCATTGCCTCCGTTCCCGTTGGCGAGGCCCTTGCCGGCCGCGTGGTTGACGCGCTGGGCCGGCCCATTGACGGGGGGCCCGCCATCACGGGCACGGAAATGCGGAAAATTGAGGTCAAGGCGCCGGGCATCATCGAGCGCGCGGATGTCCGCGAGCCGCTCCAGACCGGCATCAAGGTCATCGACGCCCTGACGCCCATCGGGCGCGGCCAGCGGGAACTGATCATTGGCGACCGCAAGACCGGCAAGACGTCCCTGGCCATTGACACCATCATCAACCAGCGCGGCGAGAATGTGATGTGCTTCTACGTGGCCATCGGCCAGAAGCGCTCGACGGTGGTCCAGGTGTGCGAGAAGCTGAAGAAGTTCGGCGCAATGGAATACACCACCATCATCGCGGCAACGGCGTCGGATCCGGCCCCCATGCAGTATCTGGCGGCTTACACCGGATGCACCATGGCGGAATATTTCCGGGACTCGGGACGCCATGCCCTGATCGTCTTTGACGACCTGACCAAGCAGGCCCAGGCCTACCGCCAGCTGTCACTCCTCCTGCGCCGTCCCCCGGGCCGCGAGGCGTTTCCCGGCGATGTGTTCTATCTCCACAGCCGCCTGCTGGAGCGCGCGGCCAAGTTCAGCCCGGAAAAGGGCGGGGGCAGCCTTACGGCCCTTCCGATTGTCGAGACCCAGGGCAGCGACGTTTCGGCGTACATCCCGACCAATGTGATTTCGATCACGGACGGCCAGATCTTCCTGGAAACCGACGCGTTCAATTCCGGCCAGCGGCCCGCGGTGAATCCCGGTATCTCGGTATCGCGCGTGGGCGGTGATGCCCAGTTGAAGGCGATGAAGCAGACTGCCGGTTCATTGCGATTGGAACTGGCCCAGTACCGTGAACTGGCTGGATTTTCCCAGTTCGCGTCCGACCTGGATGCCGCCACCCGCAAGCAGTTGGACCGCGGTCGCCGCCTCATGGAGCTCATGAAGCAGGGCGTTCACGCGACCATCCCGGTGGCCAAGCAGGTGGCGATCATCTATGCCGGTACGCAGGGTTACCTGGACTCGATCCCGGTGACCAAGGTCAGGATGTTCGAGGCGGAACTGTTCGAGGCCCTCGACCGCGAGCCGTGCGAGTACCTGAAGTTGTTCGCGAAGGAAAAAGCCATGACGACGGAAGTCAAGGCGGCGCTGGAGGCGGTTCTCAAGCGTTTGTCGGTGAAGTCAGCCTGACCGGATATCTGCCCGCATGCCTACACTTAAAGAGTTCAACGTCAAGCTGGCCCGGCTCCGGAGCACGCGCAAATTGACCAAGACCATGAAGCTGGTCTCGGTCAACAAATTGCGGCGTGCCCAGGATGCGGAGAAGCGGGTGGAGCTGGTTGCCACCCGGATGTCGGGGATATTGGGCCGGATGGGCTCCGCTGTGGCGCCCGGCGAGCACGCCCTGGTGACGCCCCGCAAGGCCGTGAAGAACGTGATGATCCTGGTGATCACCTCGGACCGGGGCTTGTGCGGCGGGTTCAACAACAACCTGATCAAGACGGTGGTCCCCTGGCTGCGCGAGCAGGAGGCGCAGGGCAGGACGGTAATGATGAGTTTCTGCGGCCGCCGCGGCTATAACTTCTTCAAGAGCCGGGCGACAGTCGAACGGTTTTACGAGGACGTGATGGCGAAGCCGGACTTCCAGCACGCCCACCGGATCGGGCGCGCGCTGCAGGCGGCTTTTATCGGGCGGCGCGCGGACGAGGTGTATGTGGCCTATAATGCCCATCATGGCGCCATGTCGCAGAAGCCCCTGATCGAACGGATTGTACCGATGGACCTGACGACCCTGAATGCGGGCACGGGCAAGGGGCCGTCGGCGGGTTGGATGCTCGAACCCACTCCGGAGGAGCTGCTGAATGCGCTGCTACCCCGCATTGTGAGCCTCAAGGTGTATACCTCGTTGCTCAGCAGTTCGGCCGGTGAGCACAGCGCCCGTATGAAGGCCATGGAACAGGCGAGTTCAAATGCCGATAGCCTGATCCGCCAGATTACCCTGCAACGCAACCGTGCGCGGCAGGCGGCGATTACAACGGAATTGACGGAAATTGTGGCCGGCGCCGAGGCGCTGAAGTGACGGCCGCAGATCTGAAATCTGAAATTTGAGATTCGAGAAGCGAGATGTGAGGCGAAAGAGAGAAGAAGTCTATGAGCCAAGTAAATACAGCGGTTAAGGGAAAAGTCATGCAGGTGCTGGGCCCGGTGGTGGATGTCGAGTTCCCCGAGAACCAGTTGCCGCCGATCCTGACAGCATTGCAGGTGACGAATCCGTTCATCAACGACCTGCCCTGGAACCTGACCCTGGAAGTCTCCCAGCATCTGGGAAACAACATGGCGCGGACCATCGCCATGGATTCAACGGACGGCCTGGTGCGCGGCATGGAAGTCCGCAACCTCGGCGAAGGCATCACCGTGCCGGTCGGACCCGCCACTCTGGGGCGGGTCATGAACCTGCTCGGCGAGCCGATCGACAATGCCGGCCCGATCGAGAGCGAGAAGCGCCTTCCCATCCATCGCCTGGCTCCTCTCTTTCAGGATCAGGACACGAAGGATACCGTGCTGGTCACCGGGATCAAGGTCATCGACCTGCTGGCCCCCTATAAGAAGGGTGGAAAGATCGGTCTTTTCGGCGGTGCCGGCGTGGGCAAGACGGTGCTGATCCAGGAACTTATCCGGAACATCGCCACCGAGCACGGCGGTTATTCGGTGTTTGCGGGGGTGGGGGAGCGTACCCGCGAGGGAACCCAGCTGTATCGCGAAATGCGTGAGTCGGGCGTCATCAAGAAAACCTCCATGGTGTTCGGCCAGATGAACGAGCCGCCGGGCGCCCGCGCCCGTATCGCGCTCTCGGCACTCACCGTGGCGGAGTACTTCCGCGATGAACTCCGGCAGGACGTGCTTCTCTTTATCGATAACATCTTCCGCTTCACGCAGGCGGGCTCCGAGGTGTCGGCCCTGCTCGGGCGTATCCCCTCCGCCGTGGGATACCAGCCGACGTTGGGCACGGACATGGGCGAACTGCAGGAGCGCATCACGTCGACCAAGAACGGCTCGATCACCTCGATCCAGGCGGTGTATGTGCCCGCCGACGACTATTCCGATCCCGCCCCGGCAACGACGTTCGCCCACCTTGATGCCACCACGGAGCTGTCCCGCGCCATTTCCGAGCTGGGGATTTACCCCGCCGTGGATCCGCTGGCCTCCACCTCCTCCATCCTCGCGCCGGACATTGTCGGCGAGGAGCATTACCAGGTGGCCCGCGGCGTCCAGGAAATCCTCCAGCGCTACAAGGAGCTCCAGGACATCATCGCCATCCTCGGCATGGATGAGCTTTCCGAGGAGGACCGGCTCACCGTGGAACGCGCCCGCAAGGTGCAGAAGTTCCTCTCGCAACCCTTCTTCGTGGCCGAGCAGTTCACCGGTATGAACGGGTCCTACGTCCAGCTGGCCGACACGGTCCACTCCTTCAAGGAAATCCTGGAAGGGAAGCACGACTCGATTCCCGAGCAGGCTTTCTACATGGTCGGGAATATTGAGGATGTGCTCAAGAAGGCCCGCAAGCTCAGCGGAGGAGCGGCATGACGTTCCGGTTCCTCCTGTCCACTCCCGACAAGACCTTTTTCAACGGGCCGGCCGACAGTGTGATCTGTCCCTCGCCTGACGGGTATTTCGGGATCCTTCCCCGCCATGCCCAGTTGGTGGCCGCGGTTGGAATTGGAATCATCAAGGTCGAGTCCGAAGGGGGGCCCAGGTTCTTTGTGGTGGATGGGGGCGTGGCCGAGGTGACTCCGGAGGAGACGGTTATCATGGCGGACCTGGTAATTCCCGCAAGCGATCCGGCCGATGCCGAGGAGAAGCTGGAAGAGACCAAGGCGCTACGGACCGTGCCCGTCACGCTCCGCTGATTCCGGCGCTTTTCCTAGGCTTCCACGAGGTTCCGCGTGGGAAACAGCGGGTCGCTGGTGACATTGACCCCCAGGCGCTTCAAGCCGGCTTCATCTCCCGAAGTGGGAATGTGAGTGGAATGCATTTCGCACCCCGATAATTCCTTGAGACTTTCCATGGCGGCCTGCGCGGCCGGGTTGGACGTGGAGCTGATGCTCAGGGCAATCAGGGTTTCATCCAGATTCATGCTTTCGGTTTTGCGGCCCAGGATATCGCGCTTCAAGGTCCCGATCGATTGCGTCACGTTGGGCGGAAGCAGGTGGATCTTGTCCGGAATGCCGGCCAGGTGTTTGATGGCGTTGAGGATGACGCTGGCGGCGGCATGCATGAGAGGTGAATTTTTGCCTGTGATAATGGTGCCATCCGCCAGTTCCAGCGCCGCGCCGCAGAAGATCCCCATGTTTCCTTTTCCGGTTTCGGCGCCTTCCACGGCCGCCTGGCGGGCCGGGGTAACCACCTTGCGGTCTTCCGGCCGCAGCCCTAGTTCCTGCATCAGCCTTTCCGTGCGTTGAGCCGCTTCGGCGTCGGCGGAACCCATGACGTATTCACACGAGTAGCGGAAATACCTCCGGATGACCTCCTGTCTGGCGGCTTCCGAGACCACGGCGTCATTGCAAATCCCGAATCCCGCCCGGTTGACGCCCATGTCAGTCGGAGAGCGATACGGCGCCTCTCCGCTGATGCGCTCAAGTATACTTCTAACAACGGGGAAAACCTCGATGTCCCGGTTGTAGTTGACCGTGGTTTTCCCGTAGGCCTCCAGGTGGAAAGGGTCGATCAGGTTGACGTCCCGAAGATCGGCAGTTGCCGCCTCGTAGGCAGTATTGACGGGATGCTTGAGGGGAAGGTTCCAGATAGGGAATGTCTCGAATTTGGAGTACCCGGCTTTGCGCCCCTTGCGGTGATCATGGTACAGCATGGTCAGGCAGGTGGCCAGCTTCCCGCTGCCGGGGCCAGGTGCCGTGACCACTACGAGGGGCTTGGTGGTTTCAATGGCCGCATTGGCCCCATAGCCGGTGTCGCTGACGATCAGGTCCACATTGGAGGGATAGCCACGAGTGGCGCGGTGAGTGTAGACGCGGATGCCTCGGCGCTCGAGTTTGTTTTTGAATTGGTCCGCGGTGGGCTGGTTGTCGTAGCGGGTGATCACCACGGCCGTGACGTCAACCTCCCAGTCGTGGAGATCATCGATGAGCTTCATGGCGTCGGTATCGTAGGAAATGCCGAAATCCGCCCGCATTTTCTTCCTCTCAATGTCGCCGGCATAGATGCAGAGGATCACCTCAGCCTTGTCCTTGAGCTGGTGGAGGAGCCGCATCTTGACGTTGGGATCATAACCGGGAAGCACGCGGGAGGCGTGATAGTCGAAGAGCAGCTTGCCGCCGAACTCGAGGTAAAGTTTGTCGAACTTATTGACGCGCTCAAGAATGCAGGCGGTTTGTTCGCGAAGGTAGAGGTCGTTGTCAAAGCCGATTGTCTTGCTCATGATGACATCCTTGGGTTGGGGACTGTCCTGCATCATAGGAGCCGGTCCCGTGAATGTCCAATCTGCTCATGCGGCAATTTTGCCGCCTGTTTTGCAGGGGGCATAATACGCACTTGTCCTCTGTTCGAGCCGCATGGTAGTTTCCGGTTTCATTGAGAGGGTGCTCATGGAGTCTCACGCCAATATAAATGCAACGGAAATTCCGCGCCGCTATTCCCGCCAGGTTCTTTTCAGGGGAATCGGTGCGGCTGGGCAATCGGCGATGTCGGCATCCCGGGTGGTGTTGGTTGGCTGCGGTGCCCTGGGGACATTCCAGGCCTCGCTTCTCGTCCGGGCCGGGGTGGGAACCCTGCGCGTCATTGACCGCGATTTTGTCGAGGAAAGCAACCTGCAGCGCCAGATCCTCTTTGATGAGCAGGATGTCCGCGACCTGATGCCCAAGGCGGTGGCCGCCGAGCGTAAATTGCGGCAGGTGAATTCACTCGTTCAGGTGGAGGGTGTGGTGGAGGATGTCAATCCCTCGACCGTTCACCGGCTTCTGGAGGGGTTCGACCTGATCCTGGATGCGACCGATAACTTTGATGTCCGCTTCCTGATCAATGATTATGCCGTGAAACATGGCATTCCCTGGGTCTACGGGGCCTGTGTGGGGTCGGAGGGGCTGACCTTTGCCATCCTGCCCGGGGAGACACCCTGCCTGCGCTGTGTGTTTGAGAGCGCCCCGCCTGCGGGACTGTCGCCCACCTGTGACACGGCCGGCGTGATCGGACCGGTTGTCGGGGCAGTGGCCTCGCTGCAGGTCGCGGAGGCCATGAAGATTCTCTCGGGGCACCGGGAACTCGTGAATCGCCGGATCACGCGCATGGAGCTCTGGGAGAACCGGCTTGATATGGTGGATCTGCCGCCCCGCGATGATGCCTGCCCCTGTTGCGGCCGGCATGAATTCAGTTACCTGGATGGAGATCAAGGCTCCGACGCCACCAGCCTCTGCGGCCGGAATTCGATTCAAATCAACCGGCGCGACGGGACACAGCTTGACCTCTCAGCCCTGGCCAGCCGGCTGGCCCCGCTGGCAAAACTGGAAGGCAACCGATTTCTGCTCAAGATCGCCATTGATGGGTACCAGCTGACTGTTTTCCCCGATGGCCGCGCGGTGGTCAGCGGGACGACGGATCC
Source organism: uncultured Verrucomicrobiota bacterium (assembly GCA_964568965.1). Lineage (GTDB taxonomy): Bacteria > Verrucomicrobiota > Kiritimatiellia > CAIKKV01 > CAITUY01 > JAABPW01. Next base: position 1,407 of record CAZMSS010000048.1, on the reverse strand, counting down.
GGGTGTGGCCAAGTCGCTTTATGCGCGGTATGTGGGGGTGTGATGATTTACCTTGATCATGCCGCCACCTCATTTCCCAAGCCCGAGCGGGTGTTCCTGGCCATGGAGGAATTTGCCCGGACCTCGGCCGCCAACCCGGGCCGCGGGGGGCATCGCCGGGCCACCGGGGCGGAGGCGATGGTGGAGGAGACCCGGCGGCTTCTGGCGCGGTTGTTCTGCTTTTCGCGGCCTGAGCGTATTGTTTTCACCCTGAACGCTACGGATGCCCTGAATATGGCCATCAAGGGCGTCCTGAAGCCCGGTGACCATGTCATTACGTCCGTGCTGGAGCATAACTCGGTCTCGCGCCCCCTGAACCGCTTGGCGGCCGATGGGGTGATTACGGTGACCCGGCTTGAGGTTGGCGCGGATCACCGGATCGATCCCGGGGAAGTGGAGAGGGCCTTTACGCCGTCAACCCGTCTGGTCGCGATCACGCAGGCTTCGAATGTCACGGGGACGATCCAGCCGGTGGAAGCCATCGGGAAAATTGTCCGCGGGAAGAACGCCCTTCTTCTTGTGGATGCCGCGCAAAGTGCCGGGGTGGTCCCCATTAACATGGGCACGGCGTGCATTGATCTGCTGGCCTTTACCGGCCACAAGGCCCTGCTGGGACCAACCGGAACGGGCGGACTGGTGGTTGGCGAGCGCGCCGATGTGATGTCATGGCGGGAAGGGGGAACCGGTGGCGATTCCTCCAGCCCGGTCCACCCCGGGGCGTACCCACACCGTCTGGAAGGCGGGACGCCCAATGTCATGGGCCTCGCGGGCTTGCGCGAGGGGATCAGGCTGATCCTGGAGCGCGGGGTGGACTCCATCCTGCCGCATGAGCGAAAGCTCCTGGCGGTCTTTTATGGCACCCTCAAGGACCCCGGGCGGTTCAGATGGTACGGTGCCGACAAGACTATTTCAGGGCAGGGGGGCGTGGACCGTGTCGGCCTGGTCAGCCTGAACCTGCCCGGGTTGGCGCCCGCTGAGCTGGCGGCCATCCTGGATGGACAGTTTGACATTGCCGTGAGGGCAGGACTGCACTGTGCCCCCTACGCCCATCGTCATCTGGGCACCTTCCCCGATGGCGCCGTCAGGATCAGTCTCGGATGGCAGACCACGGAAGAGGATATGAAGGCTGCCGCCGGTGCATTCAACGAGATTTCGGCAGCGATGTAGCCGTCCGCGCATCGTGATTTCAGCAGTCTCCAGATACATTGCACAACCCTCATAATGCGGGTTGTGCAGAAGGTGCAGGGGTTCCTGGATTGTCTGTCGGATCCACCTCTTGTTGTTCAGTCGGCACCGGCTCGATGGCGGTCGGCGCAGGCTCTGGTTCAACAGGCTCAGGTTCTGAAGGCGCCGTTTCCGGGATCACCG
>CAZMSS010000047.1:0-15641 GCA_964568965.1 uncultured Verrucomicrobiota bacterium | reverse complement strand
ACATAAGCCGAATCCGTGAGCTCAATACCGATCTTGGCGATGGGGGAATCCAGAGGGCCCATCGAGAACGGGATCACATACATCGTGCGCCCCTGCATACAACCGTCATACTTTCCGGTCATAAGCTTCTTCATCTCATCGGGATCCGCCCAGTTATTCGTCGGGCCGGCATCTTCCTTGGTCTTGGAGCAGATATACGTACGATCCTCCACGCGGGCCACATCACTGGAATGGGAGCGGGCGAGGTAACAGCCGGGACGAAGCTTCTGGTTGAGGGGCGTAAAGGTTCCCGCCTTCACCATCTCCTGGCAAAGCCGGTCATACTCGGCCTGGGAGCCGTCGCACCAATAAACATTGGCCGCCTTGGTCAGCTTGGCCACTTCATTCACCCAATCAATCAGCTTACGGTTCGTGGTCGGTACAGTTGCCATTAGGGTCTCCTTGTTTAAATTTGGCCGCGCAGTCTATAGAGCAGAGGCCTTTAAAACAAGCCCAAAAAGAAGATTCACCAAACTGGTGGACGCCGACCTCCGGGCGGCGTCAGACCGCACCCGGAGGTCGCGGTCCACCGGGAGAATGTCCGGCCTATTACGAGGTGGTCTACAGGGTCCGGCTGTCGTAGGCCCAATGCAACAAGGCCTGACGCTGGCGGCGGCGGCATGTCAGATCCCCGGCCGGGCAGGCTTTCTTCAGCTGGGCAACATGGCGCACCATTGCCGCCCAGCGCTTGATCTGGCGTTCATCATCAGGACACCGTCGACCCATATAATACCGGCAATACCACTGAAACCAGCCCCTGGGATCCTCGGGATATATCCAATCCTTCTCGCGCCAGTAACTCAATGGTTTCGAGGCGTTTACACCAAATAAATTCAACTTGGGATTACGCTGCTCAGGACTCAGTTTGGCTTTCGCGAACCAGGCTTTCGGGAACTCGGCCTGACAATCGGTCATGTATTTCCCGCCAAACACTCCCAGTTCGAGCATTTCCCTGGGCGTGAGTTCAGGGTCGAAATCCGGATGGAAGTTCTGCCCAACCGGCTCTGACAGCCAGTAGACATACCCCTTCTGCATCCGGTCGTTAACAATAACCTTCAGTTTCTTCATTACGCCTTGAAGCACATGTCGCGGGCTGCCTTGACCTCATCCAGTCTGCCGACAGGTGTGTTCCGGGGCATGGCAGGGAACTGGGCGGGGTCATGCTCTGCCAGATCCGCGATCTCAAGCATGGCGTCAATCAGCTCATCCATCTGTTCCCGGGATTCGGTCTCGGTCGGCTCAATCATCAGCGCTTCCTTGACCACGAGAGGGAAATAGACGGTCGGTGGATGAATCCCCCGCTCGACCAATGCCTTGGCGACATCAATGGCGTGAACCCCCTTCGCCGACTGGCGCGAGGCGCTGAACACACACTCGTGCATGCACAGGCGGTCGTACGCCAGATCGTAGCGGCTCTTCAGCCGCGCCTGGATGTAATTGGCATTCAATACGGCGTTCTCACTTACCCGCCTCATCCCCTCCCGGCCCAGAAGCAGCATATAGGCGTAAGCCCGCAGGATAATCCCGAAGTTCCCGTAGAACGAGGCAATGTAGCCGATGCTCTTGGGCCGCTCATACTCCAGCGCGAACGTGCCGTCAGACCTCTTGACGACTATGCTGGTTGGCAGATAGGGGATGAGCCTGGCCTTCACCCCCACCGGCCCCGCACCGGGCCCGCCCCCGCCGTGCGGCGTGGCGAACGTCTTGTGGAGGTTCACATGCACCACATCGAACCCCAGATCTCCCGGCCTGCACCGCCCCAGCAGGGCATTGAGGTTGGCCCCGTCATAATACAGCAGGGCGTCTCGTTTATGCGCCAGCGCGGCAATCTTCAGGATGTCGCGCTCAAACAATCCCAGCGTACTCGGGCAGGTGAGCATTACCGCCGCCACGTCATCATCCAGCGCCGCCTCATAGCGCGCCAGATCGATCCCGCCATCCGCACCCGTCGGGATGGTGACCACGGTATACCCGGCAATCGCCGCACTGGAAGGATTGGTCCCGTGCGCGGAATCAGGAATGATCACCTTGGTCTTCCGGTTTCCCCGATCCTTGTGATAAGCGGCCACGAGCATCATCCCCGTCAGTTCCCCGTGCGAACCGGCCATCGGCTGGAGTGTAAAAGCATCCATGCCGACGATCTCCCCGAGCCAACGCTCGGTCTCATACAATACCTCCAGGGCCCCCTGCGTCAGAACACCGCCGCCGCGCAACTGGGGCAGCAGCGGATGCAACGCCGAGAACCCGTCCAGCGACGCAATGCGCTCGCAGATCTTGGGATTGTATTTCATGGTGCAGGAACCCAGCGGATACATGTTGGCATCCACGCTGAAATTCTTGCGAGAGAGGTTCGTGAAATGCCTGACCACATCGAGTTCCGACAGTTCAGGCAGCTCGGCATCCCGATCCCGGAAATACTTCTGGGGAATCCTCAGCTTCATGGCCGCCTCGGCTGGAGTCAGGCGGGGAAGATTATCCGCCCGGCGGCCGGGCGCCGACTTTTCGTAAATCAACTTGCTCACAACACCCCCTCCAGCGTCTCGGCAAACATGCCGATTTGCTCACGGGTTCGTTTCTCGGTAACCGCCACGAGCAGATAATTGTCCATACCCTGATAGTATCGCCCCAGGGGAAACCCGGGAGCAAACCCGCGGTCGATCATGCGTGATACCAACCCACTGGCCTCACAGGGCAGCTCAATCGTGAACTCATTGAAGGTCGGAGCGCTCTTCTTAACCCCTACGCCGGGAATGGCGCTCAGCCGGGTCTTCGCATATTCCGCCTTCTGGGCACAGGTGTTGGCCAATTCCTTGAACCCGTGCTTGCCCAGCCAGGACAGGTAGATCAAGGCGCGCAATGCACAAAGCCCCTCGTTGGAGCAGATGTTCGACATCGCCTTCTCGCGCCGGATATGCTGTTCGCGGGCCTGCAGGGTCAGCACGAACCCCCGCCGCCCGGCACCGTCAATCGTGGCCCCCGCAATCCGGCCGGGCATCTTGCGGACATGATCCATGCGGCTTGCCATGAATCCCAGATAGGGGCCCCCAAATGACAGCGGCAATCCAAGGCTCTGCCCCTCCCCGGTCACAATATCCACACCCATCTGGCCGGGGGTCTTCAACAAACCCAGGGAAACCGGATACACTGACATGATGGCCATGCACCCCTTGCGGTGCGCCGACTCAATGACATCGGAAAAATCATCCACCGCCCCGAAAAAATTGGGGTTCTGAAGAACGATCGCAGCCGTCTTGTCGTCCAGGGCCTGGATGATCCGCTCCCGGTCGCTCTGGCCGTGCACCACGGGAATCTCCTCAAAGTCAACCGCCAGATTACTGGTGTAGCTCACAAGAATGTTGCGGTAGATGGGATTCACCCCGCTATCAAGCAGGATCTTCCGGCGTCCCGTGAGGCGGATCGCCATCATCGCGGCCTCGTACAGTGCCGTGCCGCCATCATACAGGGAAGCGTTGGCCACCTCCATATCGGTAATGCGGCAAATCGCGCTCTGGTATTCAAAGATCGCCTGAAGGGTGCCCTGCGATGCCTCCGGCTGGTATGGCGTGTAGGCCGTGTAAAATTCACTGCGGGCTGACAATTCATCCACGCAGGCGGGAATGAAGTGGTCGTAGTAGCCGCCACCGAGGAAGGAAATCAGGTCATGGGAATTGCGATGCGAAAGCCGGTGCATGTGTTCATACACTTCAGCCTCACTTTGTCCCGCAGGCAGATTCAGCCCCGGGATCTGCACGGATGCCGGAATGTCCGCAAACAGGGAGTCCACATCCGGTACGCCGATGCTTTTCAGCATGGTCTCGCGATCCTGGTCGGTCGTCGGGATATACGGCATCTCAGTGCTCCGCCAGGAATGCCTCGTACTGGTCCGCCGTCATCAGGCTCCCCACCGCCGAGGCATCAAAAGGTTTCAGCTTGCAGATCCATCCATCCCCCTGGGCGGATTGGTTGATCAACTCCGGGGCGGATCCCAGTGCTCCGTTTATCGCACTCACGGTCCCCGCCACCGGCGCATAGACATCGCTGGCTGCCTTGACCGACTCAACGACCAGAAGCGAATCATGCGCCTTCAACACCTTGCCGACTTTCGGCAAATCCACAAACGTGATATCGCCCAGCGCTTCCTGGGCGTGGTCGGTGATGCCCACCGTCGCCTCATCACCGTTCACCTTCAGCCACTCGTGATCTTTTGTGTAATAAGCATCCTTCGGAATCATCTAGCCACTCCTTCCCGCCTTGTAAAATGGCGTCTTAACAATCTCGGCGTCCAATAGTGCCCTTCCCGTATCCACCTGCACCCGGCTTCCTGCTGCCGCCAGCGCCGGCTCCACATAAGCAAAACCAATAACAACTTGAAGCGTCGGAGAAAACGACCCGCTCGTCACCTTCCCCACGCAACGGCCTCCGGACAACACGGCCTGCCCGGCTCGGGCAGACTGCCGCCCCTCAATCCTGAAACCTGCGAGAACCCGGTCCGGCCCTTCCTCGCGGTGGCGCCTCACAGCCTCGCTTCCAACATAGGGGCCGGCCTTCATGGCATACCGCGCCATGACCGCCTCCACCGGAGTGACGTCCTCCGATAACTCATGCCCGTAAAGCGGTAGCCCGGCCTCCAATCGCAAAGTATCCCGGGCACCCAGCCCGGCAGGCTTGACGCCAGCCTTCAAAAACCGGCCCCACACCTCAACAATCCGTGCGGCATCCACATATAGCTCAACGCCCTTTTCACCCGTATAGCCGGTGCGGCTGACAAAGGCCTCTCCGCCGCATTCAAATGTCTTGAACCTGAAATAGGCGAGCGAGGCCACCTCCACGCCCAATACCTGCTCAACCTTTTCGAAGGTGTTCGGCCCCTGGATATCAATCTTCGCCAGTCGGGTCGAGGCATCCTCGAAGCCCACCCCGTCCGGCAACCGGGCCCGGATCCAGTCACGATCCTTGGGCAGTGTCCCGGCATTCACCACGATCAGCCAGCGTTCGGCATTGAACCGGTAGGTGATCAAGTCGTCCAGAATCCCGCCGTCCTCCTTGAGCAGGAACCCGTATTTGCACTGTCCATCCTGCATGGCGCGAACCTCGGTTGTCAGCAGGCGGTCGATTCCGTCCATCGCCCCGGGCCCGGTTACCCAAAACCGGCCCATGTGGCAGGTGTCAAACAGGGTGACATCGGTGCGGGTCCGATGATGTTCAGCCAATATGCCATCATACTGCACCGGCATGAACCATCCGCTGAAGTCCATCATCCGGGCACCCAGACCGACATGGGCATCATAAAGAGGAGTTTTCTGAGGAGACGTCATAGTCGTGTAAATTTAAGCGATACCACGGCCGGCCTGCAATGATAAACACCCCCTGAACTATGGGCTACTTGATGACCTCGGTCATCTTGAAGATCGGCAGGAACATGCAAATGACAATCCCGCCGATGACCACCCCCAAAAAGACCATGAGCAGCGGTTCCAGAAGCGAGGTCAGGGAGGCCAGCATGGTCTCGACTTCGTCATCAAAGGTATCCGCAACGCTTTCCAGCATTTCGTCCACCTTGCCGGTTTTCTCGCCGGCCGATAGCATTCTCACCACCAGGGTCGGAATGCAATCCTTGCCGTCCAATCCTGAAGAAAGCGTATCACCATGTTCGACCGCCTTTCGGGCGTCCATGATCGCCGCCTCGATGACAAGGTTTCCGGCGGCCTTGGCCACAATCTCCAGGGCATTGAGGATCGGCACCCCGCTCTGCACCAACTGGCTGAGTGTGCGCGAAAACCGGGCCACAGCGACTTTCTGAACCAACACACCGACAACAGGGGCCTTGAGCGCAAACCGGTCAAGGGCCCAAGCCCCGGCTTTGGTCTTTTTCCATTTATTAAACAACCAGATGGAGAGGATGATGGCCGGCACAATAATAACAGCATAAGTCTTGGCCCCGTTGCTGATGTCCACAAGAAACTGGGTCGGCCCGGGCAACTTGCCGCCGAAATCCTTGAACATGCCGGCAAAAACCGGAACGATGAAAATGATCATTCCCGAGGCAATAATCAGGGCCATGGACAATACCACGACGGGATAGGTCATGGCTGACTTCACTTTGCGGCGCAACCTGGCTGTCGCCTCCAGCAATTCCCCAATTCGCTTCATGGTCTCGGCAAACTGGCCGCTCTGTTCCCCGGCGCGGACCATGTTGACGTACAAGACGTCAAAGATCTGGGGTAGCTGTTGCAGGCTTTCCGAGAACGATGATCCGCCCTCAATGCTCTTCTTCAGGGTGCCAATTGCGATCTTGAAGTTTGGATTGACCGCCTGTTCTTCAAGCGTTTCAAGGGAGGCGACAATCGGCATGCCGGCGGATAGCATCGCCGCCATTTGCCGTGAAAAGGAGGGCAGATCCTTCCGGACAATCTTCTGTGCCCCCCTGATTTTCTGGTCTTTTTTCGGGGGCGTCCTGGAAACCTGCGCCGTCACAGGTTTCTTTGCCCCCCCGCCTGGGCGGGACGCGCCCAGTGCAGCATCACCTCCGCGGGAATTGGATCTCAGCATTGGGCTCATAAATTATCTCCCGCTATTCCCCGCCCGTCATTTCCATGGCCGACTCCAGCGATGTAAGGCCTTCCCTGACCTTCTGAAGCCCTGCCTGTTTCAGGGTGATCATCCCGTTGGCACAGGCCGCCTCCCGGATCTCGCCGCTGGTGGCGCCCTTCATGATCAACTCCTTAATGTTATCGGAGATCGGCAGCACTTCCATAATGGCGCCCCGCCCCTTATAACCCGTGTTGCTGCATTTCGGGCAGCCCACAGCCTTGAAGATCTGAACATATTCCGAAGCCCCCTCCCCTTTCAGGAAAAATGCAGGATCAATTCGGTTTGCTTTCATGACATCCACCGGCAATTCGACCGGTTGCCGGCATGCCATGCAAAGTTTCCTGTAAAGGCGCTGGGCCTGTGAAAGCACAAGGGATGAGGACAGCAGGAAGGGGGGTATCCCCATGTCAATGAGACGGGCGATTGCACCTGCGGCATCATTGGTGTGGAGCGTGCTCAACACAAGATGCCCGGTCAGCGCCGCCTTGACCGCGATTTCAGCCGTCTCGCCGTCGCGGATTTCACCCACAAGCACAATGTCGGGATCCTGACGAAGGATGGACCGGAGCGCCGCCGAAAACGTTAACCCGACGCCGGCGTTCACCTGGATCTGATTGATCCCGACCAACTGGTATTCCACCGGGTCCTCACAGGTCACGATGTTGACATCCGACTTGTTCAGTTCCTGCAAGCAGGAATATAATGTTGTCGTTTTTCCGCTACCGGTCGGCCCCGTCACCAGAATGATCCCATGCGGCTGGCTGATGGCATACGACAGGGCCTTGAAGGCGTGCTCGTCGAGGCCCAGCCCCCCGAGGCTGGGAAACAGCGCGCTCTTGTCCAACACACGCATAACCACTTTTTCGCCGTGGATCGAGGGGAGCATACTGACGCGGATATCCACTTCCTTCCCCAGTGCCTTGATCCTGAACCGGCCGTCCTGGGGTACCCGCCGCTCGGCAATATCCATGTCTGACATGATCTTGATTCGGGAGATAATTGCCGGCTGGTAACTTTTCGGCGGACTGGGCCGCTCCGTCAGCGAACCGTCTATCCGGTACCGGAGCCGGAGCGCCTTTTCCTGAGGCTCAATGTGGATGTCACTGGCGCGGGTTCGCAGGGCCTCCACCAGCATCATGTTCACCATCCGGATGACCGGCGCGCCCTCAGCGCTCTCCATCATTTCCTCGAGGCTGACTTCCTGCTTTTCCTCTTTTCCGACTTCGATATCGTTGTCGGAATCCTTCATGATGTCCTCGAGGTCAAGTTGCGCCTCGGCCTCGGCAGGCGCCAGCGCCCTTGCCAAGGCATCTTGCACATCCTTTTCGGCGGCTACGAGCGGCATAATTTGCAGCCCCGTGACCACATGAAGCTCATCAATCGCCATGATGTCGAACGGATCGCCCAGCGCCACGACCAACATGCCCCCCGCCTTCATCATGGGGAATGCCAGCCTTTTCCGGAGCAGTTCCGCAGGGATCATTTCAATGAGCTGAGGACTCGGCGTAAAGTGGGCCAGGGTGACGGGCGACATGCGGAGATACTCTGCCAGGCTGAGCGTCGCCTCCGTGGCCGAGATCAGGGAATTGTCGAGCAGGTATTTTTCAAGGCGGACGGACGCCTGTTGAGCACGCTCCTGGGCCTGCTTCAGGGCATCAGCGGTTAAGGCCCCGCGCCTGAGCAGAATGTCAGCAATCCTTGAACTATGGGAAAGGGTAGTCATGAAACAAGCACACTTCTAAGCCAACCCCAAGCGGGAGTCAAGCCGCCTCCCAGCTCAATAGACATCCCGGGTATCCAACTTTTCCCGCGGAACACCCCATCCACGCGTCGCACGCCGCCTGGCTCGCCAAAAGAGCAACGCCCCTGTCGCCGGCATGAGTAATGCGTCAAGCAATAACAGCACCGTCAGGTCCTGCGGCAGATCAGCCAAAATGACAAGACGTTCCGGCAACAGAAGTGTCAACGCCGGGTAAACAGCCAAAAACACCACCGGTAACACCACCATGGCACATATTGTTCCCCGTATATAAGTCGTAGCCTTCGGAGTCGTCATATTTACCTGTTACCGCGTCCCTTCACATACCATGAGGAGGAAGCGCTCCATTTTCGTTCAAATATTCACGGACCTCCTCAGGCAGGGGGCCTTTGCCGGGCCAGGTGATCTTTCGCATAACCGTTGTCACCGAATCGGCGTTTCCCAACCTGAAGACGAGTGGACTCGCGGGGAGAATGATGCAGGGGGGGAATGCCCCATCGTGCATCTGAATGTATTTCTCCAATTTTGGCGGCATTGGACCAGTCCCGTTGAATTGGATATATTCCCCGCAGACTTGATACAACCGCTCCTCGTTCTCGGGCTCAACAGCCTTTACTGATGCGGCGACCGTCTTACGCTTCGCCTGAGTGACTTTTTCCGCGCGGTTCTTCCCATATACAGACCAGACAAATCCAACCTCGCCAAGCTTCTTGACCCTATCAGGGGACAAGGAACCCATCTTCTTGCGGTGGCGCTGATTCGCCACCCAATTTGCGAGATTGGGATCCGCCGGCCACGAGGAGGGCACATCGCAATCACCGTGCTTCTTCTTGTACTTGAGGAGCCGCTGGAGCATTTCACTCCACACCTTGTCGGCGGGCGCCCAGACAAATCCGGCTTGATCAAGGCGGGTCACGTGACTTTTCGGCAACTCCCCCATCTTGTGGCGGTAACGTTGCATCGCCACCCATCGACCCAACTGGAGATTCAGCTTCCAATTCGCCGGGACGTGACAGTGTCCGTGTTCCTTCTTGAAAGCCTCAAGAGCGCGAAACATGTCTTCCCAGTTCACACTTTGCCGCGCCATGGCACACCCTCGCTGGTTTATCAGGGAAACTCTACAATACCATCTTCCCTACGGCCACATTCTGTCACGCTCCATCGGCCCATGACAACTTTTTTTAAATACCGTCAATCATTTGACGGGAACCGCCGGGCGCCGACAACACGATTCCGCCGGATGCCCGGGCAGCCTCAGAAGGAGCCGCCCCGGCGGGCATCCTTGATTGCCGCATCAATATCGCCCTCGGTAAAGCGGTCCGTCAGCCTTTTCACCAGCCGCCCCTGCATATTATAGAACCAGAATTGGGGGAACCCCTGAATATTCAGCGCTTTGCATATCGGGGAATTAAAATCCGACACCACCACCTTCAGAACGACAAGCCGGTTCGTTTTCTTGGCAGCAATCGCGTCGATATAATTTCCTTCCCGAACGCTGGCCAACGACTTGCGATAATGAAACTGCACAATGTTAACATAGCCCTTTTTCAGGAATGCATCGATGTCCACCTCTTCGCCATGGCTGATGACCGAAGTCTGGTCTTCTTCCATTTCCCGCCATTTGCCGGCTCGCCGCCACTCTCGGGGTTTGGACATCTCCTCCCCGGACCTTGCCACGGGCCCCCGCCCCCCTACCGCGGCAGTCACCGCGTCACCCGCACCCGGCTCAAGGGGATGTTCATCCCGGATCCTGTCCGCAGGAACCGAAAGCGCCATGGTCGTAAGCGAAATTACTGGTTCATTCAATTGCTGCCCGTTTTTCCTGACCCGCAGCGTAAAGCTGTCGAATTGGACAAAATCCACGGAATCGTACTGCTTCGCGGAAAATTTCATTGAAACCTTGACCGGGGTATCCGGGACGATGCTTTTGACATCCAGCGCGTACTCGGAATAGATCGCGCCGTCATTCGCTTTGAACTCGAACTTGCGTCCGGCATAGCCTGTCAGGCGACCCTTGATGGTCCGCCCGTCATTCAGCGTCAGGGTGTCGGCCTGCGCAAGCGACACCATCAGAATCGGAATTAATACCCATACAGACCGATTCATCATGGCCCTCTCATTCCCATTCAATGGTTGCCGGCGGCTTTGAACTGATATCATACACCACACGGTTGATGCCCGATACTTCGTTGATAATCCGGCTTGAAATCCTGCCAAGCGTATCGTAGGAGACCCGCGACCAGTCAGCCGTCATTCCATCCTGACTCTCGACAATCCGGATGGCCGCCACATTTTCATAGGTCCGGCTATCCCCCATGACCCCTACCGTCTGAATGGGGAGCAATACGGCAAACGACTGCCAGATCTTCTCATACATCGGGTCCTTCAGCATCTCCTCCTGGACCCGGAGGTCCGCCTTCTGAAGCAAGGCTACACGTTCCTCCGTCACCTCGCCCAGGATGCGCACTGCCAGTCCTGGCCCGGGGAACGGCTGCCGGTTGACCAGATAATCGGGCAACCCCAATTCCCGCCCCAGCAAACGAACTTCATCCTTGAAAAGCTCGCGGACCGGCTCAATCAGTTTGAATTTGAGGTCCGGCGGCAACCCGCCCACATTATGGTGACTCTTGATGGTGACCGAGGGACCGCCGATCGGCGATGCGCTCTCAATGACATCCGGATATAGGGTGCCCTGTGCAAGGTAGTCTACCTGGCCAAACTTGCGCGCCTCCGCCGAGAACACATCGATAAAGGTTTTCCCAATGGCCTTGCGTTTTTGCTCAGGCTCCACCACGCCCTTTAACTGCGAAAGAAATTGGTTCTGGGCATGGGCCACGTGCAGGTCAATACCGAACGCTTTTCCGAACAACTCCTCGACCTGCCGCGCTTCACCGGAACGACACAAGCCATTATCCACAAAGACACAATGCAGCTGGCTCCCGATGGCTTTGTGGAGCAACGCCGCAACAACCGAGGAATCCACGCCGCCGCTCAGGCCGCACAGCACATGGCCGTCGCCCACCTTCTCGCGGATCGCAACCACACTCTCCTTGATGAACTGCGCCATCTCCCAGTCGGGCCTGCATTTGCAGATATCAAACAGAAAGCGGCTTAGAAGCGCCCCGCCCTGTGGCGTGTGAACCACTTCGGGGTGGAATTGCAGCCCATAGATGCGCCGGGAGACATTCCCCATCGCCGCCACCGGGCAGGTTTCCGTCCTCGCCATGACCGAGAACCCCTCGGGCATCCGCTCCACCTGATCACCATGGCTCATCCAGACATCCAACTCACGGGGCAAATCGCGAAACAGCGAGGATGAATCCACGACGGACACACGGGCGCTCCCATACTCTCGCTCGCGCCCGGGTTTGACGGCACCGTTCAGCAGCTTGGCGGTCATCTGAAGTCCGTAGCAAATTCCCAGCACGGGAACCCCCAGGTTATAAATAGCCGGGTCGCACATGGGGGAACCGGTGTCCAGCACGCTGGCCGGCCCGCCGGACAGGATGATTCCGGCCGGCTTGCGCGCCGCCAGTTCGGCGGCCGGGGTGTTGAACTTCAGAAGCTCCGAGTAAACCCTTTGTTCGCGAACCCGTCTCGCGATCAACTGGCTGTATTGGGAACCAAAATCAAGAATCGCTATCCAATTGTGCCCCTGCATAGACTTAAGCCTTTCGGATCAGTTCGCGGAATTGAGTGAACAGGTAATAAGGGTCATGCGGTCCCGGGGAGGATTCCGGATGATACTGAACGCAGAACATCGGTTCCTTGCGATGCGCAAGGCCTTCCACGGTCTGGTCATTGAGATTGATATGCGTGACCTCGACCGCCGTCGAATCCAGGGAGGCGGGATCCACCGCAAAATTATGATTCTGCGACGTGATCTCCACCGCGCCAGTCCGCAAATTCTTCACGGGATGATTACAGCCATGATGCCCGAATTTAAGGCGGTATGTTTTTCCGCCACAGGCCAGGCCCAGAATCTGGTGCCCCAGGCAAATTCCCATCATCGGCACCTTGCCCAACAAGGCGCGGGCCGCCTCAATGGCATAGGTAACCGCCGCAGGATCCGCCGGACCGTTGGAGAGAAAAACCCCGTCGGGCTTCAGCTTTAAAACCTCCGAAGCGGGCGTCTGCGCCGGCACCACCGTCACATCCATCCCATTGCGGCGCATGCTGCGCAGAATGTTCCACTTAATTCCGAAATCATAGGCCACAATCTTCAAGTCGGCCTTCGGCAGGGAATCTGCAATCCCCCAGGACTGGGTCAGCGAGCCATCCGTATCCCAATGATACGGCGCTTTGCACGACACTTTTGCCGCATAGTCCTGGCCGTCAAGCCCGCACCAGTCACGGGCTTTCTGGACCGCTTCGGCCTCCCCCACCTTCCCTGTTACGCTCATGAACCCCCGCTGGGTTCCTTCCGTCCGCAACCGTGTCGTAAGTGCCCGGGTATCAATCCCCGCAATGGCCGGAATTTTCCATTTATCAAGATAGTCCGTCAAAGAGCCATCCGCCCGCCAGTTGCTCGGGGCGTTCATCCCGTGAATGACAAATCCGCTGGCAAACAGTTGCCGGCTCTCCATATCGGCCAGATTCATGCCGGTATTGCCGATTTCAGGATACGTCATGGTGACAAACTGGCCGCTATAGGAAGGATCGCTCAGGATTTCCTGGTAGCCGGCCATTCCGGTGTTAAACACGACCTCACCCAAGCCATCCACGGCAGCCCCCACGGAATACCCGCGCAAAATGGTTCCATCCTGAAGCGCGAGAAAAGCGCGACGGGCCCGCTGTTCACCCCAATTCCATTTCAAAGCCATAGTCAATCCTTCCAATACCGGTAAAGTTGGGCTACTGTAGCGATTCCGCGCCGACTTGGCAACGGGAAGGGAAAGGATTTCTACGCTCCCCTACCGGATATCCCGCTCCATCCCGAAGAGGACGATCCTCAATGTCCTCAGGAGAATCCGAAGATCCAGGGCAATGGACAGGTTTTGGAGATAAAACAGATCATATTCAAGCTTGGCGCGGCTATCCTCAATGGTGGCGCCATAGGGATAGCGGATCTGGGCCCACCCTGTGAGGCCCGGCGGAATGTTCTCCCGCTCGCGGTAATACGGGATCACCTTTTCCAGCTTCTCCACCAGCTCCGGACGCTCGGGACGTGGGCCAACCAGGCTCATCTCACCTTTCAGGACATTCCACAATTGGGGCAATTCATCCAGACGGTACTTCCGCAGGGATTGTCCCGCCCAAGTTATCCGCGGATCATTCTCCGGGGACCAAACCGCGCCCTTCTCCTGCTCCGCGCCCTCTTTCATGGTCCGGAATTTGTAAATGCGGAATATCCGGCCGAACCGGCCCACCCGCTCCTGGGAATAAAACACGGGCGACCTCAACGCCGTCACCTTGACCGTAGCGGCAACCAGAAGGGAAAGTCCGAGGGCCACCGGGGAGACTATCAACACCAGTCCGATGTCCAGCATTCGCTTGAAGCGCATGGTCATCGGCGAAATGAACCCCTGGCTGGCATTCATCAGCCAGTTCTCATCCACCAGGTTCAAGGGCACTTTCCCGCTGTAGACCTCGGCGACATTCAGCGGCGACAAAACCGACACTCCTTCAAACCGCAACCGGCGCAACTGGGTATAGACGCCCGCCAGGTCTTCATCCCGGTCCACCGCAATCAGCAGCACGTCGCAGGCCAGCGAACGCACGGTGGAGGCCACGTGCGCCGGGGAACAATGAATGACAGCGGCATCACGGGCGGGCGCCTTTCCCTGGGAGGCAAACCGCACCATCGATGCCGGCCCCTCATGATCAACCTGGATCATCGCCACAACCCTGTGCCGCGGCCTCAAATTGATATTCTGGACCAGGGTAAGATCAGAGTGGGCGCGGGCCCCTGTGCCCAATATGGCAACCCGGTAGGCCATCGGCTCCTTGTTGAAAAAGAAATAATAAACCAGCAGCCTCAGGGACAACCACAGCACCGAATAAAACGCCAGCGCCAGAAACAGAACACCGCGACCCAGCACCGCGTTAAACCACGCATAGGACGTTATGCTTACAACCAGAATGGCAACGGTCATCGAAAAGGCCCAGTTGACCATCATGTTGAACCGGGACACCCTGAGCTCAAGCCCGTAGGTGCCGGTCACATAATTGGAGGCCAACACGGCCAGCACGAGGTAAAGCCATCCCGAAAGTGATTCAAAAAAATACTGATGAAGTGAATCCGCACCGAGGCGAATAACCACCCCGGCAACAACCCCCCCCATCAGGCATAAAGCATCCAGGGCGGCCAGCCACAACACCTGCATGTGTAAATAGCTGCGATATGAACTCATGTTATTCCGTCGGGAGGAATGTTCGCCTGACCCATCTCGATACGTTTCGCCGCATGTTCGCCCAGGGACTCATGGGCATGCGCCGGCCATGTTCATCATACAGGTCATAGTTGTACCCGTAGCGGTAGGCATAACTGTAGTAGGCATAGTTCGGATACTGGTAGGCATAATACAGGCTGCTGATGCGGTGCATTTCAATGCTGTTCACAATCATGCCGATGACGTGGACATCCCCCAGCATGTCGAGGGAATACTTGATGGTCGGCTTTGATGTGCGATTCGCATGGGCCACATATACCACACACATCAGGGGACAACCCGCCAGAATCACGGTGTCGGTAACGCGCAACACCGGGGCGGAATCCATCAGGATGTAGTCGTACTGCTCCAACACAGGCGACATGAACGCCTCGAGATCCACGGAGTGGAGCAGTTCCGACGTGTTCTTGTCAATTGATCCCGCCGGCGCAAACCAGAGATTTTCATGGTTGGTCTTCACGATCACGTCCGCCAGGGGTTTGTTTTCCCTCAACACGTCCACAATCCCGGGCGCACGTTCCCGCTCAAAGGACTTATGCAAAAGACCCCGGCGCAGATCCATATCCAGCAACAGCACTTTCTTGCCGGTCTTGGCAATCATGATCGACAGGTTCAACGTCGTCAGTGTCTTGCCTTCCTTGGAATCAGCACTGGTGACCAGCACCACTTTTTTTCCGGCCTTTTCAACGGCCGACAGGACGTTCGTCCGCAAGGCGCGGTAGGCTTCCGCCGCACCCGACCGGTGTTCATCGCTCACAATCGGCCGCACGCGGTTGGTAAGATCCCCATGCACCCAGAACGGAACCCCCCCCAGGAATGGCACCCCCACGACCGACTCCACATCCACCACCGACTGGACC
>CAZMSS010000046.1:12970-15665 GCA_964568965.1 uncultured Verrucomicrobiota bacterium | reverse complement strand
GAGGCGCTGCTGGCCGCCGGGTTCATCTTCACCTTCCACTTCTTCAACACCCACTTCCGCCTGGAAAAATTCCCCATGGATACCGTCATCTTCTCCGGCCGGATCTCGAAGGCGGAGATGCTCCATGAGCGCAAACGATGGTATGATCGGTTGCTGAGAGAGGGCAAACTGGACGAATACCGGGTCAAGGATGAATGGGCGCAGTGGAAGAAGATTGCCAGAACATTCGGCTACTGTTTCTTTGGAACCGGCGTAATTTTGCTGATCCTCATCATCATTGCCATGGCGTCACGGCTGGTTCACTAAACGGGAAGGGACGGATAAGCGAATATGGTCAGGACACGACTGTTGGTTTCCATCATTCTGGTAACGCTGACGTCCTCCATGCGGGTCTCCCTCGCCCTGGATAACTCGGACTGTTTCACCTGCCATGACGACAAGGCGCTGGTGAAAACCAACGCCGGGGGGACGGCCCTCTCGCTGAACGTGACTCCGGCCGCCTATGGGGCTTCCGTTCATCGCAGCAATCAGTGCGTCTCCTGTCATGCCGATATCAAGGAAGCCCCGCATCCGGATGGATTCAAGGCCACGCCTGCCACCTGTTCCCCGTGTCATGATAAAGACATCACCTCCTATATGGCCAGCGTCCACGGGACCGCCGCCAGATCAGGCAACAGCAAGGCCGCGAGGTGCTCAGACTGCCACGGGACCCACGCCATACTCCCCATCCGCTCGGCGGCTTCCCCCCTGAGCAATGCGAACCAGGGAGAAACCTGCGGGAAATGTCACGCACAAGTCCTCAAGGATGTACAGCAAAGCGTCCACGGCACGGCGATGACCCAGGGGCTGCGCGATGCCCCGACCTGCACGGATTGCCATTCCGACCACCAGATTGAAACCCTGAAAACCGCGTCCCCGATGAAAATCGCCGAGAAGGTCTGCAGCCGCTGCCACGCGTCTGAACGCCTCAACACGCGCTACAACCTCCCCGCCAACCGGTCCAGTTCCTTCTTTGAAAGTTATCACGGCCTGGCCGCCCGGCTGGGCTCAACCAGCGCGGCCAACTGCGCCAGTTGCCATGGATTCCACAAGATCCTGCCCTCTTCAAATCCCGACTCCATGGTCCATCCCGCCAACATGGTCAAGACCTGCAGGAAGTGTCACCTCGGCGCCAATGAGAACTTTTCCCTCGGTAAAGTCCATGTGGACAACACCGTAACCCCGGATATCGGCAGCGTGGTGAGCCGCTGGGTCCGCTGGATCTATCTGGCCCTGATTGTGGCGATCATCGGAGGGATGATGGCCCACAATCTGCTTACCTTCCGCAGGAAGCTGATCATCATCTACAGCAAAAAGGACCGGTCGATCATCAGGATGAACCTGATTCAACGCATACAGCACTGGCTGCTGCTCACCAGTTTCACCGCCCTGGCCATCACCGGATTTGCCCTGAAGTATCCCGACGGGTGGATGTCATACCTGGTGGGATCCAGCGAGACGTTCCGCCGCATGGGACATCGTGCCGCCGCCGTTGTGATGCTGGCGGTGGCCCTGGCACATGTGGGCTATCTCCTGTTCACCCGGGATGGCCGGAAACTGCTCAAGGATTTTCTGCCCGCCAAGAATGATTTCACGGACCTCTTTACCAACCTGAAGTACCTCCTTGTACCGGGATCGCCCAAGCCGAAATTCCCGCGCTTCAGCTACGGGGAGAAGGCGGAATACTGGGCCGTCGTCTGGGGCACCGTCCTCATGGGAATCACCGGCATCATGATCTGGTTCAAGATGGACATGACCCTGTGGCTGCCGCGCTGGGTTATCGAGGTGGCCACCACGATTCATTTCTACGAGGCGATTCTGGCTGTACTGGCCATCATTGTCTGGCATTTCTACCATGTCATCTTCGACCCGGATGTGTATCCGAATAACACCGCCTGGCTGGATGGCCGGGTGTCGAAGGAGTGGTATCACGAGGAACACCCGCTCGACGTCGAAACACTCGAGAATAAAATCCCCTCGGCTTCCGACAAGGATGAACGCCTATGACAACCGAACAGAAGCCCCCCCTGCCCCGCCTTTCGATCTTCAGGAACTGGATCAGTCTGTTCGGCCTGCTGCTCTCATCGTGCAGCCTGGTTGGCTTCTGCTTTCTCCTGGCCCTGGAAGTCATGACGGGAGGCGCCAACCCCTACATCGGAATCATCGCGTTCCTGGTTGTCCCCATGTTCATGGCCCTCGGCTTGGCGGTCATCGGGCTGGGGCTGATAGTGGAGCGGAGAAAGATGCGGCAGGGCGATAGCACCGTTCCACCGCCCATCCTCTCCCTGGATTTTTCACAACCCCGGGTCCGGCGCAACCTGGTTATCGCCGCAGGCGTAGGCCTTGTGGTCATGATGGCGTCCTCCATCATGCTTTACGGCGGGTATCACTATACCGAATCGTCCAAATTCTGCGGCTTGGTATGCCACACGGTCATGAAGCCCGAATACACGACTTACCTGCACTCCCCCCATGCCCGGCTATCGTGCGCGGAGTGCCACATCGGCTCGGGGGCCTCGTGGTATGTGAAATCAAAAGTCAGCGGTCTCCGCCAGGTATTCGCCACGATCCTGAACACCTACTCCCGTCCGGTTGAAACTCCGGTAAAAAACCTGCGCCCGGCCCAGGAAACCTGCGAGCAGTGCCACTGGCCGTC
>CAZMSS010000046.1:0-12870 GCA_964568965.1 uncultured Verrucomicrobiota bacterium | reverse complement strand
CGGTAAAAAACCTGCGCCCGGCCCAGGAAACCTGCGAGCAGTGCCACTGGCCGTCAAAGTTCGTCGGGAATCTGGATCGACTCGTCACCCGTTATATGTCCGATGAGACCAACACCCCCTACAGCATCAGGCTCCTGCTCAAGGTGGGCGGCGGCGACCCCACCCACGGTCCTGTCGGAGGGATCCATTGGCATATGAATGTCGGGAATAAAATTGAATACATCGCCACGGACGACCAGCGCCAGACTATACCCTGGGTCCGCAGGACCGATCCACAGGGGGTTGTCACCGAGTTTTCCACCAAGGGATTCACGCCGGATCCCGCGAAACATGTCATCCGCCGCATGGACTGCATGGACTGCCATAACCGACCCTCGCACATCTTCCGCAGCCCTGCCGAGGCTGTCGACATGTCCCTGGCGCTGGGAACGCTCGACCCGGCCATGCCCAGGATCAAGAAGACAGCGGTCGAAATCCTGACTCGGCCCTACACCACGGAGCAGGAAGCCCGGGGGAAAATCACCTCAAGCCTCAACGACAAGTACCCGGGCGATTCCCGGCTACAGTCCGCCACCGCTGAAATCCTCAAGATTTATGCCGACAATTTCTTCCCGGAAATGAAAACCAGCTGGAAAAATCATCCCAACAACCTGGGGCACATGGAATTTCCGGGCTGCTTCAGGTGTCATGACGGGGATCACAAATCCCCTGACGGCCAGCTTTCAATCAAGGCCAATGACTGCAATGCCTGCCACATCATTGTCGCCCAGGGGCGGGGTGAGCAGCTGGACAAGCTCAGCGCCAAGGGCCATGCCTTTGAGCATCCCGGCGGCGAACTCGACGAAACGAAATGCAGCGACTGCCATACCGGCGGCCCGCAGTAAGAAACAAAAGGCTGATGCTCCCTCCCGGAGGCATCAGCCCTGGCTTTCAATAGCTTGTGGAACGGTGTTACTTAACGAGCGTCGCACCTTCGATCAGGACATCATACCGGTAGCCGTACCCGAAATCCTTATCAACGGTTACGGGCCCGGCAAGCGTCACGATATCACCCACCTTGGCCACGGACGCCGTTGTCACGGCCAGGTCAGCCGATCCATCCGCGCCGGACCCATCCTGGAGATGCAACCAGTTCTTGCCCATGATGTTGGCCGAGTACTTGACCACCTTGCCGCGCACCGTCACCGTTTTGCCGGCCAGCGAGGCACGCTGCTGGATCACGGCGGCGAGGGGCATCCCGCCTTCCGGGGGTGCAATTTTCTTCTGGGTCATCCGCTCCGCCATAACATCAGCCTTGCCGCATACCGGCTTATTGGTTGCCTGGGTATCGGCCACCGGCGACGGATTCCTTGTCAAATTGACGACCGTTTCGGCGAACAGGATCACCGGGAAAGTCCGGTTCAGCGACTTGCTATGAAAGGACTTCATCGGCATCCCCTGCCGAACTTCCACAACCTCACCCACCTTGACCTCGAATGTAGGGGCCGCCGCCCACTTCTCGCCGGTTCCGTCATCCACCGCGACATAGGTGTACCGGCCGGCATCCATGGTCTGCGTCACCTTCCCCTTGAGCCCGCTCCCTGAGGGAACGGACTGTGCCGCAGAACCGCCCTGCCCGGCGTTTGAAGGGCATACGGCCCCTGACCCCGCAGCGCCTGCAGGACAGCCTCCCGCAGGCATCGCAGCCTTATCCTCACAGAACCCCGCAGGCAGGGTGGCCAACAAAAGCCCCGTAGCAATGACAACCGTTTTCATCTTCTGATCCTTTCGTGGTTGGTAAAATTCCGCACGACCCCGGTCATGATGCATAACTGTGCAGTCCTGACAGGAGGAAGTTGACTCCGAAATAGGTAAACAGCACCGACAGGAAGCCGACAATGGCGATCCAAGCGGCTCTCCGGCCGCTCCAGCCCCGCATGAAACGGCAATGCAGGAAGGCTGCATAGATGAGCCAGGTAATCAGGGACCAGGTTTCCTTGGGATCCCAGGACCAGTAGGTACCCCAGGCGGAATTCGCCCAGACCGCCCCGGTCAGGATCCCGAGGGTCAGGAACAGGAAACCGAACGAGATCGTCCGCGACATCACCGAATCCAGAGCCTCCCGCGTCTCGGGCTTGACGGTGCTGGAATCCCGGTCCACCACCAGGAACCCGATCCCGATCAGGAAAGCCACCGCAAACCCGCCATATCCCAGGAAACAGGTCAGCACATGGAAGGTCAGCCAGTTGCTCTGCAACGCGGGCATCAGCGGCTTGATGGCCGACTCATAGGTACTCGCATGGGCCAGGGCAAGACAGGAAAACGCCGCCGCTGCGGCGCCCAGCCAGGGAATGTTCCGCTGGAGGCGGAGTACCAGGTAGATCACCGCCACCGACCAGGCGAAGAGAACGAGAGATTCAAACATGTTGCTGAACGGTGCCCGCCCCGCCTCGCTCCAGCGGATCCCGATATAGATTGTCTGCAGCAGGGCTCCGGCCCCGATCAGGACGGTGGCGAGGATATCAAACAAGCGCCGCGAGGACATCAGGTAAACCACGGCGCAAACCAACGCCCCAAGATAAACAGCTAATCCGGCATTAAACAGATTGATCATACCGCCTTTTCCGATCCTTTCCTTTTGTCATCCAGATAGGGCCCGATACAAAACACCACAGTCAACCCCAGCATCATCAACAGGAAACCCGCATAAACAACCGGAACCCCGGGATCGCGTACCACTTGGAGCGAGGTCCAGCGCAGATCCTCCGGGTTGTAGCTCAACTGGTAGAATGTGTAGCCCCGAAAGGTTGTGGGAGAATTCACCGCAATGGTCTTTGTCAGCACCACCGTGTCATTCTCAAGGAATTCGACCGTGCTCTTGAACGCCTTCACCGGTCCCTGGGACCGCCCCATGACCTGCTTGTCCGCACTACTCACGAAACGGAACTGCAAGGGCATCCGCCGACTCCCCCCAGCCCTGTTATGGCGGGTGAAATCCGGAAACCTTGCGAAGACCCATTCGGCATTGGTCACACCGGCGCCTATAACCGACACGTATACCGCCGGATTGTTGGGCGCCTGCGACCGGCTTTTCGCCTCGCCGGAGGCGGCATCCAGATAGAAATCAGGCAGGTATTGTTCCACCTTCACCTGGAACGTGTTGTCCGGCCCGGCCTGTTCCCTGGGTGCCACCACCACGGGGGCATTCTTTTCGTCGAGGGCAATCGGGACCAGCAACTCCTTCTCGGGCCACTGCACATACAGGACATCCCCGGCATTACCCGGCTCGTTCGGCGTCTTGTAGAGTTCAAGCTCGAATTTCACCAATCGCACGGCGAAGGGCAGCGGCATCGGCGTGCCGGTCTGGGACTCGCAGGTGGTCGAACTCTCGCCCTCGCTGAGTTGCAGCACCCCCTTTTCCCCCCACAGTACGCGGATCACACCGCCCGCCAGGACCAGCAACAGGCTGATGTGGGTGACAAGTGATCCGATCACGCGAACCTTTGCGGCGCCCGTTGAGCGGCCGATCGTGCGATAGCGCCGCACCGTACAGACCGTCAGGCTCGCGGAAAAGACAATCAGCAGCGCCGCAAACCACCACGAGTAAAACACCGTCGTAAGACCGACTCTCGCCATGAACTCCAACCCCTTGTGGGGGCCGGGATTCTTCATCAGGAAACGGCCCACCTGCTCGCCCTGCGGGATCAGGGTGCCGGCAATACAGGCCAGAGCGATGAGCCCCACCACGAACAGTGCGAACCGCAGTGAACCAAGCCAGGACTGAATGATGTCCCACGCACTTGAACCGGCTTCAAGCTTGTCCGGTGTTTCCGTCTGATTCTGTTCACTCATGGTGTTACCAATTCCCTTACTTTATAAGCAACCCCTTGGGAGAGAGAAGGGCGGACCTCACGGTCCGCCCTGAAACCATCAATACTTGTCACACCGGCCGGATTACTTCTTAATCGTGGGATCAGGGTGCTTGATCTTCTCAGCCGCCTGTTCAACATCAAAGCCTGTCTTGGTACCCGCCTTGGTAGTATACCTGTCGGCCTTCCAAGTCGGGGACTTGTCGTTGTGGCAAAGCTCGCAGCTCTTCGTGGCCGGGGAAACCATACCCGCAGCAATGGCCTTCGCCTTATCCTCCATCACGGCCTTGCTCTTGTAGTTCTTGCCCGGCCCGTGGCAGGCTTCGCAGGTCACCCCTTCTTCCGGCGTGATCTTGTCAGTCGCAACGGCTTCGGTGAAATTGTAAGCTGTAGCATGGCACTTCAAACACTTGCCGCTCTTCTGGGGATCATCAACGCCAGCCTTGGCGCCTGCCGCCTTGGCCTCGGGAGACCCCAGCAGCTCGAACGCCTTGGCGTGCGGGCTTGCCTGCCACTTGCCGAGCTGATCACCCTTTTCAGCCTTCTTGTGACACATGCCGCAAGACTTGTTGCCAACATACAGGGACGCATCCCGATCTGCCGCCCCGGCGGACACTGCCGAAAGACTCACAACCAAGACCACACCCGCCACCACAAAAGCATCAACCATTTTCTTCATGTATCCTCCCGAGAGTTGAGATTATTCTGCAACAAATATCCTCGCCACACTTTGAGAATGTATACCAAACCTACAGGGTTACAATCAAACTGTTTTGCCTGATTTTATTGTTATTTAAATCTTCCCGCCCTCGTTGCCGGTCAAAGGCAAGTAATGACAAAACAGACCGGCAAAAAACTTGATGAAAGGGCTTGAACGGGGATATAATGCAACCTTATCAACTTAATGGAAATTCTATGAAACCTGCATATCGTTGGATCACTTTGACTGTCCTGTCCGGTGTCGGCGCGTTTCTTCTTCTGGTCCTCTGGCACCAGCAATCCGAGCTAGCCCGGCTCCGCAAGGTAAACGCCGAGCTGGAGGCGGAAAATGGATCCCTGACTGTAGACTCCTCCATTGCCGCCACTGAGAAGGCTTTTGCACTCAGATCCGTTTCCGCACCTGCATCGGAACAAACCGGGTTAAAAGCGGCACGCCCCCGCCCTACCCAGCCGACAAGCGATACGGCACGATCGATCACCGAGGCTCAGGCCTCGGAAAACATCCCCAAGACGAAAGGACCAAAGCCGTGGCACGGGGAAGTCCTGACCGTGAACAAGCCCGCGACTGAACCCGGCATCGCCGTAACGGAAGCCAGCGCCAGACCGGTTGGCGATGGATTGGTCGCCACCATAAATTTCAATTCAACCAGCAACGCCCCCGTGGAAGAATTCGCGCTGGTGGTGCGCCTCCCCAAGCTTTCCGATGCCAGAATCCTGAATCTGGCACCTGCTGATGCGGCCAGTTTCACAGACGCATCAACTCAAGTGCAGCCAAACGGGAAATTCGCGATTTTCAGGGGGACCAGCAAGACCACGGGAAGCACGGCCTTCAACCTGGCCCTGTCCGCACCGGAAACGGTTGATGTGAGGGGTACCGGCGGCATGAAGCCTTTTCTGCTGAAGGTTGACTCATCAAGCGCCACGATCCAGGATTACCCGACTCGCTGAACCACGTTTCGTTACGGCTCGTGGCAATAGAGGCAGTTCCCGCGGGAGCCGAACCGGTCGTGAGACGGAGGCCAGACGTCCTGGTGAAGCATGGTGTTATTCCCACCGGGATGACACCTTGTACATCCGTTTTCCGAACTGCTCGGATGACAGGAGAAGCAGTGCTGGTCGCGCCACCCCACAGCATGAGGATTGGAATGGTTTGCCATATTGGCGGCACCCTCATGACACTGGGTGCATCCCTGCGCCGAAGCATCATGGCATGAAATGCAATGCCGGGAAGCCCAGCCCGCAGGATGCGGGTTGGAATGCGCATCCGAGCCATGGCAAATTGCGCATTGCCGCGTCTCCGGAGCCCCCTGATGACAGGTGTTGCAGTGTGATGCCCGGAACCCGGCCGCATGCGGATTGGGGTGACCTGACGTGAGATCCCCGCCATGGCATACCTTGCACTGTTCCG
Organism: uncultured Verrucomicrobiota bacterium; assembly: GCA_964568965.1. Classification (GTDB taxonomy): domain Bacteria; phylum Verrucomicrobiota; class Kiritimatiellia; order CAIKKV01; family CAITUY01; genus JAABPW01. Next base: position 6,894 of record CAZMSS010000046.1, on the reverse strand, counting down.
TTTGCGGGGAACCGGGATGGCACGAATTGCAGTGAGAGGAGCGGAAGCTTCCCGGATGCGGATTCGGATGCGTGTCAATCGTCCCCTCGTGGCAGAGGGCGCAGCCGGTTCCGCGTTCCTTGCTGGTGTGGCACTTCTGACAGTGCCCCTCTCTCCATCCTGCATTATGGCTCTGGGGCTGGGTTTCAGCATGACAGGTTGTGCAGGAGTCGACCTCATGGCAGACCAGGCACTTCTGCCGGTTCCATGCTGCCTGGATCCCATGGGTCTTCAGTCGCCAGAGGTTATTGTGCGAGGCTGGCTGGGTGACTTGGTGACATTCGCGGCAGGAGGGCTCCGTATGACAGATCGTGCAGGCCTTCTCATCCTTGCCCGAAAGGAGACCGTGTCGCTGCGTCCAGTCGGACTTATGGTTAGGGGGCGGCGTTTTCGGATCCATATCCACATGACATGCGACGCAGCTCGAGGCCGACCGGTGCGCCTTGTCGCGGATCTCACGTTTCGTCTCGCGATTCATCAGGGGAACCTGCACAAGCTTCTTGTCCATCAGGTTCCCATGACACTCTTCACAGCGGTTGGAGAGCAGTGCCGTATGGACGAAGACATCAGCCTCCTGCTTGACCGCAATCTTGTCAGGTGCAGCTTTCAGGGCGTTCAAGGCCGACTTCATGTTCTTGACCTTATGACACTTGCCGCAGGTGCTCTCGTCCACCTTCTTCGCGTCCATCCAGTCGCCGTGGCAATCCTTGCACGCCTCATGCCCGGCGGCGGCGAAATGACCGTCCTTCACCTTCCCGTGGCAATCCGCACAGGCCATTCCATTGTCCTGGACATGAAGATTGTGATTGAAGACCAGCTTGGCCCCCTCCTTATCACACCCGGCAAGAAGGATCGAGGCGACCAGCAGCGCTATTCCGGCAAATACAGGCTTCATATATATCACACCGTTCATAACCGCACCTCAATGGATGCGCGACCCCGATATCCCAGATCCGATGAACTGCTGTCGTCCTCGATATCACCCTGGAGCCTCAAGGTCAGCTTGCGGGTCACGTTCCACTTCATCCTCAGAAAATAGGAGTACGAGAAGGGGTCTTCAACCGTGACGGTCCCGTCTTCCGAGAATACAGTCTGTCCCCCGTTCATCGAATAGGAAATATCTGAATAGGAATTGTAGGTATATTCCGAATACGAGGTCCCCAGGCTGACCTCCCAGATCCGGGCGTACCGGTACCGGATCTCGCCGCTCAATCCCAGGAAACTGTCCCCACCCGACAGATCCCAGTAATCCACCGATACGGAGGCGCTGACCTTCTTGTTGGGCTCGAACGTGAGGACAATATCGTAATCGTTATAACTGCGGTTGGCATACTCGTTCTCATCACCCTCCGCAAAACAGGACGATATGCCGGGGGACAGCAGGAAGTGAGACGACAGTTGCTGTGAAACCCTCGCGTAGGCATAGGTCGAAGGCTCCTGCCTGCCCAATACCTCGTATAAGGGTGAATAGGCGCGGGTCCTGGCATCAAACGAGCCCCACTGGCTTCCGCCGCAGTAGAAATCCGTGGAGCCGCCCGGTGCAGAGTAGAAGAAATCCGCCCGCGCCATCCGGAACTCATCGTTCAACACGGACGCCTGGGCACTCAGCTGCGCCGCCTCGGTCAGTTCCTGCCTGGACTCCATGAAGTAGTTCTGGTCCGACTCCCCGCTGTCAGCCTCGTACCGGGCAAACGTCAGCTTGGTCCTGTTCCCCGCCCAGGGTTTTCCTGAGAGCCAAAGGCCACCGGCATGATCTCCCGACAAGGAGGTATAATAACTCACAGGATTGCCATAGTACCCCCCTGCCCCAAGCCGCGCGTCCTCGAACACCATCGCCTGGACACCGTCGAGGTGCAGATAGTCGGAAGAATCGATATACTGGCGTCCGATCCGGATCCGGGCCCGGTTCGCCCGGTCATGGGCATCGGCATACAGCTGCAGGAGCCGGTCTTCCTTCACCCCGTCGGAGTTGTCCAGCCCCAGGAACTGATCATCGGCAAGCGAGGTCGAGGCGGGCTTGTCGATATCCTGATGCGAACGACCGGAAGCGTAGAGGTCAAGGCTCCCCCTGAACAGATCGCGCGCGCTGCCATACCAGTATTCGGAGAAGTCGTTGTCCTTGTCGCTTCCCTGGGACCGGTAATCATAGTCCAGACGCAGGCGTCCCTCATAGCGAGCCTTGATGGGTGCCGCGTTCGACTGCGCATCCGCCGGAAGCGAACCGGAGGACAAACAAACCAGCAGGAGGGCCGCTATGTAACGACTTGCCAATCTCATTCCAGAAGGCTCGCTTTCTTCAGGACACTTTAACCGGACAAGACGGAACCGGTCAAGACAACCCGCCCCCGCTTGACCGCCCCCGGCACTACTTGACGATGACGCGGAAGAACCTCTGCGTCGCACTCCGGTAGGACTGCAGATTATAGTACCAGGCATTGGAGCTGATGAAGCTCGACCCAAGGTTGGTCCAGGTTCCGCTCAAGGCGTCCACGGACTGGAACTGCTGCGTCACACCCATCTCCCCCGGCAAATAGGCCAACTCCATGGCCGGCAGGATCTTCACGGCATTCGTTGTCAGTGTGGAAGCCGGGTCAAGCGGATTACTCCCGCCCTGCAACTCGGCAAGATCGGAAATACCGTCAATATCGCTGTCTGAGCTATTGGGATTGGTTCCGGCGGCCATCTCCATGGCATTGTTCACGCCATCGCTATCCGCATCACCCGAGCCGGTCTGGGCGGTGATGGAACCGAATTTCGCAATCTCCCAGTCATCCAGCAACCCGTCGCGATCCACATCGATTCCGCCCCGGAGATCATCAATAGAGGCTTGGAGAACGGCTGTCGCGTACTTGGGATTGTGAACACCCTTGCTGCGGTCCTCCCACACGAACAGATAGTTGAACCCACCCTTCTTCTCGGCCAGCTTCCACCAGGTGGCCGGAGCGGGCACATTGGTCGTCCCGTAGGAAATAAGGCGGGTTGTCGTATTGCTGTAGGGCAACAACATGGCCAGGGTGTCCATCAGCCCCTGGACTTCGGACTGCACGCCCTCGACCACGCCATCGTGATCATAGTCGATACCCCCGAAGTTGAACCCGTCGATTTCACCATGACACTTCACGCAGGTTTCCGTCAGCTCATAGGTCGTCGAGTTCGTCGTGTAGCTCAGGCCCCATGTGTGGCCGCCGAGATGATTCATGGCCACGCCATTGGTCGGGGCTCCCGTCATATGACACTCAATGCACCCCTCTTCCAGCACATCGATATGCTTCGACCTCGGCATCTGCATGCCGTACTCCACGGCATTCCGGCCGATCAGCATATCACCCTGCGGCCCATGGTGGGGGGTGGGAGCCGTGGCGGTATTGTTCGTGCCCTTCACCATGTCGAGCTCATAGGCGTTCGAACGGCCGTGATGGCATTGCATGCAGAGCAGGCTGGCGCCCCCCAGGGTGTTGGTATAGAAGTTTGCGAGAATGACGTTCGGGAAGGACCGGATCTGGTAATCCCCCATGCCAACCTCATGCGGGTCATGGCAAACCGCGCAGGTAATGCCTTCATAGGTGGTTCCCAGGGCCGCGGGATTGGTTTCCCCCGCCCAATCGGGATCCGAGTTCAGGATAAACCCTGACCCCGTGTGACAATACCCGCAGGAACTGTTGAAACGGAGGCCCACAACACCGCCGTTGTTCTTATTGGCAACAACGCCGCCAAGATAGTTCGTGGAGTACACCGTCGGGTAGTTCGTGTAATACGTGAACGGTCGGTAGTAATTATGAGTCCCGCTCCCGTGCATGGACTGGTTCCATTCATAGTTCTTCACATGATGTGTCATCTTGTCATGACACGACCCGCAATTCCCGGCGCTGATCGACATGCCGATCGCGTTGATGTCCTGGATGCGCAGGTGGCGATCCGCAGGACCGTGGCAGCTTTCACACTGGATGTTGGCCTTGTTTTGCAACAACACCGGCATCAGGTTCCAGTTGTTCGTCGCGCCATAGGGGTTTGCCGCCAACGCAACTTTCGTCAGGTTGGTCGGCCAGGTCCAATTATACTGCTTCATCAGATCATCAAAGCCACCATTGGTAGCGGTGGCCGTCGCGTCGTAGCCAACCACGTGACAGGAGGCACAGTAAGGCTCGAAGTACCCCTCCGTACCGTTGATCTTGCGCTTGAACGCGGTGGCATGGGGAGTCTGGGCCCATGAATCCATCTTGTAGTTGCTGTCGGGACCATTATGGCACGTCACGCACATCCCTTCCCCGGTAGGGCCCCAGGGCAAATCCAGGCATCCAACATACGTGGAGCCGTAGCAGGTATTCGTCGCGTAGATGGTCTTGTTGGTCAGCGCAACGACAACCTGGATGACAAAGTCATTAGTGGCCTTTGTAGTGGCGAAATCAGGAACCAGCACGACCCTGCCGGCGATCTTGAAGGTATTCCTGTCACCGACATCGTAAGACGCCACAACATTTGTCAACAATGGGCTAGCCATGAAGGCGGCGTGTGAATTTGTGGACTTATTGAGGAAATTCCAGGTCACATTGGTCACCACCGTCCCCGATGTGGTCACGAGCGCCTCCAGATATATCGGCATTCCCACGCCGACGTTCCGGACGCCGTTTGCCACCTGCGTCGTAGCGCTCAAGTACGCATTCGTGACTTCCTGAGGCGTCAGGGGACGGGTCCTGATGACCACGGATTGGGCCGTGGCGCTTTGCCCGACACCCATGAGTACCGCCATAAAAATCGACATCATCCCCATGCCCCGAACCATCTGCTGAATTGAATGTGTTACAGACATATCGCTCCTTCTTTCAATCAAAATTTCCGCCTCTCAAGACCACGTTCAAAAATCGATGCAACAATTGTTTCACAATGCCCGTGGGGAGACAAAACGGATAATTCTACGATTCTTGTAAGAATTCACGATTTCACGGAATTCACTGGCGTCCCAAAGGGACGCCATGGTTATTGAGTTATCAATTATTGGTTATTGGGGGGAAACAGCATAATTCACGATCGGAAAAATCAGAAATGACACGGAGAGAATCGTGGGGGAATTTTACGAATTTCCGAATAACGGATAACCAATAACCAATAACCGGCGTCCCTAGGGGACGCCACTGTACGGAATTCAGAAACCGCGCAGCAAGACCATCAGCGGCTGGGGCCAGACGCCGAGAATCAACATGACGGCAAGGCATAAGCCGATCGCCAGCCGGGTCGAGAAAGGAACGGCAATGGCCGGCTCGCCTGCATCCGGCGAGGTAAAGGCGGAACGAAGAACTCCGATGTAGAAGACCAGCGAGATGACGGCTGAGAGAGCGCCCAGCCCCGCCAGGACATAGCCCATCCCCCCGCCCTGCCTCACCACTTCCAGCAAAATAAAAAACTTGGCCAGCGCCCCGCTCAGGGGCGGCACCCCTGCCAGCGACATCATGGACGCAAACAGCGCCAGCGCCAGCAGCGGTGACCGCCGGTACAGCCCTGTCAGGGCCCCGCGCCCGGTCTGGCCTGTGGCATTCCCCACCGCCGAGATCACCAGGAACGCACACAGCACTGTGAACAGGTATTGCGTCAGGTAATACGCCACGGCTACATGCCCTGCCCGCGAACCCGCCGCCAGCCCGATCAACAGGTATCCGGCATGGGCAATCGAGGAATAGCCAAGCAACCGCTTGAGGTCCGCCTGCGCCAGTGCGCCCAGCGTCCCGTACAGGAGCGTGACTCCCGCCAGCAATCCCATCAGGACAAGCCCGGCATGCCCGGGCGGCAGCAGCCCGGCACCGAGCAACCGCAATAGCAGGACAAACCCCGCCACCTTGCTGCATGACGCCAGATACGCCGACGCCGGCGTGGGTGCGCCCTGGTAAACGTCCGGCGCCCACACCTGCAACGGCACCATCGCCAACTTGAAGCCCACCCCCAGCAAAACCAGCAGGAACCCGAACCGGTACGCCTCCGCCGTCCCGCCGCCCCTCACCATAACCTCACGCACCGCGTCGAATCCTGTATGCCCCGTGGCCCCGTAAATATAGCTGATCCCGTAGACCGTCAACGAGGCCGACACCGCACCCATGACCAGGTACTTGATTCCCGCTTCAAGGACTTCCCCGTCCCGACTGGACGCTGTCGGGAACGCGGTCAGGACGTAAAAACAGAGGGTGACCGTCTCAAGAGCCACGAACAGGCAGATGAACTCGTTTACCGACGCCAGCAGGAGCATCCCCGCCGCCGCAAAAAGCATCAGGGAGAAAAACTCCGTGCCCTGTGCCCGGATTGACGGCGAATCCATGGCCAGCAGCAGTGCCACGCCCGTCCCCGCCAGCAATAACTGCTTGAAGAATATCGCGGTCCCGTCAAGTCTGCAAAGCCCGCCGAAAAGCGGCTCCGCGACCGGCTGCATCATCAGGCTAATGAGGAACACAACACCCACTGAGCCCGCCAGGAGGCCCGCAATCAGGCGCGGACTGAGGCGCGGCACAAAGGCGTTCACCAGCAGGCCGACGACGCCCAGCACGACCAGCATGATCTCAAGTTGTATTCCGTAAATATCCATCAGCGTTTATCCGTTGTTGTCAGGGAGACCGGAACCGGGGTGGCTTTCAGCGTCGTCAGCCCCCGCTGCACGGGATCCGTCAGCAGACGCGGGCAGACGCCAACCGCCAGCAGGGCGGCCAGCAGGATCAGGTACGGCAGGCGGCTCTTCAGGGAACTTGCATCCTGCACCTTCAGGACGTCCGCGGCGGGCGGTCCGGCAACCCCTTTCCTCAGGGCACCCATCATATACACGGCCGTCAAGACCAGCCCCTGTCTCTTATACACATCTCCGAACCCACGAGACAGGCA
>CAZMSS010000045.1:0-15780 GCA_964568965.1 uncultured Verrucomicrobiota bacterium | reverse complement strand
CAGATTGAGGCCGGCTTGCCGTATGAAATCGACGGGAACGTGGTCAAGGTCAACGACCTGTCCCAGTGGACGCGGCTGGGAACCACGGCCAAGGCCCCGCGGTTCGCCATTGCCTACAAGTACTCCCATGAGCAGGCTCAAACCCTGTTGAAGGCCATCACCGTGCAGGTGGGGCGTACCGGCACGCTAACTCCCGTGGCGGAGCTGGAGCCGGTGCTTCTCGCGGGCTCCACCATTTCCCGGGCCACGCTCCACAATGAGGAGGAAATCAAACGCAAGGATATCCGGGTTGGGGATACCGTCATCATCGAAAAAGCGGGCGAGGTGATTCCAGCCGTGGTGGCCGTGGTGCCCGAAAGGCGGCGCCCCGGCTCCAAACCCTTCGACCTCCATGCGCATCTGCAGGGGAAATGTCCGGAGTGCGGCGGGGCAATCAGCCGTGATCCTGAATTCGTGGCGTGGCGCTGCGACAGCCTGTCGTGTCCGGCCCAACTTAAGCGGACGATTGAGCATTATGCCGGGCGACACGGGATGGACATCGAGGGGCTGGGGGAATCCCTGGTGAACCAGTTGGTTGATCACAAGCTGGTCTATGACGTGGCCGACCTCTATTCCCTGTCTGTTGAACCTGTTGCCGCGCTGGAGCGGATGGCCGAAAAGTCCGCCACCAATGTGATCAAGGCTATCGAGGAGAGCAAGGGGCGCGACCTGTGGCGCCTGATCTACAGCCTGGGAATCCTGCACGTTGGGGAAGGCGCGGCTCGCAAGTTGGCTATCCACTACCGGACCTTGGATGCCATGGCGGAGGCAGGGCTGGATGAGTTGCAGCGGGTTCCCGACGTGGGGCCGGTGATGGCGGAAAGCATTGTTGATTTCTTTGCCAATGCACGCAACCGTGAGGTTCTCGGGAAATTGCGCGCCGCCGGCGTCAATCTGAAGAACCTGTCGGAACCGGCGGTTGTATCGGGCGGCCCGTTTTCCGGGAAAACCGTCGTGATCACGGGTGTCCTGGAGCACTATTCCCGCGATTCAGCCCAGGACGCGTTGCGCAGGCTTGGCGCCAAGGTTACTGATAGCGTGAGTAAAAAAACACATTATCTTGTGGCGGGAACGGATGCCGGGTCGAAGCTGGAGAAAGCCCGCACTCTCGGCGTCCCCATCCTCTCCGAGTCCGAGTTCACCGCGATGCTGGGCGAGGGACCGTAAACTTTTCCTGTTGCCCCCATGGAAAGTTGCGGATTGACAGGCGCGGTTTTGATCTCGCGCGCAAACCCCTGAAAACATTGAAAAAAAACTTCAATGGGGGTTGCATTCCCTAAGGAATCTGCATATATTCCCAAACGTAGAGGCTGAGTCATGGTGACGAGGCCCAAGTAAAACCTCATAGGAGTTACTCTAATGGCGAAGGCGTTGACAAAGAGTCAGATCGTGGCGGGCGTGGCGGAAGCGACAGAAATCAGCAAGAAGCAGGCGGGCGCGGCGATTGAGGCGTTGGTTTGCTTGGCTTACAAGAATGCCAAGAACGGTTTCACGGTTCCTGGCTTGGGTAAGCTCGTTCTGGTGAATCGCAAGGCGCGCATGGGTCGCAACCCGGCGACCGGCGAAACGATCAAGATCCCGGCCAAGCGCGTGGTTAAGTTCCGCGTCGCCAAGGCTTGCAAGGACGCGATCCTGGGCTAATTCGGCTCGTAAGGTTTGTTAAAGAGGCCGTGGCCGAAAGGTTACGGCCTCTTTTATTTTAAGGAGAAGGTGATCATGCCGATTTATGAATATGAATGCGGGAAGTGCGGAACCAAAGTGGAAGCCCTGATCCGCAACGAGAAGGATATCCCGAAGAAATGTGAAAAGTGTGGCGGGAAGCTGGGCAAGGTCTTCTCAGGGTTCAGCGTCTCAATGGCCGCCTCCGGCCCCAAGCATGAGCCGTCCGCTGCCTGCGCGTCCTGTCCGAGCCGCGGCTGTCCGCATAGTCATTGAAGAAGTGTTCAGTGTTTAGTGTTGAGTGTTCAGAAGAAAATTTCAGAATTAGACACCGAACCCTGAACACTAATCACTAGTCACTTCCCCTTTAACTCTTCTCCTGAACACTAGTCACGAGACACTCTCCTCAGCCTGCGAACTCCCTGGCGTTCTGGAACATCCGCAGCCAGGGGCCTTCCTCGCCCTTGAAAAGGCCATGGGGCTTCCATGACAGCTGGACGGCCCGGAAGGCGCGCTCGGGGTGGGGCATCATGATCGTGACGCGGCCATCCCGGGTGGTGACGCCAGTCAACCCGCCGGGCGACCCGTTGGGATTGAGAGGGTACCGTTCCGCAGGCTTTCCCCGGTTATCCACGAACCGCAGGGCGGCCAGTTTATTTCCGAGAATCTCCTCGCGGGAGCCGGTCCGGCTGAAGTTTGTGAATCCCTCTCCATGCGCCACCGGAATGGGAATCCGCGAGCCGGCCATGCCCTTCAGGATGACTGAGGGGGAGGCTTGAATCTCCACGGTCGCATAACGGGCTTCGAACTGTTCAACCCTGTTGCGGGTGAATTGAGGCCAGGCTTCCGCGCCGGGAATGATGTCCTTGAGCAGCGATACCATCTGGCATCCATTGCATACGCCCAACGTGAAGGTGTCGGGTCGATGGAAGAAGGCCTGGAACATATCCCGCAGCCGTTCGTTGAACAGGATGCTCCTGGCCCAGCCCGCACCGGCGCCCAGTACATCACCGTACGAGAACCCGCCACAGGCTACCAGCCCGGCAAAGTTGGCCAGATTGACACGACCGGAGTGCAAGTCGGTCATGTGCACATCCACGCTGGTGAAACCCGCCCGTTCGAAGGCGGCGGCCATTTCAATATGACCATTGATGCCCTGTTCGCGCAGGATCGCCATCTTGGGCCGGTTGACGCTGATGTTGAATGGACGGCACGGATCATAAGTCAGGTGGAACGACAGGCCGGGATCGGATTCATCCTTCAGCGCGTCGTACTCCTCGCGGGCACAGTCGGCATTGTCGCGGCGCGACTGCATCTCATGGGTCAACTCAGACCAGACCCGCTTGAGTTCAGAGACCTTCGCCTGGTAGATGATCTTGTCGCCCATCTCGAGGGTGAGGGTCTTGTCCTCCGCCGGACTTCCCAGGATGAAGGCCCTGTCGCTGATAGTGTGCCGTTTCAGGATTTCGTTTACGCGGGGGATATCCTTGTCCAGTATCTGTACCACCGCACCTAATTCCTCGGCGAAGAGGACGGAAAGGGGCTCGTCACCCAGTTCATCCATCTGGGCCCGCAAACCGTAGTGGGCACCAAAGGCCATCTCGGCAAGGGTGGCAAAAAGGCCGCCATCGGAGCGGTCATGATAGGCCAGAAGCAGCCCCCCGGCGACAAGCTCCTGGATGGCGCCGAAGAAATTGACCATGTCCGCGGGGTTATCCAGATCCGGCGGCGTGGTCCCCACCTGATTGTAAACCTGGGCGAGGGCCGAGGCGCCGAGCCGGTTTTGACCCTTGCCGAGGTCAATCAGGATCAGGACTGAATCCGGCACAGGCTTCAACTCCGCGGTCACGGTGTTGCGCACGTCGCCTACTGGGGCAAAGGCGCTGACAATGAGGCTCAGCGGGGAGACCTGTCGTTCGGGATTTCCCTTCGAATCCTTCCAGGTGGTGCGCATGGACAGGGAGTCCTTGCCGACCGGGATCGAGATCCCGAGCGCAGGACAGAGTTCGATGCCCACGGCCCGCACGGTGTCGAAGATGGCGGCGTCCTCGCCGTCCTCGCCGCAGGCGCACATCCAGTTGGCCGACAGCTTGATATTCCCGATGGCGCCAATCATGGCGCCGGCGATATTGGTCAGCGCCTCGCCCACGGCCATCCGGCCCGAGGCGGGCGCGTTGAGCAGGGCGATGGGGGTGCGCTCGCCCATGGACATGGCTTCGCCCTTGAATCCATCCAGACTTGCGCAGGTCACCGCAGCGTCCGAGATAGGCGTTTGGTGGGGGCCTGTCATCTGGTCGCGCGTCACCATGCCTGTCACGGACCGGTCGGTGATGGTGATGAGGAACGTTTTGTTGGCCACGGCGGGCAGGCGCAAGACCCGTTCAGCCGCCTCGTTCAGGTCGATGCCCGAGCAGTCCAGTTCGGCGTGGGATTCGAGCCGGTGGGTGACATTGCGGAGCATTTTCGGCGGTTTCCCGAGGATGACCTGAAGGTCGAGCTCAATGGGGTTGTTCTTGAAGTGCGAATCGTGCAGCACGAGCCGCTTGTCGGCGGTGGCTTCGCCGATCACGGCGGCGGGACAGCGTTCACGCCGGCAGAGCGCCATGAACCGGTCGAGGGACTCGGGGGCCACGGCGAGGACATAGCGCTCCTGCGCCTCGCAGCACCAGATTTCCATGGGGCTCATGGAAAGTTCCTCGTTGTGAATCTTGCGGAGGTCAAAGCGCCCGCCCGTTTCCGAGACCAGTTCCGGGCAGCCGTTGGAGAGTCCCCCGGCGCCGATATCATGGATGCTGAGGATCGGATTGTCGTCGTTCAGGGCGATGCAGCAGTTGAGCACTTCCTGGCAGCGCCGCTGGATTTCGGCGTTGTCGCGCTGAACGGAATCAAAGTCGAGGTTTTCAGCGTTACTGCCGCTGCCCATGGACGAAGCCGCTCCGCCTCCCAGCCCGATCCGCAGGGCGGGCCCGCCGATCTGGATGATGAAGGCCCCCTCGTGAATGGGCTTTTTGAGCACGTGCTTGCGCTTGATATTGCCCAGTCCGCCGGCGGTCATGATGGGCTTGTGGTAACCCCGGTACCGGCCATTATGGCGGTGTTCATAGGTGCGGAAAATACCAGTCAGCTGGGGGCGCCCGAATTCATTGCCAAACCGGGCGCCGCCCAAGGGGCCGTCGGTCATGATTTCCAGCGGGGTGGCCAGCCGGTTCGGGAATTCGGCGTATTCCGTTTCCCACGGCATGATATAGCCCGGGATACGCAGGTTTGAAACCAGGAAGGCGGCGAGCCCGGCCTTGGGCCGACCGCCGATTCCGGTGGCCCCCTCATCCCGGATTTCGCCGCCGACCCCGGTGGCCGCACCGGGATAGGGCGAAATGGCGGTGGGATGGTTATGCGTCTCCACCTTCATCAGGATGTCAATCTGTTCGGGAAGGCCGCCATAGTGGTTTGAGCCGGTGGGGTGGGCCTCATACCAGTTGCCGGGGAATCCCTCGATTACCGAGGAGTTGTCGACGTAGGCCAGAAGCGTGCCCTGGGGGTGACGGAGGTGGGTGTTGCGGATCATGTCGAACAGGTTTGTCGACTGGCGATTGCCGTCGATAATCCAGTCGGCCTTGAAAATCTTGTGGCGGCAGTGCTCGGAGTTGACCTGTCCGAACATGACGAGCTCAACATCCGTCGGGTTGCGTTTAAGCTGGGTGAATACGTCGAACAGGTACTGGATCTCGTCGTCCGCCAGAGCCAGGCCGAGCGTGACGTTGGCCTGTTTCAGGGCCGGCAAACCGCCCTTGAGGATGTCGACAGACACCAGTGGGGCGGGGGGGATGTGCTGGAAAATGTCGGACAGGTCCTCGTACACTCCCTCCGTCATCCGGTCATGGATGAGGTGAAGGGCCGGCTGGAGCTGGGCGCGGGTGGCGTGGGTGCCGTCGGCGAGACGGAACTGGAAGAGGGAGCCACGCTCCACGCGCTGGATGGCGCCCAGCCCGCAGTTATGGAAAATATCGGTTGCCTTGGAGGCCCAGGGAGAGAGGGTGCCCTTGCGCGGCGTTACGAAAATGCCGTCGCGGGTGCACGCAGGAATCCTGCAATCGGTGTCAAGCAGGGCGGCGACGCGCGGCCACAGATCGCCCGCGAATTCCGGCGTGGGTTCGACCATGAAGACCGTATGGGCTTCAAGCTCGGTGATTTTCAGGCCGGGCAGTTCAGCGGCGAGCTGCCGGGACAGGGTGTTGAGGCGGAAGGCCGAATACACGGGCCCTCCCTTGAACAGGATCGGGGTTGTTGCGCTCATGATGCCTTGGGATGCTTGTTGGTAATCAGGGGGCTGGGTTGCTGGTTATATACTTTGGAGTGGGCCGGCACGGAATGCGTGAGCCAGACGTTGCCGCCAATCTCCGATCCTTCGCCGATGGTGGTGTCGCCGCCGAGAATGGTGGCGCCGGCGTAGATGGTGACGTCATCCTCGACATGGGGGTGCCGCTTGATCCCCTTGATCGGGTTGCCGTCCTTGTCCTTCGGGAAACTCAGCGCCCCGAGCGTGACGCCCTGGTAGAGCTTCACGCGCTTGCCGATGGTGCTGGTCTCTCCGATCACGACACCGGTGCCGTGATCGATGAAGAAGCCGGGGCCGATCATGGCGCCGGGGTGGATATCAATGCCGGTTTGCGAATGGGCGTGCTCGGACATGATGCGCGGGATCAGGGGGACCTTTTCCGCATAAAGGACATGGGCAATGCGGTGCACCATGATGGCCATCAGGCCGGGATAGCTCATGACCACTTCCATGATGGACCGTGCCGCAGGATCGCCCTCATAGGCGGCAATAATATCCTGCTGAAGGGTCTTCTTGATGTCCGGAAGCGATTCCATGAGGACGGTGACTGCGTGTGCCGCCTTCACTGCGCAGTCTCCGCAGTCCTCGCACTTGTCGAACATGCACTGATACCGCAGGGCACGCTCGATCTGCTCCCTCAGAACCACGGACACGGACTCAAGGCGCGACTCCACGAAGCCATGCATCTTCTCTGCAGGCATGGCCTCACGGCCATGACAACCGGGAAAGAGGACTGCAATCAGGTCCTCGAGGACTTCGTTGATGGCCTTGCGGCCTGCCAGGGGGAACCCCTTGGCCGACCCGACGGTGACGTTGCAGGCCTCGCAGGCGCTCAGCGCCCGGGCGATCGCCTTGATATTAATCTCGGTTTGTGGGGGTGTGCTCATATGTACTCCATGATCGGACCGGCAGGTCAGGGCCTTGCGATATTCACCAGGATCCTTTCGGCGCCCAGGTTCCGGAAACCGGCCCGCACCAGCAACCGGCTCAGCGGCTTTTCCGCGAGAGGAATGATCCGCTTAACCTGGATGTTATCCTCGCGGCACAGGCTCAGGAAATCCCGCCAGGTGGCCAAGTGGATGTTCGGGGTGTTGTACCATTCGAAGGGCAGGTCCTCGGTCTTGGGCATGCGTCCCGTCAGGCCGAGCATCAGGCGGTTGTGCCAGTTGGCGAAGTTGGGGAAGCTGACGATACCCTCACGGGCAATCCGCAACATTTCCTGAAGCACTTCGCGGGGCCGGCGGACCACCTGCAGGGTTTGGCTCAGGACGACGTAATCGTAGGATTGATCCGGGATCATCGTGAGTTGCTCGTCGATATCGCCCTGGAACACGTTGAGACGTTTTTCCATGGCCGCGATCAGGTGGTGGAGGTCGATGTCAACCCCCATTCCGCGCGTGGCCCGGTTGGCGGCCAGAAGTGAAAGCAGGTCCCCGTCGCCGCACCCGAGGTCAAGTACCCGTGACCCGGGGTCGATCAGGCTGGCGATGAGGTCATAATCATTGCGTTTGACCGCCACGGACGCGGTCGGCCGCGCGGCGCACCCGCCGAGGAATGTGCAGATGACCTGCGACATGTGTTCGATGTCGAGCAGGAAGGCGTCATGTCCATAGGGCGCCTTCAGCAGGCAATAGGAGACGGGCTTCCCGATCTGGACAAGGGACGAGGCGATTTCCAGGGATTGCTCCGGGGGGAAGAGCCAGTCGGAACTGAGCGCCACGACCAGGAAGCGGGCCTTCACGTTCTTAAAGGCGGTCTTCAGGTCGCCGTACTTTTCCGCCAGGTCATAGCTGTCCATGGCGTGAGTGATGTGGAGGTAGGAGTTCGAGTCGAACCGCTCCACGAATTTCTCACCCTGGTATTGGAGATAACTTTCCACCTCAAAGCGGGTGCTGAAGCGTTCCTCGGAAACCAGTTCCTTCTTTTTCCGGCCGAACTTGGTGGCCATGATCTCAGGTGACAAGTAGGTGATGTGGCCAATCATGCGCGCGGCGGCAAGTCCATCCTTGGGGAGCCTTCCCGTGCCGTAGTAATTACCGCCCGCCCAGCCGGGGTCGCTGGTGATCACTTCGCGGCCCACAATGTCGAACGCCAGGGCCTGCGCGGAAAGCGAGGCGGCGGAGGCGACGCAGATGCAGTGTTTCGGAACGTCCGGATAGCGGATGCTCCACTCCAGCACGAGCATTCCGCCGAATGAGCCGCCGACGACGGCGTGCAGCCCGGTGATCCCGAGATGGTTCAGGAGAAGGTACTGGGTATGCACGATATCGCCGATGGTGATGGCGGGGAAGGTCGAGCCGTAGGGGCTGCCGGTTACCGGATTGATGGAGGAGGGCCCCGTGGTTCCCTTGCAGCCGCCGAGGATATTGGCGCAGATCACATGGAAGCGGTTGGTGTCGATGCCCTTGCCCGGGCCGATCATGTCGTCCCACCAGCCGGGATTCTTGTCGTCCGGGGAATGCAGTCCGGCGGCATGAGCATCGCCGGTGAGGGCATGGCAGATGAATACAACATTGTCCCGGGCGGCGTTCAGCGAGCCATAACTCTCGTAGGCTACGGTCAATTCCGGCAAAATGCCCCCGTTTTCGAGATTAAGACCGTCCGCGGGGAGCGGGATCTTCACCTGGCGGGTTTCAACCACGCCAACCGATTGTTCTGTATTCACGTTATTCATGAGTTTCAAGCACTTCGCGAACTTCTTTTTCTAGTGGCCTGCGGTGGAAATGTCAACCGTGCGTGTGAGCTTTCCGCAGCGATCCATTTGAGATAGTCAGGAAGCCCCCCGGCCATGGGGGTGGAGATGATCTCCGGAAGTTCATAGGAGTGGTGCGTCCGGATAAACCGCATGAGTGCCGGCACCCGGGTGGTCCGGGTCTTGCATGAAAGCCGGAATTCCACCCCGGACTCGATCTTGCCCCGCCAGTGGTAGGTGCTGCGGATCGGCCAGAACTGGACGCAGGCGGCCAGTCTTTCGCGGACAATGGCATCGGCCAGCCGGATGGCTTCATCTTTCGTCCCTACCGTGGTTGTGACCTCGCTGGCTTTGGGTATTGGCATGAGCGTTACGGTATCGAATTTCCAGCTCCCTGTGCAAGGTGGGAATCGCAAGCGGTGTTTCTGAAGTGGCTTAGCTGCCGGTCGAAAAACACAAATCAAAAGTCTGGATTTGGAAAGATCGACAGTACCCTTCACTTTCGGATTCGCCGGACATGAGGGGCGTCATTGACACGGGTGGTGAGGTGTGGTAATACTTTCAGCCGATTCGAGGAAAATGCAGGAGACGCTATGCCGGAAGAAGCAAAAGATGATTCGATCAGGATTGATGGTACCGTGGTTAAGGTGCTGCCCGCTACGATGTACCGGGTGAAACTGGACAACGGTCATGAGATCCTGGCGCACATCTCCGGGAAAATGCGAAAACATTTCATTCGAATTACCTCAGGTGACAAGGTGACCGTCGAAATCTCCCCCTACGACCTCACCAAGGGCCGGATCACCTACCGTCACAAAACCTGATCGGGTTTGTGGGTCTTTAGCTTTTTGTTCCTGGTTATTCGGGGTTTTCCGCAAAAACCGTAACCGGTGGAATTCTTTTCTTTTCAAATCTTGATCCGCATCAAGGTTCTGGTTTTGATTGCATGCATAATGGTCGGCGTTCAACAGAACAAAGACAGTGTCCGTAAACCAAACGAAAAAGAAGGAAACGACCATGAGCAGTATGTTTTGCTACCAGTGTGAACAGACCGGCAAGGGGACGGGTTGCACCCAGTTCGGCGTATGCGGGAAAGACCCGGAAACGTCCGCGTTGCAGGACCTTCTGGTCCATGTGGCCCAGGGCATCAGTCAGATTGCACACCGCGCCCGCCAGCTGGGTGTGGTTGACCATTCCGCCGACGTGTATGTCGTCCAGGCCCTGTTTTCCACCGTCACCAACGTCAACTTCGACCCGAAGCGCCTGGAAGGGATCCTGCGCAAAGGGGCCGAGGTCAAGGCCGGCCTCCTGAAACAGTACGAGGCGGCCTGCAAGGCCAAGGGGCGTGAGAGTGAGGTTCTGAAGGGGCCGGCGCAGTGGAAGCCTGCGGCGGATCTCCAGGGGCTGATCCGGCAGGGTGAAGACGTTTCGATCGAGAAGCGCACTGCCGCCCTCGGCGTGGACATCGCGGCCACTCAGGACCTGATCCTCCTGGGACTCAAGGGAACCGCAGCCTATGCGGACCATGCCCTGGTACTGGGCAAGGAAGATATCGCTGTCTATGCATTCATGCATGAAGCTCTCGATTTTCTGCTCAAGACGGATCCGACGATGGCCGAGTTGCTCGGGTATGCGCTCAAGACCGGTGAAGTGAACCTCAAGGTCATGGAACTGCTCGATGCGGCCAATACCGGCACCTATGGGGATCCCGTCCCGACGCCCGTACGCGTCACGGCCGTCAAGGGCAAGGCGATCCTGGTTTCCGGCCATGACCTGAAGGACCTCGAGGGGCTGCTGAAACAGACCGAGGGGAAGGGGATCAATGTCTATACCCACGGCGAGATGCTGCCCTGCCACGGGTATCCCGGCTTGAAGAAGTACAAGCACCTTGTGGGTAATTATGGCGGAGCCTGGCAGGATCAGCGCCAGGAGTTTGACGCGTTCCCGGGCGCCATCCTGATGACGACCAACTGCATCCAGAAACCCAAGGACACCTACAAGGCCCGCATCTTCACCAGCGGGCTCGTGGCGTGGCCGGGTGTCGACCACATTGCCGACGGCAATTTCAAGCCCGTGATTGACGCGGCTCTGGCGGCGCCGGGGTTTGCGGCGGATGAGCCTGAAAAGACCATCCTGGTCGGCTTCGGGCACGCGGCCGTGCTTGGCGTGGCCGGGACAGTCATCGATGCCGTCAAGTCGGGCGCGATCAAGCGGTTCTTCCTGATCGGCGGCTGCGATGGCGCCAAGACGGGACGCAACTACTACACCGACTTCGCCCAGGCGGTCCCGAAGGATTGCGTGGTGATGACGCTGGCCTGCGGCAAGTTCCGGTTCAACAAGCTCGATTTCGGGACCATCGGCGGCCTGCCGCGGCTGCTGGACATCGGGCAGTGCAACGACGCCTACTCGGCGATCAAGATCGCCAGCGCCCTTGCCGGGGCCTTCAACTGCACGGTCAACGACCTGCCGTTGTCGCTGGTGCTGTCATGGTACGAGCAGAAGGCGGTTTGCATCCTGCTGTCGCTCCTGCATCTCGGCATCAAGAATATCCGGCTTGGCCCGAGCCTGCCGGCGTTCGTGACCCCCGCGGTGCTGAAGGTGCTGGTGGATAACTTCGCCATCAAGCCCATCACCACGGTCGAGGCCGATCTCAAGGCGGCCATGGCGGGAGCCTGAGGCAGCAGACAGTTCAGGAAAGATTCAGGCAGAGGCGGGCGGCGTATAGCCGCCCGCCTTTTTCTTTCGCTTGTTTTCCGGAGGCGCAGGACTACTATGATCACAGTGTCTTTACTGAAAGGAATGCCGTGAAAATTGTCCCCGTAATTGCCGCAAGTTTTGCCTGTGCCCTGTTGCCTGTGTCCTGCTTATCCGCTGCGGAAAAGCAGGCGGCGCTACCGGAGTCAGCGATCAAGGCCGATCTCTGGCTGAACGATTTTGCCGCCGCCAAGGTGCAGGCAGAAAAAGAGGGGAAGGATATCCTGCTCGATTTCACAGGATCGGATTGGTGCGGCTGGTGCATCAAGTTGAAAAAGGAGGTATTTGGCACGTCTGAATTCGAAGCCACTGCCCCGAAGCGTTTCGTCCTGGTGGAGATTGATTTTCCCCGCGACAAGAACAAGATCCCAGCCAAGGTAGCGGCCCAGAATGAGAAGCTTCAGGATAATTTTGGTGTCGAGGGATTCCCCACCATCATCCTGCTCGATGCACAGGGCCGGCCTTACGGAAGGACCGGTTATGCCTCGGGAGGGCCCTCGAAGTATCTGGAGAACCTTGCCGAACTGCAAAAGGTGAGGGAAACCCGGGATGCGGCCTGGAAAAAAGCCGAGGCCGCCCAGGGAGTTGCCAAAGCCAAGTTTCTGGCCGAGGGGCTTCTCGCCCTTGATGATGATTTTGTCATGATGCATTACGGTTCGGTTCTGGCCGAAATCAAGAAACTGGATCCGCAGGATTCCTCGGGGATTGTGAAGAAGGCGGAGTATAGGACCAAACTGGCCGGCCTGGCGAAATCCGCAGGGGAAACCTACCAGAAAACGAGTGACAGTGCGGCCGCGGCCCAGCTTGTGGATGATTTTATCAAGGTCAATGCTGTGACCGGGGAAGACCTCCAGAAAGTCATGATGCTGAAACTCAATTTTTACCCACCCCGCACGCTTGACGGGGTGAACAAGGCGCTTGCCCTGCTGGACGACGTCATCAAGATCGCTCCCGGGAGCGATACCGGGAAACAGGCTGTCGAGATCAAGCCGCGGGCTGAAGCGTTCAAGAAGCGCCTGGAAGAGGCAGACACCAAGAAGTAGGGATTTGGAGCCCTGAACCCTGTTAATCCTGTTTTTCGCTTTCTTGACATGCATCAAGGTCGACGCGGGCGGGGCGGGATATGCTGTCCTCGAAAGGATGAAGGAGGACTCATATGAAACGGAAGATAATCAAGATCGATGATGACCGGTGTACAGGATGCGGGCTGTGTATCCCCAACTGCCCCGAGGGAGCGATTCAGCTGATTGACGGCAAGGCGAGGTTGATCAGCGACCTGTTCTGCGATGGACTGGGAGCCTGCCTCGGGCATTGCCCGGAAGGTGCCATCACCATCGAGGAACGCGAGGCTCAAGCCTACGATGAATCCCGCGTGATGGAGAACATCATCAAGGCAGGTCCCAACACCATCAAGGCCCACCTGGAACATCTGCGCGACCATGGCCAGAAGGAGTTCCTCGGCCAGGCGGTCGCGGTGCTGACGGCGAAGGGGCTTCCCAATCCGTTGGAGGGGAGGACGCCAAGTCCGGCTGCCGGTCCGCACGGGCACGGTGGTGGCGGCGGATGCCCGGGCTCGAGGGCGATGAGTTTCGAGAAGAAGGCGCCGGATGCGCCGGTGGAGCAGGGGACAAGACCGTCGCAGCTGACCCACTGGCCGCTGCAGTTGCACCTCATCTCGCCGAATGCCCCGCAGTACCAGGGATGTGACCTGCTTCTTGCGGCTGACTGTACGGCGTTCTCAGTGGGGGATTTCCATAAGGATTTCCTGAAGGGTAAGTCCCTGGCCATTGCTTGCCCGAAACTGGACGACGGGCAGGAGACCTATGTGGAGAAGATCAAGGCGATGATTGACGACGCGAAGATCAACACCCTGACGGTCATGATCATGCAGGTTCCATGCTGTTCGGGCCTGTTGAGGCTCGCGAAGGAAGCGGCCGGCCAGGCAGCCCGCAAGGTCCCCATCAAGTGCATTGTGGTCGGGCTCCAGGGAAACATCCTGAAGGAAGAATGGGTTTAACCAGAAGTCGGAATCCAAATACTGGAGAAAATCATGAACACTACAGATGAATACAAGGGCAGGGCAATCGAGCTGGCGACGGCGGTGGACTATGCCGGCGGCTCAGTGGTCAGCAAGACGATCCTTGAAAAGAAGACCGGCACCCTGACCTTGTTTGCATTCGACAAAGGGCAGGGGCTCAGCGAGCATACCTCGCCCTATGACGCGACGGTGCAGATCGTGGATGGCACGGCAGAGCTGACCGTGGGCGGGACGCCGAATGTGGTCAAGGCCGGGCAACTGTTCATCATGCCTGCAAATGTTCCTCATTCCCTCAAGGCGGTTGAGCGCTTCAAGATGCTGCTGATCATGATCCGCTAAAACGCGGGCTTGAATTAAAGACACCGACGGCGTATCATGATTTTTACACATGGTACGCCGTTTACTTCAAAAAATTAAGCATCACATCTCGCGCATGGGCGGCAAGGCTTCTGAGCCGACGCCTAAATCCAAGGCGCCCGCCGCTCCTGCGGCCCCCGTTCAGCAACGTTCAGCGGGTCAAAAGACATCGTCAACCTCAGCCCGTCCGGTCCAGCCGCGCCCTGCGCCCCGCCAGGCCGAGCCGCTTGCCCCGAAATGGGCGGTGTCGGATTACGTCGTTGAGCCCGTTGAGGGGAAGACCCGTTTCCATGACCTGGACATGCCTGAGCAGATCATGCATGCGGTCGACGACCTTGGATTCAAGTACTGTACGGCCGTTCAGGCTCTGACGATTCCGCCTTCCCTTCAGGGGCGCGATGTCACCGGAAAAGCCCAGACGGGGACCGGCAAGACGGCCGCGTTCCTGATCGCCATGTTTACGCATTTCCTGCGTCACCCGCGCAAGCGGCCGGTCAAGGTCGGGGCGCCCCGCGCCTTGATTCTGGCGCCGACCCGCGAACTGGTGATCCAGATCGAGAAGGATGCCCGTGATATCGGCAAGTACTGTGGTTTCAGCATCCTGGGCATCTACGGCGGCATGGACTACGACAAGCAGCAGCGCCAGCTCCAGGAAGTCAGCCCCGAAATCATGGTCGCGACACCGGGCCGGCTGCTCGATTTCCGCCGCGGCGGCCTGCTGGATTTGCGCCATGTGGAGGTCCTGGTCATCGATGAGGCCGACCGGATGCTGGATATGGGCTTCATTCCCGATGTTCGCACCATTGTTTATTCCATGCCCAGCAAGGAGGACCGGCAGACGCTTCTCTTCAGCGCCACGCTGACGGAGGATATCCTGCGCCTGGCGTCGAAGTGGACGAATGAGCCGATCCAAGTCGAGATTGAGCCCGAAAAGGTTACCGTCGACAACATCAAGCAGGTGGTTTACACGGTGCCGTCGGACAAGAAGTTCGCCTTGTTCTACAATCTGCTCCAGCGTGATAATCCTGAGCGGGTGCTGATGTTCTGCAACCGCCGGGATGACACCGAGCGGGTGCTCAGCTATATGGAGCGGTGCGGTATCAAGGCCGAGATGTTGTCCGGGGCTGTTCCGCAGAAAAAGCGGCTTTCCGTCCTGGAGGCCTTCCGGTCCGGCGCGATACGGGTTCTGGTTGCCACGGACGTGGCGGGCCGGGGACTCCACGTCAACGACATCAGCCATGTGATCAACTATGATATTCCGTTTGACGCCGAGGACTATGTGCATCGCATCGGGCGCACAGGGCGGGCGGGCAAGTTCGGGACGGCGTACACATTTGCCTGCGAAAACGAGGCCTTTTCCATGCCGGAAATCGAGAAATACATCGGCCGGCCGCTGGATTATGAAAATCCCGAGCCGGCCTTGCTGGTCATGCCTCCCGGCATCGGCAGCGAGCACCGCAGCTATCGGCGCCCCTCCATGGGACGCCCTGCCGGGCGGGGTTCGTTTGGCGGGCGACGTCCGCAGAGGCGGTAATCGACCCCGGGATGGAATCAGAAATCCGGATCCAGGATACGGAGAAACCGTGTTCTGGGTTCATGGTTCAATCAGCACAATGCGTGGCGGGATCCTTTAAATCAAAACAAGGGCTTGACAATTCATAGTCACTAACTAATACATTTAGCATCTATTAGCTAAATGGTGACTATGTGAAAAAGGCTTTTCTGGTTATTGTGATGCTCGCCGCCCTGCGGGGACTGGGGTGGGCGCAACTTGTTGCCGGGGACGTTGCGGTGGTGGCCTACAACACGGACGGCACCGATGCCTTTGCGTGGCTTGCGCTCCGCGATATGCCGATCGGCACGACCATTCATTTCACCTCCTCGTCTGTCAGCAACGGCTGGTTC
>CAZMSS010000044.1:10570-16025 GCA_964568965.1 uncultured Verrucomicrobiota bacterium | reverse complement strand
GGGTATCCTGATCCAGCAGAAGCGCAACCGTCCCGCCTTCACGCAAAACCCGTACCAGGGAACGAAGCGCCCCTTCCCGGGGAATAATCCGCTGTCCGGACAAGGTGCGCAACCTGTTGATTTCCGCATCAATCAGGGGATTCTTTACCGGCTTGGCGACGCTGGCGACCTTGTCGCAATGACTGCTCGTCACCCACCCCATGATCTCCCAGTTCCCGAAGTGGGCGGTCACGGCAATAGTCCCCCCCTCCAGCATCCAAGGCCAATTGGAATCATGAACGACAACCCACTTCTCCATGCGCCTGGCGCGGTCACGGGAAAACCAGAAATAGTCCAAACCGGTGAGGACAAACGTGGCAAACGATTGCCGCACAATGTCTTTCTTTTGCCGTGGTGAAAGAGCAGTCCCAAAGGCCAGCTCCAGATTTGCCAGGGCAATGCGCCGTTCACGCCGAGCCACGAACCAGGCGAGGCATCCCGCGAAACGAGACATGGCCACGATTGATTTTCTGGGCAGGGCCGGAATGAGTCGCGAAGCGAGGTGAAATGCCAGCACTTCAAGCCGGGATCGCAACCGGCGTCGCAATGGAATGGAAGCACCTTGAGCCATGATTGAAAAAAAGGCCCGGAACATCACTGTTCCGGGCCTTCAGTAATTACATCATCTTACTTGGCTTCGGGCGCCACGACCGGAATCGCCGCGCCGGCATTATTGACCTCAACCTGGGACAGGGGGGCTTTGGGTTCCGGCTGGCCGGACTTCCGGATATACACCTCCACGCGGCGGTTTTCCGGATTCCCAGTGAGCGGATCATTCTTGGCTTTCGGCCGGTCAAATCCATAGCCGACGGGAGTCATTCTGGCCGGGTCTACATTCCATTTGGTCGTCAGATATTTCGCACAGGCCTTGGCGCGCCGCTCAGAGAGCTTCTTATTGTAGTCCGCGCGCGACAATTTCCGTCTGTCGGCGTGCCCCTCAATGCGGGCCAGAGCTCCGGGGTCACGAGTGAGGACTTTTCCGATGATGTCGAGATCCTTGAAATATTCCGCCTTGATTACGTCCTTATCATAATCAAAATTGATCTTAAGCTCGAACAGCTGAAGATCATCAGCACCGTGGCCGGCGCGCGGATCCGTGTGATCCTCCATGACCTCATGACCGTCCGCCACTCCCCCGCCATCAGTGTCGCGATTGTTGGGATCGGTGAAGTACGTGAAAACCTCAGCACCATCCTTCAGTCCGTCATAATCAGAATCGGGATTAAGCGGATCCGTATGATATTTCCGAACTTCATCAAAATCGCTCAGACCGTCATTATCCGTATCAGGATTATGCGGATCCGTCCCCAGTTTCGCCTCCTCTTCGTCCGTCAACCCGTCCGCATCGCTATCCTTCGGTCCGCCGGACACAACGAAGTTCGGGGCCACATTCGCGCCGAACACATAGCGCACGCCGACTTCGGTCGTCGCGCTCACAACGCCCTTACTGCCCGAATTTCCGAAGGCAGCACGGTAATCGGCACGTACGCCCCAGGAGTCGTTGATGTTGTAGATGACGCCGGCACCGGCGCGAAGGCCGACACCAAGCCGGTCGTAATCCTTCATGTCGTCCGTGAAACTGATGCCCTGCACGCCCAAGGTCAGATAGGGATCAACGCGCTTCCAGGGAGCGGGATGAAACAAGACATCCGCGGTCAATCCATACCCCGTCGTCGAACTGGCATCCGCCGTGCCTGTCTGCGTCGCAAGGAGGTTCTCATTATACCAGCTCCCGTCAGCCCTCTGGCGCGGCGTATATTGCGCATCAAGCGTGGGGGCAAGGAACACGCCGCCCTCAAAACTCCACCAGTCATTCAATTCATACCCCAGCTTAACACTGCCGATAAAGCCGTCTTTGGTGGCAAAGTCCCCTTCCAAATCAAGAAAACCGGGCATCACAGAGATACTAAAGGGATGACGATCACCCTTTTCCTCAGCCTGCACGGGCGACGCCTTTGCCAGTAAACCAATCGCCAGTCCGGCGACCACCACATAACTCAAAAAACGACCGTATTTCATTGTATATCCCTTTTCGCTACTGATAACTTCACCGCTTTAACAGCTCTGGACTGTTGACATGTACTACTTATCAAAACATCCACCTACACACAAAAGAAAAAAGAAATGCTCCGGATAAAAACCCTTAATCAGGGAGTTTTCACAGACGCATTAACCTTGCTACCTTTTGCCTCTTTTGTCCTGGCGGACGTCAATTTATTGGCACTTTCCTTTGCTTCGAGATGCTTCTGCGCCAGTGACGCGTCTTCAGGCATTCCATCTTTCCGTTCAAGAGATCGAGGATTAGCAAGTCCCACGGTTACGAAAATGATCGTTTCGGTCTGAGTACGAGCCTTATGCGTGTGAGTGAAAAGGTATTTCCCAATCAAGGGAATATCCCCCAACAAAGGCACTTTCATGACCGAATCCCGCTCATCGGTCTCGGTCAATCCACCGATTGCCGCCGTTTTCCCATTATCCAAGCTAAATGCCGTTTTGATGGTTTTTGCGGATGTAATGGGATAGGTGTTATTATCCGGCGCGGTTTTGTTACTGAGAAAACGACTGAGCGTCGGCTCTATCCGGATATTAATGTTACTCTGGTTGTTGATCGTCGGGGTCACACTCAATTCGATGCCGTACCGGAAGTACGGCTCCTTGTCATCCAGGGCATAGGTCGTGGAATTCGCCTGCCCTTGCTGCCCCGGTGTGACCGTACCCTTGATATTCGGCTCCTTGTTGCCGATCTGGATGACGGCGGTCTCCTCATTGGCCACAATGATTTTCGGGTTGGAGACAATACTGATACCGTTGATTTGCTGCAAAGCGCTCAATACGAGTCTGAAGTCATCCGCACTGAGCACGGCGGTACGGATGTCAGACAGATGCTGCCCATCAATCCGCTCCGATTCGCGCGAGTAGTTGGCAGTTTTCTTGATCGTGTCCGAGGTATCGCGACTTCCTGTTGATCCAACTGTTGAGACCAAGCCATCCTTCGTGCTATCGCTGAAGGAAGAACTATTCCCTCCACTGAGAGTGTCACTCGACGTCCTAGAGTCCGTTGCACCGGATCCGGGGACTCCGGAACCCGATGCCCCTTTTGAGCGGAGGTTTGAATCCACAGTACCCAATCCCGTTCGTGTACCATTGAATTTGCTACGTTCATCATTCAGCGTCTGACTGATGGTTGAAATCCCCACGCCATATCCCTCCAACACCTGCCAATTCACCCCGAGATCCTTGATCGCTTCATCAGTCAATTCCAGGAACTTGGCCTCGATATAAACCTGCTGGCGGGGGACATCAATTTCCTCAATCACCTTGCGGATTTCGTTGAGATTTGCCGCTGTACTCCGGACAACCAGTGCATTGGCATTTGGGAATGCCGACACGATGCCATCCCGAACCAGCATCCGGGAGACAATCGCCGCCACATTTGACACCTGGGCGTGATTCAGGAATATCGACTGCGCAATCAGGGGGTCTGACGCACCCGGCGGCTTGATCATCACGCTGTAGATCGAGGAACCCGGGACTTTTTCCACCACCATCAGGCTGTACATATCGAGGATCGAGTCCAATGCGGGCTTCCACTCCACATCCTGAAGATTGACGGTCACCTTACCCTGAAGATTGGTCGAGGAGGCAATGATATTGGCCCCCGAGATCTTCGTGAACAACCTGACAACATCCTGCAAGGGTACGTCGTCCAGAGCCACCGATATAAGGTTCTGCTTCTCCAACGTGGGAAATGCCGCTACCGGCACAGTTTCCGTCCTGATATCCACATTCGTCATGATAACCGATACCGCCTCTGTCACGACCCCCGTTGAGTGCTGCACCGTGTCAACCGCACCTGTCGACCCACCGGAAATGCCATGGGGCACAGGCTCCACAACAACAGGAGCCACCGTGGGCACAGAAGGAACGACGGGGGCGGCCTCGCCAGCCACCGGGGCGGCAAACGCGTCACCGCCTGAAGCTGGCACAGCGGCCATGTCAGACAATGTTACAAATTCTGCCTCCGGCGTCAGCCCGATGTTATATTCGGCGTATCCGCGGGTAAATCCGATGATCATCACCAGAAACGCAACGATACCCCATGAAAACTGTCGTTTGGTCATATCTCACCCTTTCCTCTTCAATACCCGATCACCCGGTAAAACCGGTTGGTAATTCCCAACACCGTTGTGTCCGTGTAATTCGTAATCATATCTTTACCCGGAATATTGGTACCACCGGGCAATGTATACCACGGTGAGGACATGAGCGTGTTAGCATACTGCACCGCATAGTTCCAGTTCAGCCTGCCGAACCAGGAGATCGTGAAGGCGGAATTGGTTCCCGTGGACATCAAAGCCGAGAGTTGTGCCAGCCCGTTGGTTTCCGCACCCGCAGTAATCGGAATCGATAAAATACGGCTGTTCAACGTATCGGCGATGTACAAGAAGCCGCGAGGATCCCATGCAACATCTTCCGGGCCGCTCAAGGCACTCCCCCCTACAAGCGTGGACCACGCTACACCATTCGTCGGAGTCACAGCGACCCTGTTGTTCAGAACATCGTCGACATACAGGCTGCCCGATCCCTCTGTCATGCCAGCGGGGCCCTGCATCTCACCGTTGACCGTTTGATTGTCGCCCAACAGGCCCAAGAATTGTCCGGTTTTGGCAAACTTCTGAACGCGGCTGAGCGAATTCGACGCCGACCCGCTGTCCGTGACATAGATGGTATCCGAGGCATCCACCATCACCCCTTGCGGCCGGTAGACACGGCCGGCGGTAATTCCATTGGTCACAAACACCGACCAGACGCCCGATGTCGTCAAGCGCTGGATCCGATCGTTGTACACATCCGCCACGTAGAGATTGAGAGACGAATCCACGGCCACATCAGCTGGCTGGTTGAACTGCCCCAAGGCACTCCCCAGGGTGTTGGACCCGACGATTACCCAGACATTATTTGACGCAACCCGCTTCTGGATGCGGTTATTGTTCTGGTCGGCCACAAAAAGATTGCCCTTGGAATCAATCGTCAGCCCGAACGGCTTCCTGAATTGACCCACATTCGTCCCCTTGGGCGCGACCAGACTCCACCCCTGGCTCACGGGGTCATACATCTGGAGCCTGTCGTTCCAGGTGTCGGAAACATACACCCGGTGCTGGGCATCCAGCGTCACCCCGCACGGCCACCAGAAGTCCCCTAGGTTGGTTGAAATATTCCCGCCAAAAATATCGGCCTTGAAATACGTTCCCGCCAATTCAGTGACCTGCTCATCGAGCACCACCGCCGTGAGATCGGCCGGCGACAACCAGCTTCCGCCGATCGTTTTGAACTGGACGGTATAGGTCCCGGCGGGCAATACCATCAGCACTCCGCTATTGGTCCATGCCCCGCCCGAGATCCGCCATTGCGCCCC
>CAZMSS010000044.1:0-10560 GCA_964568965.1 uncultured Verrucomicrobiota bacterium | reverse complement strand
GATATATCGACCGCCAATCCCGTCACCTGTGAGTAGAGCCCCGTTACCACCACCGTCACCTGATTCGTCGGCGTGACCGTGACGTTGGCGGGGGTGATCCACCTGGAGAGGGAAGAAAATTCCACCAAGTGAGACGACAACGAAAGCCCGCCAGACTGTTCTCCGCTGTTCAGCCAGCCTCCGCCATCCACACGCCACTGGGCGCCCGCCGCCACCGCATTGGTGGGGATGATAATCACCGAAACGGCGCTGGTCATGACCGTGTACTCACGCAGCAATTCCGTAGTAGTTCCAGGACTGAGGACGACGAATTCTATCGGGGGTTCAAACCACCCGGGCACCGCAAAATAGGACAGGATATTTGTGCCGGCCGTGAGATTCGACACCACCATCCCGCTCTGCATCCACGCCCCGCCGTTCACCCGCCAGGCGGCATCCGCAGGCGTTGTCAGATCATCGAACCGAACGACCAGGCTCGCCTGCTGCACATAGGTGCGCGTCATCGTTCTCGCCACACCATTCGTCAGGTATACCGTCTCGGTCAACGGCTTGGTCCATCCAGTGACCGATTTGTACATGACCGTGTGAGCCCCTGGCGTCAATCCCTGGGCACTGGCGCTACTGTCCAGCCACCCGCTGCCATCCACAGACCACTGAGCCCCAGCCAGGACAACTTCGTCAGGCTGCAAAATAACCCGAAGGGATGGGGGCGCGATTATCGCACCGGGAATAATGGACTGAAGAGCCCCATGAGCAACGGCGGCGTGACGCCATTGCTCATTCCAGTCGCGGTCATAGGTAAAGTCCTGATATCCCCCGGGCATATGGAATTCCCCCCACGGGAACAGATTCGTGTTGGCCTGTCCGTCATCAAAGCGGATATAATGAATCAGCCCGTTCGTGTCCGTCGTAGAAATCACCTTGTTGGTATTGGCCCGGATCTGGGATTCAGTCCTGACCGTGCTCCAAAGGCGCACTTCATCGAGTATTCCGCCAAAATCCTCACCAATTCGCACAAACGTCTGCCCTCCCCGGCCGCTGACAGGAGGCTCGATATAGAACGTGTTCGTGGTGGCCGCCAGCACCCCGTTTGTGTAAAGGTTCAGCGTGGCATTCAACCGGTTGTAACTGGCGGCAACATGAGTCCAAGTCCCGGCGGGAATCACACCGCCTTGTAGAATATAGCGTTTCCCATCAGGCGGCCACACATAGCCGGCATAAAGCCTGAGCGTCGCGCCATTGGTCTCAAGGCCCATCACGTAATTCACTGCCTGCGTTCCGCCAGCCAGGTTCTCGACAACACGTCGCAGCAGAATGCCGGCCCCGTTAACCGCATTGGTCGGGTTCACCCAGGCCTCGACGGTCCAACTCGACAGCCGTTGCTTCATGTTGACGGGAACTTCCAAATAATCCCCGGACGCGCCGCCCAGCACAACGGCCCGGGAAATGGCCGGATCAACGGGATTCACGGGACTGGTGCCCATCGCCTGTTCCTCGTTGTCAGTTAAACCATCGTCATCAGTATCAACCATGTCGGGTCGCGACCCCAGAAGTTGCTCGGCAATATTCACCACTCCATCGCCGTCCCGGTCTTCCTGTGAGTCCAGAATTCCATTTCCGTCGGAGTCCGCCGCCCGGGGATTGGTACCCGACCAATACTCATAAATGTTGATCAACCCGTCGTGATCAGGGTCACCCTTGGCTCCATTGGGCCCATCCTTGGCGCCGGGCGACGATTCCCCCCAAGTACCGTCATCCCAGGGATCCAGGCCATGGATGATCTCCCACGCATCAGGCAACCCATCGTGGTCGGAATCATCAGCTCCCAAACTATCCACCCCGAGAACCGGCGCCGGATCATTGGTTACAAACAGAAAATTATTGGTGGGCAAGGCATACCCGCGATCCCCGAACCGGTATTCCTCACAAACAACCCCCATCAATCCATTCTTGGCCTTCCTCGCAAAATCCTCTGCGGTACTGCCACCATCGTCAAACCGGTAATAGGCCAGCAGGGCATTGCGGCTATAATCACCGCTGTTATCCTTGTCGTTCCAGAACACGTTGGCGACAAGCGTCCCCGCTAGACCCGCCACCAGATTGGTCCCCTGCTTGAGAAGCACATCCTTGGCGGCATCGTATTGGCCGTCCCCGTCATCAATCCAGTAATTCCCATTCTTGCCATATACTTTTTCAAGGGGTACACCGGGCTCCCGCTCGAAGATACCCCCCCCATTGACAATGACCGTATCGGTGTCCCCCTCGTGGATCCAGACATCGTCGCCGTTCACCTGCGGCACCAGTTTGCGGGAATAGTCAGAGATTTGCTGTTCTGTCCGCGCCAATCCCCAGATCCGGACTTCATCAATCATGAGGCGATTGACAAACGAACCGTCCGGCGACACCGCCAGCGCGAGGCGGTTCGTGGCAGGGAACATATACCGCGAAAAACTCTCACCCAAAGGCTGGGGCGACACGGCTAATACACCGTCAATATACAAACTGAGCGCATTGTTAACATGATCCCACACCGCCGCCAGGTGAACCCATTGATTGGTAGGCAAGGCGTTGGCGGTAATGGTGACATGCTTGAAGGCGCTGTTGTCAGAGACCAACACCGGCGCGTTATTGGACAACGAAAGCCGGTAAACAATGCATCCCTTGGTGCCAAATATCGTCTGGAAGTTAAACAAATCCCCGGAGAGGTTGGTGCCGAGCAATTTCACCATACACTCAAGGGTCCAATCCCGCCGTTGCAGATCGGCGCGCTTGCCTGCCGGCCGTATCCCATCCACCTGCGCGGGTTCAGGATCGGGTATGGGAATGCCATTCGAACTGATAATCAACGCGGCGCGGGGGATAAACGGATCACAGGAATCCACCGGGCTGGAGGGAAGTCGGACGGAAGTGGGTATGATTTCCTCGGCATCAGGAATCCCGTCGTCATCGGAATCCAACCCCGAATCCTGCCCCAAGCTGGTCGTGGGCAGGGCGCTCCCCAAGGTTTCGCTACGACTGATCCCAACCCCGGTGCGGGGGTCCCCCATGCCTGAGACGGGATCGGATGAATTATACCACCGCCATTGATAGGTGGAATCCGGACGCCAATCGTATTGGTTAGGATTGGTTTCGTCACCAGTCCCGTTGATATAGGGATGGGTGACTGACCGGTTTCCATCCTGCCCATAGTACTCCTCAATATTCATCAGGCCGTCGCCATCCGGGTCGCCGAAGGGACCATTGTCCCAGTTACCGCTCATGCCATCATCCCGGGGATCGAGCCCGAATTGAACCTCCCAACCATCAGGAAGGCCATCCCCATCGGTATCATGACCGGCATTCATATCCACCGGATCATCCAGATATCCCGTTCCTTCCGTGGGATCCGTCCATTCATGATTTCGCAACAGAACCCTGTTCGTATAGGCATGAGCCGACACAGAAGGAATGAGATTCAAGTTCAGGGCAGCCCCCCCCTGATCAACCATCCGGCATAAACGGTGATAAGTCCCCTGGACGTCCTGATAAATGTAGTAACCGAACGGTCCTTTATTCGTCCAGGTCCAGATCCACCCATTAGTCGAGGACTCCCGCAACTGGACAAGAAGACATTGTTCCCTGAAATTGCTTAGGCCGTCACGATCCGAATCGGCCATGGCAATGGAGGTGTCCAGAACAGCATTGGTAATCCCCCCGGAAGCAGTCCCCGCAAGAGGATCGATTCCGTTTGCCGGGTCATACCAGGCTGTCTCAAAGCTATCCAAAAGCATATCGAAGTCCGTGTCAACATCCAGGGGGTTGAGATGGTCGGTGGAAATCAACTTCCCCTTCCGGACACCGTTGGAGATCTGGTCAAACACCATCCGGGGCTTGCCATCCACGCCGCAATACTCCTGCCAGTTGGAAAGGCCATCGCCGTCAAAATCCTGTGCCGCATCATTAACAAGGGGATTCATCCCAAGAAGGAGATCGGCATCAAAATAACGACATTCCCACCCGTCATCCATCCCATCACCATCTGAATCCCAGTTGGCGGGATTGAGATAATCCAATCCGATCCCGGCCACCGACAGGCGATACTCCTCCATATTCGTCAGACCGTCGTTATCCGGATCATCAGCGGCCCCATAAGCCATCGGATCTTGAGAATTTCGGAACCAATACCATTCCCACCAGTCAGGAAGCCCGTCATTGTCATAATCTTCTCTGATATATACTCCGACATTGGGAACGGAGTTGCTGACGATGGTGACGGACGTCGCGCCATACGGTTCGCCCGAATCCCGTTCGCCATTTTCGTCACCGTCAATCCACGAAACAACATTATAAACTCCGCTGGAAACTGGACCACCAAATGAATACGAGAATGGGCCAAAAGCGAAAGGCATCGCCCCGGAAACCAGAGTAGTGGAAGCCAGAACTGTGCCGTCAACTGCTTGCAGTTGAACCACCAATGCCCCCTGCCCATTTCCATCCCCGGGTGGACCGGGAAGTCTGTCCTGCCAAGATGATCCGTTGGTGACCTTACCCGCAATGCTCTGGGACAAAGCGGGAAACGCCGCTATGAGGACGATCCACGTCATCATTATACCGGCGACCCAATTTTGCCTGAAAATCTGTTTCATGATAACACCTCCTTGCGGGGGCCTTTAAAAAACATCACGGCTGCGCAATCACAATGCTGGCACGAACACCCGTGCTGTCGGTAACCGTCACGGCATTGTCCCCGGCGGCGTTTCTCACATACACCACGGAGGCACCGGTATCTGCGCCCACAAAACCGCCCTTTGAGCCCGTTGCCACGCTCCAACTATAAGGATCCACGCCGCCCGTCGCCTTGAGCACCGACATGGACCCATTGCTTTCCAAGGTGGACGGGGAGGCGCTGACCGCCAGATCTCCGCCGGCAGACCCGCTGGAGGACCCGCTGACCTTGGCTATCGCCGCATGCCCGTCCCGGTCATAGGCAATCACATCGTTGTTCCCGACAACCTTGGCTGTATAGACGCCCTGCACCCCGCTACCTGAGATCGTGCCCTTCGAGGAATCCGCGACATCCCAGGAATAAGGCGCCGTCCCGCCATTAAATGAAAACACCGCCTGCCCCCCCACCGTATTCACAACGGCGGACTCCGGCGTGATGGTCACGATAGTGGCCCCACCATCGCGGGGATCAGACACATAGGGGTGGTTGACAAAGTAATTATCCAGCTCACTATCATCCCCTGTGCCGCTATCACACCCGACCGGAACAGCAGACGCCACAACCGCCATCCCCAACGCAAATAACCATTTTCTCGCCATTTCAGTATTCATCGTTTGGTGCTCCCGATTGTAACGTCATCATTCTTTCCTGACATCCAGTTTAGTAAAAGACACCCCGGATGCGCCAATACCCACAACTTTCCACCTGTAGACGAAGTCGCCATGGGTCACGCTCACCACATCCCCCTCCTCCACAAACTTCCCTGTAACCATTGCAAAATATTTGGCCTGACCCGTTGCCTTGTCCCTCCCTATCAGACTGACACCCCGGATATCCAGCAGGCGCATCGCTTCCTCCCACTGGGGAATCCGAAGCACTTCGGCTTCAGACTTTGATGCAGTAGATACACCACCCACTTTGGGTTCCACGATTTTTCGCATAACTTTCGGAGTATACCCAACCGGCCAGAAGGGATCCCGTTTACGGGGTACCGGAGCCACAGCATCACTATCAGGGGAAGTGGCAACCGATGTCGCGACAGCATCCGTCACTAAAGGTTCACCGGACGTCCATGTCTCCTGCGCCCATAGGTGACTAACCTCAAAGGACCCGATGAAAAACATGATCATCAGAAGACGGCGACGATTCACGTTCCGCCCCCTTTTTTCACTTCCACTCTCGGCTCAATGAGCCATTCCATCCGCACCGTCAGGCGCTGCATCTCAGGAGAGTCCGGCTGGCAGGCTATGGCAATATCGCTTACGCAAAAAAACGGGTTCCGGTCTTCCATCTGCTGCATAAACAGAATAAGAGCATCATAGGGTCCATCAGTACTGACCTGCACAACAAAGGACTTGAAGTCCTGAAGCGAGGAACTCTTTTTCATCGCGGGTAGATTCACCACCCCCACCTCACGAATTTCATCAATCCGAACCCTCGCTGTACGGGCCACCGCCTCAATCTGCTCGCTTACCCCCACCAAATACGATCCCAAAATGGGCCTGAGAATATTTTCGGAACGAATATTCGCCATTTGGCGAACGGCGTCGTCATACTCGCGCTGGATAGCCGGAGCGTAGTCGAGCTCCCTTCTGGCTTTCTTCAACTTATCCCCTATCTCGATCATGGAAGCATCCATTGTGCTACTTGATGCCAGTAGCGGCAATATGCCCCACATGACAATCAAAATCAGAATAACGATGCCGACCACGCCGATCAGGGCAAACATCAGCACACGCTCATTTTTTGTGGTTGGCATCCTCATTCCAGCGCCCTCGGAACAAACTTGCAGATGATTTCAAAACAGCGATCCGTCTTGGATACCGGATCCTGTCGAAAAGAGCCGGGTGGCAGAACCGCAGACTCAACATCCCGGGCAAAAGGCGGCTGCTTGAAAGCATCCAGGAACTGAACAACATTCGCTTCGGACTGCGGCGCAGCGGTTTTCCCTGCAATCCGCATTTCAAAGGAGCGAGCCGAAATGTTGTTTGAGAGAGAGAGAATCGTCTGGCTAACCCGAAGATCTGTCAACTGAACCACAGCAGGCACGATCAATTGAAACTCTCCAAGTTGCTTTCCCCATGCAATCCTGGAATCACGCCAGCCCTTGATCCCGTTAAGAGTCGCGGTGCGTTCGGCCAGATCATTCCGAACCCTGACAGCCTCCTTATAATTCGGCTCTATTCTTCGCCATTCATCATCCATCGAACTCACCTGATACTGGAGGCTACGGAAAGCCGCAAAAAAAGAAAAAATCCCCACTATGGCCAGCACCGAGACTACAATTACAGCTAAAC
Source organism: uncultured Verrucomicrobiota bacterium (assembly GCA_964568965.1). Classification (GTDB taxonomy): domain Bacteria; phylum Verrucomicrobiota; class Kiritimatiellia; order CAIKKV01; family CAITUY01; genus JAABPW01. Next base: position 3,558 of record CAZMSS010000044.1, on the reverse strand, counting down.
GGATAATGAGGCCTAGTGACACAGGACTCGTACTTCGCCGCTCCTCGTCCAATATCAGGTTTATATGCATATCATTACTTACTGCCTCAACATCCCCAACGCGGCCCCAATCGCTGCAGAAAAGCGGCTCTCCTGCCCCTTCAATCTGTCAGGAAAAGCCCCGGCGTGAAGAACAAGACCCTCAAACGGGTTCCACAATACCGGCTTCTGCCCGGTCGTGCCCTCAATCTCCATACCCCAAAGCCGCAACATTGCCCCACCACCACCGGCAAAAACCTTGACGACGCGCGTGTTCTCGCGACGCTCCACATAATCCCAGGAAATTATCAACTGCTGAAGGAAGTTCTCCATCGCCTGATGTACAATCCGCGACACATCAAATGAACCTTCATTCACTATCCCTGTCGCAACCTCCTGGTCAACCCCTAGGTTATCCTGCAGTTTCTTCAGGATAGTGTTGGCGCCAAAGTCAAATTTCCGGATCAAACTCAGCGCGCCGCGGAAGTAGAATGAGACAAGTGTGACCGTCGCCCCGCAATCAATAACAGCCACACAATCATCCGCATGTGTAATACCAAGCCCCTTCTGATAGGATGTCAGGCTCGCGACTGCAGAGATCTCGATCGAACAAGGCGCAGGAGCCCCTAACGGGAACAGGCCGCATAAAGAACGGGCTGTGGAATCGGGCAACGCTACTGCCAGCACCCGTGATTCAACTCTTGTTTCCAGCACCGGTTCATAGGCAATGCGGAATTCGGAACTGTTGGCAATCCCCATTAGCGCAAGAATCTGTTCATCTGTGGATTTCCCGGTGTGGAGCGGAAACGTAAGCAACTTGATGATCGAGCCCCCCTGGGAGGTTGCCAATGCCACATAGCGAGCCTTCAACGCTTTCGGCACCCTACTGGAGAAAGACTCTGCAGCGGCGGCTTCTGGCAAGACAAGCGCAGGCAACACATCGGCGGCCACCAAGACAGCATGCCCCTTGATCCATTTAATTCGGACTACCTTTGTTCCAGACGAACCGACATCAACACCCAGCACATCGGAGTAATTCCGCTTGAATACCTTTATGAGTTCGGACAGTTTTGTCATACCGTCAACGCCATTCTGTTCATGTAAACATTCAAGCTCTTCTCTGTTGTTGTAGTAGATGTAATACCAACAATTAAGCAGAATAGCTGACACTCCGCAAGTATCGGATAATATATTCTTGACTCGCCTCAGCAGGTACTCAGGAAATCAACCGTTTCTTATTATCGCGAATTTTCTCATATTCGCAACCAAACTGTTGATTGATAGAACAAGATGACTGTGAAGAATGGCCTAAATATATCACCCGAGGGGCTTTGCGAGAACTTTTATAGCCAGATAGGGCCGGACGAGCATCGCGCCCGGCGTATATTTCCGCATGCTACTTGTTGGCTATATGGGGGGGGGTCGACTCGGATATTGGTATCGCGTGGCGCTGTGCCGACTCGCTGGGACTCCGGGAGTTCGTGTATCTGGAGGCGAGAATCTTTTACCGGCACCTGCCCGCGGGATTTTTTCAATGGGCTGTTGGGCGAGGATTTGAAAAATGAACTCCTCTATTGTTAATTAGGCATGAATTATGCTATTTTAAAAATTGAGGTGTAAGGTGAAGGCCATAAAAAAAGATATATATGTCGGATTCACACTGGTAGAAGTAGTTATTGCCATGTCGCTGGTGGCATTGGTTGCGGCTGCAACGCTGACGGCCATGACAAAGGGGAGCGCGCTGTGTTATTCCACTGCTCAGCATTATGCGGGATATAGCCTCTGCCGAGAAACCATTGAACAGATGCGGGGTGCGAATTACGGAATGATTGAGGCGGAAAATTTTCCTTCAACCAATATGCTACTGACCCACCTAGGCGGGACGGCACGCATTCCCATAACGTGCACACGATTTATCACAAATCAAATCGTTGAACTCTCGAATCCGACGAGAAAACAAGTGAGTGTTGCCGTGTCATGGGATTACCGCGGTAGCCCTCAAGTCGAAATAATGACAGGCTTCATTTACCTCAAATGAGCAAACACTCAACACTTTCAGGGTTCACATTGATTGAACTATTGGTGGCATCATCCGTCTCCATGCTAGTCACTCTGGCGATATTTACGGTGTTCGCCATGGTCAACAAGATGACGTATGCAGGTAATCGTCAGGTTAACTACAATGACCTTGCAAGGAAGGCTCAGGGAAAGATCATTAAAATTATCGAAGAAAGCAGAGCTTGCGGCGTACAATCCCCGACCATCCTGATTCTCACGCGTCCCGCCGCGGACCGACTCATTCAGGGCAGTTTGAGTTATGTTGATTCCGACAATAACCGGTCAACTGTGAGCAATAATTTCATCATCTACGACCCGGACACATCAGTGACAGGAAATGAGGAGATCGTCTGTAATTATGTTACCCCGATTGATGGCTCCAGCAATATCTTCACCATGCTGAATATTTCGCCGGCCACCGTGGGGGTGGCTTTGCACATCGGCGATGCCACTAATACGCCTGGAGCGGGAATAATGGGAACCGGATATCAGGGCTTTGTACTACAATTTTCTGCTACCCCAAGAAATCTACAATGGTGGTACAACCTATGAAATTAAATGGAATGCAGGAAAGAAAAAATATCATGAAGGCTGATTCAGACAGAAATCTTTCAAAGCCATCCCCAAAGTCGGGGGCGGTTCTGATGGTCGCTCTCCTGGTCTGCTTTACAGGAGCTGTAATTTGCGGTGCCTATGTGGCATATACAATCAATAGTGCCTTTCAAACACGACGGACGATCGATTACAGAAAAGCCCGTTCAGCGGCAGATGCCGCCCTCGAATATGGAACTATCCGCCTGGCGCAAGTGATGGCAAATCAACCCATGTATCCCTGTCAGACTAATTATCTTCAGAATTTGGTCAATTCTATTTCATTCACGAATATTCTGGACGGTTATGCGCTCACCCGGGAAAATGGACAACCTGCTTTCCGAATTTCGGTTGACTCTGACGTCATAACCGGAGTTATCACCAACGGATCTGCGTGCCGTGGCGCCGATGGAGACTATCAGTTTTTTACAGTCACCGCGGGAGCAAGAAATCCGCAAAGTGGCGTCACTGCCGTCCTGCAAAAAAAAGTCCAACTGCTCGGCGTCTACCTCATCCGGTTCGGAGTTTTCTATGAAAATGACCTGGAAATCCAGCCCGGAAATACAATGACTTTTTCGGCGGGCCCCGTTCATTGCAACCACGACATGTATCTTGGGGGCTCATTGGCCCTGAATGACCGAGTGACCTCTCGCGGTAATATCTACGCCAGACGCAAGGATCAAACAAACAGTCTGTCCGCGACGGTCACCATCAAGAATGCGGCAGGCGCAAATATTGCCATGAAAATGGGATCAATCTATGTTGACAGTGACTATACCCTCTGGATGGGCACAGCCCTGAGCCGATGGGATGGCCGGGTTCTTTCCCGTGCTCATGGGGTCCCCGAACTTCGCCCACCCATTAATATCACTGACGAGCCATACTCCATAA
>CAZMSS010000043.1:0-16293 GCA_964568965.1 uncultured Verrucomicrobiota bacterium | reverse complement strand
GCCGTCCCCCGCGCCTCTGCAATGCCTGTCCGCACGGCTACGTCTTCGATATGCTGAAGAAGCACGACTGCATCGTCGCAGGCGACATCGGCTGCTACACCCTGGCGGCCCTGCCCCCCCTTGCCGCGATGGATTCCCAGATCTGCATGGGGGCCAGCATCGGTGTCGGCCTCGGCCTGCGCCATGTGCTGCCCGAGGCCGAGGCGCGCCGCGTGGTCAGCGTCATCGGCGACAGCACCTTCATGCACAGCGGCCTGACCGGTGTGGCGGAGATGGTCTTCAACCCGCCCCCCACCGGCCATGTGCTGATCGTCCTGGACAACCTGACCACCGCAATGACCGGCCAGCAGGAACATCCCGCCACGGGCCGGAAACTGGACCATACCCCGACCACCCGCATCATGATCGAGGAGGTCGTCAAGGCCATGGGGGTCAAGACGGTCCTCGTCTTCGATCCGGTCCGCCAACTGGCGGAACTGGAGAGCACCGTGGTCAGCGCCCTTCAGTCGAATGATTTAACCGTGATTGTTGCCCGCCAGCCCTGCCTGCTGGCCGCCGGACGCATTCGCTCGTACGAACAAACCCCTGTCCCGTCCAAACCCTAACCCTGAAACCTTCCCATGAATCCTGATCAAACCATCAATATACGCATCGCCGGACTCGGCGGCATGGGAATCCTGAAAAGCTCCCAGGTTCTGGCCGAGGTTCTTTTCCAGGCCGGTTATGACGTCAAGAAGGCTGAAGTCCACGGCATGAGCCAGCGCGGCGGCTCGGTGGCCAGCGATATCCGTTTCGGACGGAAAATCCTCAGCCCCATGATCCCCGCCGCAGAAACCGACTTTCTCCTGATCCTCGCTCCCGAGGAGATCGAGATTCACAGGCCGGCCCTGCGCCCGGGCGGGATTCTGATCAATGCCCAGTCTTTCGACTCCGTCCCCCTTCCCAACCGGAAAAGCCTGAACATCGCCATGCTCGGCACCCTGAGCCGCCACCTCACCATTCCCCTCGAGGCCTGGCACAAGGTGATCCGCGCCACGTTCCCCGAAAAACTCCACGCTGTTAACCTGGACGCTTTTGAGGCTGGCCGTAATATGCCCCAGTGAGGTGACCCATGAGCACAATGCCGATCCATCCCGACAGTTACGCGGACTTCCTGACGCCTGCGGAACTGCACCGGATTCAACTGCACCGCCTCCAGACTGTCGTCCGGGCCTCCTACGACCATGTCCCCCTGACCCGCGCCCGGATGAAGGAGCGTGGCCTGAAACCTGAACACATCAAGACCCTGGCCGATATCGCCACGCTGCCGTTCATGCAGAAAACCGACCTGCGCGACACCTATCCCTACGGCCTCTTTGCCCGGCCGATGAGCGAGGTGGTCCGGCTGCATGCCTCCAGCGGCACAACCGGGAAGCCCATCGTCGTGGGCTATACCCGCGATGACATGAACGTGTGGACCAGCGTCATGACACGCACGCTGTCCGCCGCCGGGCTCAACAAGAACGATGTCATCCAGAATGCCTTCGGATACGGCCTGTTCACCGGCGGGCTCGGCGCCCATTACGGGGCCGAGGCGCTGGGTGCCACCGTGATCCCCATCTCGGGCGGCAATACCGAGCGGCAGATCATGGTCATGCAGGATTTCGGCGTCACCGCCATCTTCTCCACACCCAGCTACTTCCTGCACCTGATCGAGGCCATCGAGGCCTGCGGGACGGGCTTCAAGGACCTCAAGTTGAAAGTCGGGGTATTCGGGGCGGAACCCTGGACGGATGCCATGCGCGCCCACATCCAGGAACGCGCCGGCATCAAGGCGTACGACATCTACGGCTTGTCTGAAATCATCGGCCCCGGCGTAGCCACCGAATGCTGCCAGCAGGCAGGCTTGCATGTATTTGAGGACCACTTCCTCATGGAAATCGTCGACCCGGATACCGACCAGGTCCTCCCCGACGGCGCGGAGGGGGAACTCGTCCTGACCACACTCAGCAAACAGGCCATCCCGATGCTCCGCTACCGGACGCACGACATCACATCCATCATCGCCGAGCCCTGTGCCTGCGGCCGGACCATCCGCCGCATCCGGCGGATCAGCCACCGCAGCGATGACATGATGATCATCCGCGGCGTGAATGTCTTCCCGTCCCAGATCGAGGCGGCCCTGCTCAAAGTCGAGCAATCACTCCCGCACTACCAGATTGTCCTGAGCCGCATGGGGGGGCTCGACCAGATCGAGGTGCAGGTGGAGGTCACCGAAGAGATGTTCCGTGACCGCGTCAGCGCCCTGGAGCAACTCCAGAAAAAAATGTCGACCGCCATCGAGCATGTGATCGGACTGCGGGCCAATGTCCGCCTGGTGGAACCCCAGTCGATCGCCCGCAGCCAGGGCAAAGCCAAGCGGGTAATTGATAAACGCAAGGAGGAAGCAAACCAATGACACTCAAGCAACTCTCTGTGTTCCTGGAAAACAGACCCGGCCGCCTCAGCCATCCCTGCAAGGCCCTGTCGGAGGCAGGCGTCAACATCCTCACCCTGTGCCTGGCGGATACCGAGCAATTCGGCATTCTGCGCATTATTGTCAAGGAATGGGAAAAGGCCAAGGCCGTCCTGGAGAAATCCGGATGTGTGGTCAATGTCAGCGACGTGCTCGCCCTCGAAATCCCGGACCGTCCCGGGGGCATGGAAAGCATTCTGGCCATCCTGGAACCCAATGCCATCAACATCGAGTACATGTACGCCTTCACGCTCAAGCGGGGAAGCAACGCGGTGCTGATTGTCAGGGTAGACAAGCCCGAGCTCGCCGCAAAAACCCTCAGGCAGCACCACATCGCCCCCCTGGATACAGGAACCTTCTTCGGCCTGGCGTGACCCCGGCCGGAATACCGCATCAGGGCGCCAACACCTTGATCAGCTTGGGCGGGTTCCTGTCGGACTCAATGGCGTCGATGACTTCCCTGAGAAGCCGCGCAAATGAGCCGATGTCGCCCTCGCGCCTCAGTTCTCTGCCGGTCTTGATCCTGGGGGGAAGCCCCTTTGCCTTAAGATCCTGCTCCTCGCGGAGCGTGTTCTCCTTCAGCGCCTGAAGTTCCTTCTGCGCCTTCGCCTGCTCCACCTCATACAGTGCCTTCAACTCCGGAAGACTCGACCTCGCATTCCCGCCGTAGGACTTCAAGGTCTTCAGCGCAAGCGGCTGGATGGCCCCTTTTCCCCACTGCTTCCAGTGGAACATGAACAGGGTCAGGGGAATCCCTTCCACGGCGTGATAACGGGCCAGCACATCAATTCCCGCCAATTGAACACCCTTGGCAAACATCGTGTTATTCGGCCCGATGACCTCGATGGAGCGGATGATATCCGGCGCCAGGACCTTGACGTCGTCCAGCGTAAGCAGGCCATAGGTCGACCGGAGGCAGCCGCGCGCCCGACAATCGGGATTCAGGGCGACGGCCCGAACCGCGGGGTAAAGCAGGGTCCTGTCCACACCCTCAATCGAGCTTGCGAGCAGTCCCTTTCCGCCCAGGGCACCGCCGGGATAGAAGAGGGCAAACGCCAGCGCCCCCTGCGCAAACTGCATGGAATCGGTGTCGTCGCCGCGAGCACAGGCCTTGAGCATCTCGGGCACCGCAGGCTTGGCCGCGTCGCCGAGCAACTTCAGTGCTTCCGCCGCATTGACCCGGAGCCAACGGTCCTCGTGTGACAGCAGCCGGACCAGCAGGGGCACGGCGGGGGCCGCCCGGTCCTTGAGGTACCCCAGAGCCAAACAGGCGCCGATGCGGGCATTGGCATCAGGACCTTCTATGATCTTCATCAGTTCGGGCACCAGGTTTTCCGGCTTCCCGGCCAGGGCATTCGCCGCACCGTTACGAACGGCCGGCGACCAATTGCCAAGGGCCTTCAGAAGCGCGTCCCGGCTCAGCGGGGTGGAATCGAAATGCGCCGCCTCCATGGCTTCGGCCACATCCTTCCTGCTGAGCCAGTTCTCCGGGACCGCTTCACGCCCGGCGATACACAGCTTGCGCAGCGGCAGGGCATACGTCAGCATATAGGCCCCTGTGGTGCTGAACTCGTTGTAGTCCCCGCCGTTCCCGCCACCCGTGGGATCATAAGCAAAGGACCCGTCCCACCGGCGGGCCAGGTCGAAAAGCCAACGCGTATCCTTCATGTAGGCGGCCAGCGCCTCAGGCCCGCCGCAGTTGGCGCCCGGTCCGCCCCACAGGTAGCCGAAGAAGGGGCCCGTGTGCCCCCACTCCCGGTCCCCTCCGGAAGCCGTCACGGTCTTCGCGTAATACTGCGCCTGCGGGCGGCGCCCCAGGATGGTAAACGCGAGCGCGGCCGTCGCGTTCTTCCCGTTATCGTTGTTCTGCGACACAATCGGCGGATGCTCGCCGTAGGGGATCGCGCCCTTGCCCACATAATAGCTGAAGAACCGGCTGGACCGTTCAATGGCCGGAGCCAGTTCCGGATGGTCAATCCCGCATTTCTGCGCCAGGACTAGAGACAAGTAGCAGATCAACCCCGCCTGGTTCAGCGCGCCATAGGGGGGAATGGGACCATGCAGTTTGCCGTCCGCCGTCCTGTCAGATGTCCCGTGCCCCCAGGTACCATACCCCCCCTGACCCTCGGCAAGCTGGGTCGAGTACGCCCGGATCGCCGGCAGCACCGCCTTGTCGCCTGTTGCCAGGTAGTACTCGCTCAGGAAAATACTGGTATATCCGTAGCCCCAGCACCGCATCCCTTCCTCGGACTGCATCTTCAGCATGTCGGCTTCCGACGGCGTGGCATTGCTCACGGCCTCCCGAACCAAGGCCTGATACTCCGGCTTGCCCGACGCCAGCAGGGCCAACGCACCAATCGAAAAACGGCCAAACTCCTTCTTCGCCGCGATATACCGACAACCGGCCTCCAGGATCCTCATCGACTTGGGGCAGTCATAGGGTGCCGTGTCGCGATAGGAACCCATGACCTTGAGCGGCAGGTCGACAGGCTGCTGCTTGCCCGCCCGCCACACCAGAAGCTTCATCACACCCTTCTGCGTCTCGCTCTCGGCCCCATCAATGGCCTTCCCGAAGGCCACGCGGGCATCCCCGTCGAACGGCTTGCCATCGAGGCCCAGGATGACATCCCCGACCCTCATTACGCCGTCGGCCGGGGATCCTTGTTCCACCGTCGACACAAGGATCTGGCGGCTCTTTTCGGTCACGTCCCCCTCGACATAAAACCAGCCACGCATCCCGGTCGGGCCCAGGTTATACGTACCCTTGATGTCAGGCTTGACCCCCAGGGTTAAATCCGGCACTCCGGCCCTGTCACCCGCCTTCACAGCCGACAGAGCCACGCCCTGAAATACCATCAGCGCGACAACACCCAGCACCCCAATCCCGTAATCATAACCTTTTTTCATCCTACGCCTCCTTGTAAATCACTCTAGAAACTTTCCCCTCATGACTAGCGGATTAATGCCGGGATCGCCAACATCACCGGCGAGATCGGTCTTCATGGGGACATCAGGATCGGGACTGGGAACAGCCGACAGCAGGGCCCGGGTGTAGGGGTGTTCGGGCTGGCTGAAGAGCCGGCTTGTCTCCTCCAGCTCGACAATTTTCCCGGCATACATGACGGCAACACGGTTGCATATATGCCGCACCACGCTCAGGTCGTGAGCGATGAAAATGTAGGTCAGCCCCAGGTCCTGCTGCAAATCCTGCAGCAGGTTGATGACCTGCGCCTGGACCGAGACATCGAGGGCGGAGACCGCCTCGTCGCAAACCACGAGCGAGGGATGCATCACCAGTGCACGGGCAATGCCGATCCGCTGGCGCTGCCCGCCGGAAAACGCGTGCGGATACCGCAGCCGATGCTCCGGCTTCAGCCCGACTTTCACCAGCATGGCGGCAACACGATCCTCCAGTTCGCTCCCCCGGGCGAGTTTGTTGATAAGCAGCGGTTCCGCCACGATATCGCGCACGGTCATGCGCGGATTGAGGCTCGAAAAAGGGTCCTGGAAAACCATCTGCAGCCGAGTTCGCAGCGGCTTCAGTCCCTTTTCGTCAAGTTTTACCAGATCCGAGCACCGGCCGTCGTGCCTGAAAAGCACCTCCCCGCTGGTCGGCGCGATGGCTCTTACGATGGAACGGCCGACGGTGGTCTTGCCGCAACCGCTTTCCCCCACAATGCCGAAGGTCTGCCCTGGCCATAGCTCGAAGCTGACGTCATCGGCCGCCTTGACCAGCCCGGTCTGCTTCCTGCGGAAGCCCTTGCCATAGATGGGGTAGTATTTGCAAAGCCGCCGCACGCTGAGGAGCGGCTCCTGCCCGGGAGGCGGAATTATTTCTGGCGTCCCTGTGCTCACGTGATTTTCTCCGCCATGATCTCCCTCGCCCGCAGACACGCCACCTCATGCCCTTCGCCGATGGTCTCCGGCCCGGGAGGATGTCCGACATCGCACCGGCCAGGCTGGGCATACCGGCACCTCGGATTGAAGGGGCAACCCGGCGGAATTTCCATCATGCCCGGCACGCTTCCACCAATGGAGGGGAGGCGCTTCTTGTTCATCGCCAGACTGGGCAGCGAGTTCAGCAACCCCATGGTATAGGGATGCCGCGGCGTCTTCATCAGCGAACGCACATCAGCGCGTTCGACAATCCTGCCGAGATACATGACCGCAACATGGTCCGCCAACTGCGCCACAACGCCGAGGTCATGCGTGATCAACAGCGTCGAGGTGCCCATATCGCGCTGCAACGTCCTGATGAGTCCCATGATTTGTGCCTGGATTGTGACATCCACCGCGGTTGTGGGTTCATCCGCGATGAGGATCTCGGGATTACACACCAGCGCCATGGCGATCACCACCCTCTGGCGCATGCCGCCGCTCATCTCAAACGGGAATTGATCGATCCGCGTCTCGGCGGACGAAATCCCGACTTTCCGGAGCATCTCAATGGCCTTTTCCCGCGCCTCGGCCTTGGACACCTTCTGGTGGAGCAGGATCGCCTCGCACACCTGGTTGCCGATCGTATGCACCGGACTCAACGCCGTCATCGGCTCCTGGAAGATCATGCTGATCCTGCCGCCGCGCAGCCTGAACAGGCCCTCCGAGTTGTCACCCAGTGCGGTGATATCGATTTCGCCTCCGCCCTGGGGATGAAACAGGATCCGGCCGCCCGTGATCTCACCGGGACTCTGAAGGAGGCGCAGGATGCTGTAGCTCGTCGCCGACTTGCCGCAGCCACTTTCGCCCACGAGTGCCGTCACACGCCCGCGCTGCATGGAAAACGTCACGCCGTCCACGGCGCGGATGTCGCCTTCGTCCGTATGGAAACAGACGTGCAGATCCATCACATCAAGTACGTTTTCTTTAACACTCGAATCCATATCATCTCCGTGTCGAATACGGATCAGCCGCATCACGCAAGCCATCCCCCACCAGATTGAAGGCCATCACGACGATCACGACGAACAATCCCGGCAGGAGCAACCAGGGCGACATGACCACAACCTGGTAGTTCTGGGCCTTCTGGAGGAGAACTCCCCAGCTGACCACCGGCGGCCTCAGGCCGATGCCCAGGAAACTCAGGGCGGTCTCGCCCAGGATCATCCCTGGAATGGCCATGGTTGCGGACGTAATCACATGGCTCATGAAGGATGGCAGCATGTGGCGGAAAATGATGCGGCTCTGGCTGGCGCCGCACAGGCGTGCGGCCACCACGAAATCCTCCTCACGCAGGGAAAGGAACTTGCCGCGCACGACCCTTGCCAGCCCCGTCCACCCCAGGAATGAGAGGATCATCGTGATGCCGAAGTAGACCTTGATTCCCGACCAGTCCGCCGGCAGTGCCGCGCTGACCGCCATCCAGAGCGGAAGCTGGGGAATGCACTGGAGAATATCTATCGAGCGCTGGACGAGACTGTCGACGACTCCTCCCAAATACCCCGCGATCCCGCCCAGGAAGATGCCCAGGATAAAGGTCAGGAAGACCCCGATCAGGCCGATGGTCAGGGAAATCCTGCCGCCATAGACAACTCGCGAGAAGAGGTCACGGCCCAGCTCATCAGTTCCAAATAGATGGATGGTGCCACCGTCCTTCATCCCGAAGAGGTGCAGATCCGTCTCGAAGAGATTCCACATCCGGCAGGTTACACCCCGGACAAAGAAGTGGATCGGGTACGGGTCCGTCGTCCTCGGGACATAAACCCGCTGCCACGTATTCGAATCGATGGTCAGGTCAAAGGCATAAACAAAGGGTCTTAGGTGAAAGCGCCCCTGCGCATCCACAAAGTGGACACGCTGCGGCGGGCACAGGATACAGGCGGCATTGCGGTCGTCCGTGTCATACGGGGAGACAAATTCACTGAACGCCGAAACCAGGTAGAGAAAGATGAGAACCAGCGCCGCCACGACCGCCAGGCGGTGGCGCTTGAAGCGCAACCACATCAGCCGCCATTGCGACGCCGAGGCCAGTTTCTCGACTGCCTCCGGCCTCACCCGTCCGCCCGGTACCGGAGCGGTCGTCAGGGGTATGTTTTCCTCATTCATACTTGATCCTGGGATCGCACCAGGCGAGCAACACATCCGAAACCAATGTCCCGATCACCGTCAGAGTGCTCAAGATCATGATGAAACTTCCCGCCAACTGCATATCCTGGTTCATCAGGGCGTCCAGCAGCAGCGGCCCGGTCGTGGGCAGGTCGAGCACCACGGAGACGATCACCGAGCCGGAGAGGATTGCCGGGAGCATCCACCCGATCGTGCTGATGAACGGGTTGATGGCAAGACGCACCGGATACTTCAGGATCAGCTTGAGCGGCCTGACGCCTTTTGCACGGGCTGTCACAACGTAGGGCTTCTTCAACTCGTCGAGAAGATTGGCCCGCATGACCCGGATCATTCCGGCCGTTCCCCCCACCCCCAGCACAATCGTGGGGATCCACAGGTGTTTGACCAGGTCGTTGACCTTCGCCAGGCTCCAGGCCGCATCCGTGAACGCCGGCGAGAACAGGCCTCCGATGCTGACACCGAAGAATTTGAACCCCACATACATCAGGACAAGCGACAGCAGGAAACTGGGAACCGCCATGCCCAGCAACGCCAGCACCGTCAGGGCATAATCGGCGAGCGAGTACTGCTTGACGGCGGAATAGATGCCGATGGGTATCGCCAGCACCCACGTCAGCAAGATACTCGCCAGACTAATGACGACCGTCAGCCAGACCCGTTCCCAGATCAGCTTGTTGACGGGCTGCTGGGCGTATACGGAGTAACCGAGGTCACCGTGCAGGTAGCCGCCGATCCAACGCAGGTATTGCACCGGCATGGGATCGTCCAAGTGATACATGGCACGCAGCGCCGTCATGCGCTCCTCCGTCACACGCTGGCCCTGCTGCTGCAAGTCCTTCATCATCGCCGTCACGGCATCGCCTGGCGGAAGCTGGATCAGGATGAAGGTGATGAGGGAGATAACGAACAGGGTTGGAATCATCCCGAGCAGGCGATTGACAATATATCGGGTCATCGGGGCTCCTCCGGCTCCAGGTACCAGGTTTCAGGATGATAAGGCATGGTCGAGCGGTTATCCCACCCCCAGTACCCCCGCAACGGCACATTCCGCAGCTCGTCGCTCACAATCAGCGGTTGCGGCGCCAACCCCACGGTTCCGATGGTCCACAGGTTTTCGGCCTGCGAGCGCAGGATCTTTTTACCCAGCTCAATCTGCCTCGCCTCGTCAAGGGTTGTGGACATTTCCACCCACCAGTCAATCAACTGCCTGGCCGCCTCGATGGGCTTCTCACCCTGCTGCCCGCCGCTTTGATACCAGAGTGACCATTCGCCCCAATGACACTCCTCCCAGTTGCGATGCATCGGCACAAACCAGAACGGTTCGGAAGGGAAAAGGATGTCCGAGCAGCGATCGGCATGCCATAGTGTCATATCCATCATGTTTGCCTTCGCGCGGCTTCCCTGCAGGTCGGAGTTTACCTGCCTGAGCGTCACATCCAACCCGATCTTGCGCCAGTATTCGATCACCAGCTCCATCGTGATCCCCTTGGGTGTCTCCAGGTCGAACCATTCCAGGGTGATATGAAGCCGCCCACCGTCAGGCCGCTCACGGATCCCATCACCGTTGCGGTCAACGACGCCCATCTCGTCGAGCAGGCGCCGGGCCGCATCGGGCTTATACTCGATATAGGCGTCGGCGAAGCTCTTCTCATAAAACTTGCTCGTGGGAATAACGGTCGTCTGCCGGGGCACGGCCCGGCCGAAATAGACGATGGTGTTGATCTCCTGCCGGTTGATCGAGAGAGAAAGCGCCTTACGGAACCGCAGGTCCTGGAACAGCGCGCGGAGCCCCTTGTCGGGCGATGTCAGGTTCGGCTGGATCACGACATCCACGCCGTGCAACCGGTTCCAGATGTACGTCTTGTATTTCCCGGCCTTTTCACCGGTCTTGAAAAGGGGGATATCAGTCGTCTTCAGGGGATTGCCCACAAGGCTGGCCTGCCCGGTGCAGGCCTTGGCGACAATCACATCAACACTGCTGGCCACCATCACATAGACCCGGTCAATGTAAGGCAGCTGATTGCCCGCAGGATCGACTTTCGAATAATAGGGATTTCGTTCGTAGACCAGCAGCGTCGGGGACTGCCGACTGAGGACGTATGGCTTCAGCACAGGCGTCACCACTGGCCCGGTTGACGCGCCATTCAGATCGCCTGTGAAATACTTGGTGTATCCACCGCGTGCGGCGTCAAAGTAAGACATCCAACTCATGAAACCATCCCTCCTGGCCATGGCCTCCAAGTCAGCCTTCGGCACGAAATCGGGATGATAGGTTCTCAGGAAATGAGCCGGCACGCAGAATTCTTCCCCATGATGGGCCATCTCCCGGACCAGGGAGGGATAGGGCAAGGCAAATTCATACCGCACGGTGAAGTCGTCGGGCGCGGTCACCCTTGCATTCTTCCATGGCCGTTCCATCATCGGCGTGATATCTGAATTACAGCAAACACGTTCATACCAGAAGACAAAGTCCTCGGACGTCAGGGGATGCCCATCGGACCACTTCATCCCCTTCCGCAGGTATAGCGTAAAGACCTTGCCCCCGTCGCTATACTCCCATTTTCGCGCCAGATTCGGCAGAACGTCACTCACGAGCGGATTGATTGTGAGCGGTGGCTCAAGACCGAGGAGACAACCGCTGTCCTGACTGAACACCCGGGCCGTGCCCCCGTACCGCCCGATTCGCCCGGCAGGCTCGATCACAACCGGATCATCAGGCAGGCGCAGCTTTACAGGCGGCAACGTGCCAGCCTTGACTCTTTCGGCAAGGACAGGGGCCTCATGGTATTCCTTGAGCCCCGACTCGGAGGCGGTCTTGGGCGCATGGAACCAGCTTGCAGGCCAAGTTGCGGCCGGGATCATCTCTTCCCCGCCCATCACCGGCAACACAAGACCGTAAACCAACCCGGCCATCATGGAGACCCGCACCGATATCCCGGGCGCCTGTTTGAGACTCATGCCAATTATGCCCTGAAATAAAGTCTTCAAGGGGCAGAAGGTGCCAGAACACGGCCTCAACGCCAAGCATGATTTGCTGCGAAACCTTGACCATTGCAGGCCCTGTTGCCGTTTGTTATTGTCCGGCACGATTTCAAGTCGGAAGAATACAAACAATTTTACCATCTCATTGAACCCCCGGTACAACCCATGCCGCCCTGCCCCATACCACCCCGTTACGATGTCGTGATCATCGGGGCTGGCATCGCCGGGCTGACCTCCGCCGCCCTGCTTTCAAAAGCCGGGTTGCGCGTGGCCCTCTTTGAATCTGAGCCGCAGGCCGGCGGCTATCTGGCTTCATTTCACCGCAGGGGATTCACCTTTGATTCCTCGATTCAATGGCTGAACCAGTGCCGGCCCGACGGGTTTCTCGCCCGCATTCACAAGGCCCTGGGTGACGACGGCCCCCGCTATGATCCCCTCCACAGGATTCATCGCTACAAGGGTGCCGGTCATGATTACCTGCTCACCTCCAACCCGCTGGAACTCAGGAACCGCCTGATCCGGGATTTTCCCGCGGAGACAAAAGGCCTGCAGGCTCTCTTCCGGGACGCCGGGCGCCTCGGCCACCACATGCGATTCCTCGACAACCGCATGCGTGCGGCGGGTACAATGTCGCTTCGCGAGAAACTGAGCCACGGCCTCGCCATGACGCGCTGGGTGTGGCCCATCCGCCACATCGTTTCAACCACTGCGGAAAAAGGACTGGCCCGCTATTTCAAAACCCCTGAACTCCGGGCGCTGTTTCACTCCGATGGCACACTCATGTCAGTCCTCGTCCCCCTCGGCTTCGCCTTCACCGGTGATTTCCAGAAGCCGCCCGAGGGAGGGTGCAGCAAGCTGGTGGACTGGTTATGTGGCAAGATCAGCGCCAACGGGGGCTTGATCTGCCTGAATCAACCCGTCCGCGAAGTCCTGGTCAGCCCTTCCAACGAGGCTGCCGGAATCCGGCTCGCCTCCGGCGAAACCATTCATTCCCGCTACGTCATCGCCGCCTGCGATGTGGACACCCTCTTCAGCCGGATGCTCCCCCCGGGAAGCATTCCGGCCCGGAGGATCAGGCGACTGCGCCAGGCGGACCTGTTTTACTCCAGTTTCTCGATTTACCTGGGGCTGGACTGCACGCCTGCCGAGCTCGGACTGAACGAGGAGCTTGTCCGCCTGACAAACAATGCGGCGCCACCGGGTGAGCGGTCCAAGGGCGAAGCCGCAACCACCGTCATCAGCATCCTCGCCCCTTCCTTCCGAGACCCGTCCCTGGCGCCACCCGGAAAAGGCACCCTTCTCATCCAGTGCCCCGCCTACCTGCCCCAGCATAACTCCTGGAAGACCGGGAAGGATCTGGACCGGGGGGATGACTACCGCCGTTTCAAGCAGGAATTCGCCGACGCCCTGCTGGCTCGTGTCGAGCGCGACCTGATCCCCGGCCTGCGTCGCCACATCGAGATCATGGAGGTGGCCACCCCGGTAACCTTCCACCGCTACACCGGGAACCGGGAAGGAACCATCATGGGCCACAAACCCACCCGGAAAAACATTCACGCCGGACTCGCCCGCCTCACAACCCCGGTCAAGCGACTGCTGGTGGGCGGCCAATGGGCCGAATACGGGGGCGGCGTACCCATGGCCACCAAGGCCGCCGTCAACGCCAGCCTCATGATCCTCAGGAACCTCCGGCCTGACGCCTTCACCGCCTTGAAGACGGTGGTGGACGGCACCGGCATCAAGCCGCTCACCATCGGCCTCCCCCGTGCGCTCTATTTCTTCCTCTATCCCTCGCTGTTTGAAACCTTTTTCCAACGGCTGGGACTCACCACGGTGGTCTCGCCTCCCACCTCAACCCCGACGGTCGAGCAGGCCGCGTTGATTTCCGAGTCGGAACACTGCCTGCCCGTCAAGTTACTGGACGCACACCTCGCCCACTTGATCGGCAAGGCCGATGTCCTTTTCGTCCCGCGCCTGCTCTCCGGGCTCAAGGACCACATTGCATGCCCCAAACTGGCCGCCCTGCCGGATACGGCCATCGCGCAATTCGGAGGGCGGATCCCCATCCTGACCGTCGATATCCACGAGGGCAAGGCGCCCCTGGCGGAGTCCCTGCTGGAACTGGGCCGGAAACTGGGCGCGCGCGACGCCCAGGCGTTCGCCGCCGCCCGTGAGGCCATCGCAGCGATGCATGCCGCCCGCGGCCCGAAGCCCCGCAGCACCAGAGCCCCGCACAGGCGGATGCTGCTTCTCGCGCACCCCTACAATCTTCATGACGACTTCATTTCGGGGCCCATCCTGACGACGTTGAAGCGCCTGGGAGTCGAGGTCCACCCCGTGCCCTTTGATGCCGAAGAGGTTCCCGCTGGAAAGATCAAGTGGGATACCTGCAGCAAGATGATCAGCCACCTCGGAACACTGGACCGTGCCCACTGTGCGGCGGTCATTCAGCTCACCTCGTTCAACTGCGGCTGCGACTCGATTGTCATCGAGTACCAGCGCGACATCCTCAAGGAAAAGGGCATCCCCTACATGGTGCTGGTACTGGATGAACACACGGCCCAGGCCGGGCTCGAAACACGCCTGGAGGCGTTTGTGGACTCGGCAGGATGGTAACATGACAGCACTCGCCATACCGCCCTGGGGCAATTACGCCATCGCGCTCTCCGCCTCGATCGAATGCCTCCGGGTAACCCCCTGGAGCACCCGCAGCACAACCCCTGAAATGATGATGCTGGGCGCTGAAGCCTCGCCCGATTTCAGCTGCCTCGCGTTCAAGGCGTCGCTCGGCTACTTCATCAAGGCGGCCCGGGAAGGGGTGGAGTACGGGGTCATGGTCAACAGCGTTGGCACCTGCCGCCTCCGCTACTATCGCGACCTGCAGCAGAAGATCCTGAAGGACCGCGGGTACAACATGTATCTCTTCGGCCTGGGCTACGACGGCATCAAACCGCCCCTCATCAGGCATTTCGACCCCACCATGAAGGAATTCCTGCGCTGTTCGGCCCGGGCCTACTTCAAGGTGCATGCGGTGGACCAGATTGAAAAACTCACCTGGAAGACACGGGCCCGGGAGCTGACCCCCGGGGAGACCAGCCGCGTCATGAACGCCTGCCTCAAGGATCTTGACGAGGCGCGGACGGTGGAGGCCATCAGGGCCTCTGCGCGCGCGGTTCCGGGACGCTTTGCGGCGATCCCGCTCAGGCAGAACGACACCCCCCTGCGGATCGGCCTGCTGGGCGAAGCCTCCATTCTCCGGGATCGCTATCTCAACCACAATATCGAGGAAACCCTCGGTCACCTCGGCGTCGAAGTCCGCAACTTCTTCATCCTCGGCAACGAATTGGCGAAAATCTTCAGCCTCGCCCCCTGGAGCCCCGATTCCCGGCGCAACCAGCTCCGCAAGGCGCGACCCTATCTCAAGGCCCTGGTCGGGGGGCATGCCCTCGAGTCCGTCGCCTATACCCTGACCTGCGCCGAGGAACACTATGACGCCGTCATCCACGTCTGCCCCACCGGATGCATGCCGGAAGTCAGTATCCGCCCGATCCTGCGCAAGGTGAGCCAGGATCACTCGATTCCCGTCCTGGAATTATCCTATGACGAGCATAGCAGCCATGTCGGCGTGGTCACCCGCCTGGAGGCATTTGTGGACATCCTGAGGGACCGGAGGAGTCAGGAATCATGATGAAATCAAAAGGTTATCTGGGCATCGATGTCGGATCGATCAGCACCAACGTGGTGCTGACCGATGCGGCGGGCGACGTCCTGTTCTCCGCCTACCGGCGGGTCGATGGCAACCCGATCCACTCCGTCCAGGGAGCCATCCTGGACATGAAGGGCAATCTGCCCGACACCCTCGAGATCGCGGGGGTCTGCACCACCGGGAGCGCCCGCACCCTGATCGGCGCCGTGGTCGGCGCCGATATCGTCAAGAACGAGATCAGCACGCATGCCCGGGCCGCCCTGCATCTGCATCCCGAGGCCCGGACGATCTTCGAGATCGGCGGACAGGACAGCAAGGTGACCCTCATCCGCAACGGCGTGGTGGTGGACTTTGCCATGAACCTGGTCTGCGCGGCCGGCACCGGAAGTTTCCTGGACTCCCAGGCCAAGCGGCTCAACATCTCCATCGAGGAGCTGAGCGAACGGGCGCTGCTGTCCCGCGACCCCACCCCCATCGCGGGCCGCTGCACCGTGTTCGCAGAGTCCGACATGATCCACAAGCAGCAGACCGGCCATCACCAGAACGACATCGTCATGGGCCTGTGCCAGGCGATGGCACGGAATTTCCTGGGCAACGTGTGCGCCGGGAAGGAAATCCTGGCACCGGTCATACTGCAGGGCGGGGTCAGCGCAAACAAGGGCATCCGGAGGGCATTTAACGAGGCCCTGAAGACCGAGGTGATCATCCCCCGCCACAACATGGTCATGGGGGCCTACGGCGCGGCGCTCATCGCGCTGCGGACCGATCCTCCGGCAACACGCTTCAGGGGGTTCAGCCTCTGCGACCGCGAGATTGCCACGCGCTGTTTCCGGTGCGAAGACTGTCCGAACCGGTGCGAGGTGATCGAGATCATCGACCATGGCGCCCCCATCGGACGCAGCGGGGGCCGGTGCCGGAAGTGGGAGTCGGATAATCAGGGCGGGGTATCGCCATGAAATGGGGATGCATTCTCGTTCGCGCTTCAAGCCCGGTCCTGCTGGCAGGGATCCTGTCATCATGCCGCTCGATTCCCGCCCCATCAGCCCTC
>CAZMSS010000042.1:0-16862 GCA_964568965.1 uncultured Verrucomicrobiota bacterium | reverse complement strand
CACCGCACCCAGCATGGCAACCCACAGCAGCAGTGCCAAGGCCTTGGTCCCAAATACGAACGGGGACCCTTGTTTCATGTCCGGTTCCCCGCCTTGGGCGCGGCCTCAGATTTGGCTGCCGTATCCCCGTTGCGCCCCTGCGTCACGACATGCCATTTCGGGCGGCGCCAGCTTTTCCGGAACTCCTCAAGGGTACCCTCGATCGCCGTCCTGGTCTTCTCCCGGCCATCCAGGAACAGAACCAGGTCATATTGCTGGTCCGCCGTGCCAAAGGCGGAGTCGAACTGATGCACCAACTCGTTGGCCGGCGTGGCGGGTCGACCGAGGATGCTCAGGATCGGAAAGGAGAGCCCGCGCGAATCCGGGCACTGCTGGTAGGACTTGTACACCAGTTCCGTGCAGACAATGGCCGAGTCGGTGGTGAAATCAAAATTGTAGTCGTAGGGGCGTCCGACATAATGGAACGACCTGAAGAGCGCAACGGCCCGCTCCTTATTGCTCAGGCGCGGACGCAGGGCGCACAGGCTGTCCGCCGCGCCGGAGTGTTCCAGCGTGGTGAACAACACGCCCTCCCCGATGGCTTCGAGGATGCGGGGCACGTGCCCGCCTTCCAACGTCGCTGTGCATTGCGCGTAGGCTTCGGGGTACTTTGATTTCAGCAACGCGTCGAAATCACCATCGTCCTGACCCTGTGATTTAACCCAGGCAAGGGTCTCGGGATCGTTGAAAAAGGCCTTGCGGTCGGCCGGGGTTCCCACATAAAGCACGGCATGAGGCCAGAAGCCCGGCAGACCCACATTCGACATGTACCATTCGCGGCGCTCGAGCAGGACATCGCCGGGCAGGAGCTTTTTTGCCGCCCCGGCAAGCTGATCCAGGGTGATGAGGCACCCGTTCTTGCGCCACACCTTGGTATCCCCCATCCAGATTGAAACCCCCTTCTGCACCGGAAACCACGCGGTGCTGCCACCCTTGAGCACCAATTCAAAGGCATTATCGAAGGCGAGCAACTGGTCCTCGGCACGACCCGCGGTAAGGGCGGCAACATCCTCTCCGATTTTCACACCGGTGATGTCAGGTTTTTTCAGCGTGGTCGCCCAGATCGACTTGAACGCCACATACTCCGCACCACGCGCCACGTTGACGAACAGGAACTTGAACCTCCCATAGGTTCCCTTCTCCAGCCCGAGTTCGGGAACAGAGTCGTTCAACAGGACGTCCAATCCGGGATCGTTCTCAACGAGCTTGATGAATTCAAGGGAGAACCGGTATTGGGCCAGAAAGGCGGCATAGGTGACGAGAAAGGATTCATCCCGAACCTGGCGGTCGACGATAAGAAAGGTCTTGCCGTGATCGCGACGGACCGAATCCAGGGCCATGGAATAGTCGAGGAAGGTTTTCCATGCCGTCCAGACTTCCTCCCTCTGTTCCCGTGTCAGAAGACGGTTTACAGAGACGTGGTTGGTCGGGAACAAGTCGTGGCGCGAGTTCGCAAAGCTGACAACCTGCTCCAACCCGGCGCGGTACTGCTGCACCGCCGCTAAATCGGTCTTGATCCGACCCCGCCGGTCCTCCTTGCTTTCAGAATCCCCCCGCACCACCCCCGCCGGGAGTACCATCGAAACCATCATAGCCGCGGCAACAAGTCCCCATCGATTGAATCTTCTGCTCATATTACTCCCTGCTGGTTGATCGTTTCCTTTTCTATGTTGGAAAGGCGATAACTTGCGCTCCGTCCACGCCCCTGATTCTCAATCAAAATGTCACGCTCAAGAAGCCCCCGGATGTCACGCAGGGCGGTGTCGGTAGAACAGCGCTCCAGCTTGGCATACTTGGATGTCGTCAGGTTCCCCTCAAAGCCATCGAGTAGCCGGTTCACCATTTCCCACTGCCGGTCGTTGAGGGTCGCGGGATGGATGGCTTCCAAAAACCTGGCCTTGCGCATGACATTCGCCAGTGCTGAAGAAGCCCGATCCAACGCGCGACCCATGCATTCAAGAAACCACATCATCCAGGCCGTGACATCAAGGTCCCCCTTCTGGCTCGCTTCCAGGATTTGATAGTAGTCTTTCCGCTCGGCTTCAATTTGTGACGACATGCTGTAATAGCGGTCCGGAATTCCATCAGCTCGCGCCAGAGCCATGTCCGCAATGGCACGGGCAATGCGGCCGTTTCCATCCTCGAAAGGATGTATCGTTACAAACCAAAAATGGGCCAAAGCAGCCTTGAGCACGGCATCCGGGCCAGGGGGCGTATTGAACCATTTGAGAAACGTCCTCATCTCAGCATCAAGCCGACCGGCCTTCGGTGCCTCGAAGTGCACTTTTTCCCGGCCGATTCCCCCCGAGACCACTTGCATCGGCCCCGCTTCGGCGGGACGCCAGGCACCCACCGTGATCTTCCGCATGCCGCTGCGACCGGCGGGGAAAAGGGCCGCATGCCAGGCAAACAATCGCTCGGACGTCAGTGGTTCGGCGTATTTTTGCGTGGCATCCAGCATCATCTCCACCTGCCCCTCAATATCCCGGGAAGCTGGTAATGTCCCAGCCGTATCAAGCCCAAGCCTGCGCGCAAGGGATGACCGAACCGCTTGAGGATCCAGAATAGCCCCCTCAATGGCGTTTGATTTCACGATATCATCGGTCAAGGTGGATAGATTCGCTTCGCCACGAAACCGAAAGCCCAAGGATTCCATTCGCCCCAGCAACCGCCCTTGCCGATGCCTGATATCAGCCAATAACGGCGCCAATTTCTCCCCATTCCACCGGAATTTCGGCCAGTCATTGTGAGTGTATATATAGGTCATAACCATCCAGCCTTCATCGCCATATTGGACCGATCATGCAAATAATGCAATTATTTACCGCAATTTATGCGGTGATTAACACTCATAATCACCGCACAATGCTTCTGCAAAAAGACTTCCCTCTGTCTTCTCTAAAAAAGAATCGCAGATACAGAGGCGTTGCTCTGTGTTATTTCGCACCCATCCCCCACGCTCCTTGATGTTCGCATATGAATTTCCTCCCTCAGTCATCCATCTCGGCGCCGCTCCTACTCCTAACGAACCTAGCATCGATTATATTGTCTATTATTTTAACTGTCTTCCTGCCCCCCCCTCTAAACCCCAGGAATCTAAAATGTTTCCGCCTTCAGCTTGTGCGTCTTCCCAGGCATGACGCGTCTTGTGTCCCCGCCAAACACGACATGGACCCGCCTCCCGTCAGGATCAATCGCCATATCACAGTTTGGGGTGTCTTTCCCGTATGTGAACCGCACCTCCCTTGCCGCAACGGTTCGCCCGCAGGTATAGGCCCCGCCGTAGCTCAGGTGGAACAGCCCGATGTCACTGGAGGTCTTCGTCCCGCCAAAGACCTCACACCAGCTCCCGCCGCCATCCTCAATGAAGGGCAGGTCACCGTCAGCCCTTGGGAAACGCAGGCGGCCGATCTTGGTCCACTCCTTCTTCTGGTGGTCGTATATCCGCATCTCATACCAGGTGCCGACATTGTCCGTGTCCCTCATCATCATGTGCACGGTGTAAGTGCCCTTACCCCATGCATAGGGATAGCGGATGCCGACGAAATCCCCCTCGTACCCGGCTGACTCTATCGTGCCACCGTCCGCCACCCAGGCGTCGGCCTTGTCACGGGTCGCCCAACGGGACCAGATAAACTTCGTGACAACCTGGCCCTTGTCTCCGAACGAGTACTGGAAGCCGAAGTACTGGCCTGTTTTCCCGATTCTGAAGTCATAGAGCTGCAGGTAGACAGCCGCCTTGGGCTGGGGAGCCGTATGGAACGTGACGTCAATAGACAGGTCGGCCAGCTTCTTTAAGCCGAACATCCAATTGACGTATGTCATACCGCCGTGGCCTCTGCCGACCTCCGGACCCTTGCCTTTCACGGGACGCACAGGGTAGTCGTCCTTTGCCGGAATTGCCGTCTTGGGTGTATGCCGGTGCACGGGTCCGTCCACTCCCAGAATTGGCATGACCTTCTGGTTAATGGTCGATGGCCACTGCCATTTTGAGGGGTCAGTATCGGGAAACGGGAGACTTGAGAAGAATACCGCCTGCTTCTGCGTGTCAGGGGGCTTCGCCGCGTTAACCCCGGTTGCCAGGCCCGAAAACGCTCCCGCAAGAAGAACCCCACACAACACTCTCACA
The DNA here is from genome assembly GCA_964568965.1 of uncultured Verrucomicrobiota bacterium. GTDB lineage: Bacteria > Verrucomicrobiota > Kiritimatiellia > CAIKKV01 > CAITUY01 > JAABPW01. The sequence continues at coordinate 12,694 of CAZMSS010000042.1, read as the reverse complement.
GTTGCTTTCATTCTTCATTCTCCATTTTGACCGCACGTGTCTCTTGACCAGCGGCGATCTTGCGAGCCGCATGGGACATAGTTCTGAAAGATTTTACAAGAACCCACCCCTAACCACCAAGGCGGGGATCCATCATAAGGGACTGAAAATAAACTAATTCCTCTCCTTGGAGTTAGGGGTGGGTTCTTGTTTATGACGGGATCCGGTCTTAACTAAGCGCCTTTCGGGACTGGGGACGACTCGCCTCTAGCGTACAGTCGATACTAAATACACATATTGGTCGTCAGCGGTTGCCCAAATCGACTGTGCCCTCGCGCTTTCATAGCGTCCCTGAAGGCCGACTTGGGGGCCCCAGGGATCCTTCTGCAACAGGGGTTTGGTCTTGCGCGCAACCGCCGCCTTCTCGGGCAGATACCACTTGGTTGTATTGACCGGAACATAAAGACTTACCGCCAGAGTGTAGTCGTTCTCAGGGACCGGCTGCTCCAGGATGGTGATCTTGCCGCGACCGGTAATGGTTCTCACCCGCGCCGTGCCGGCAGATATTTCCGGCTTAATCCCCTCATAGGGTTTGCTGATCGAACTCTCCCAGACTGGCATCCATGCTTTCTTGCTGATAAACGTGGGCTGATTCTGATCAGCCCACTTCCCCGGCAACGCGCCACTGGCATGCTCATACCAAATCTTATTGCCCTGCATTTTCAGAACGTCCTGAATATCGATAAAGGCCTTAATCGTGACGCTGCCACTCCCCGCATTGGGCTTGCGCACTATTTCAACATCCGCCGCAGGACTCGGCTCATTTTTTGGCATTTGCCCGGCAGTTGATACTGGCGCCGCGATCATGGTCTTTAACTTCTTCCGCTCGACGAGAACGGCGGAGGCATCATCGATTTTTCCCTCTTTGGTCAAATCAACCTGCAATTGTGCCAGTACCCTGTCGTATTTTTCCGTCAGTGAACATATCCGCTCTGATTCAGCCCGCTTTTGGTCATCGACCTCCCTGATAAACGTGGTCTGTATTTTCTTCAATGCCGGGAAACTGCCGGCGGCATCCTCGACTGCAACCGTATTTTTTTCAGTGAACCGCTTCGCCTCGGCCAGTACCGCCTTAAGCTCCTCCAGCTCTCCGTTGCGCTGGGACTTCTCACGGACCCCCTGCAGTGCGGTGACATACCGGGCAACCAATAGCTCATGATTTGTTCCTGCATCGGCGCGAATACTCTTCAGGGCATCGGCATATTTTCCCTGGTAGGTTGCCAGGTCCGCACCGTACGAGATCGAAGCCGATAGCCCTATTAACACACATACCTTCAACAGCATCTGCCAAGTTTTCATGCTTTCCCTCATAGACCGTTTTCTCTTACTCGTCCAACATGCTCATCTGGCAGACGCCGGGTAAAAACAAGCCGTCCACCATCCGGATAGCGCTTCCATGGCCAATCTCCTTGCACGCTTTTCGGTTATGGGCACATCGTGCCACCTGCACGAGTCCAACGCAACAGGAATTGAAAAATCAAGGCTTTCTCAGCACTACTAACTCTCTCGTGCCATTAACTCCTGGTTTACTTCAGGCATATTCCTTCAATGGCCGGGTGAGTCTGGCCTCACTGTCAGGCAGACCGCCCGGGCGGTTGCGCGCCAACCACACCCTCCGATGTTCATGGATGATGTGGTTCAAGTCGGTAACCAGACGATCCCGGGTAGCGGCGTTTTCTGCATCCCCGCCCAGGCGCAGCAGTCCGCGATCACAAGCATGAATCATCATCCGGGCTGCATTCAGGAATTCATCCATTACCAGGGCGGCGTCCTGGCCTTGCATCCGCGCCCCGGCAAGCCGGTTCACAATCCCCTGGATATACTCCCGAGTGGCCTGCAGGGACGACGCCGTGACGGTCTCGGGAATCCGCCAATCCAGCGTGTCATGCAGCAACTGAAACAAGACCGTGCTATTCGAGAGCAGCCGCCCGCATCGCAGGTACGCATTCCCCAGATCACAGGCCGCCTTACCCATCACGCCCGCCCCATCCTGAAACGCATGGCGGTCGAGAACCGACGCCCAGTCCCGCTCCTTGTTTCCTTCAAGGTGCCACGCCATGGCGGCGCCTGCTACAAACCCGGGATAACTCACCGGCAAGGGCTGCCAGTGCCCGTTGTCCCCCCAGTCGGTGATCAGGTAACCCGTGGCCCCGTGCTTCAGCCCGTTCTCCGCCGCGGCCCGCAGGTTGGCGATCGCATTCTCATGCCTGCCAGCAATGCTGTTCCACGACGAGGTACCCGGGCACACATAGAAGGGCAGTCCGGCGGCGGCAAATTTCGCACCATGCGCATCAAACGGATGATCCGCCTCGTACCCCCACTCCAGCACGACGACATCCCGTGGAAGTTCACGCACAAGCTCCGGATATTTGATGATGATGTCGCCCCAGAAGTGCATCGTTCTGCCGTGCCGGGTGACCAGCTCATGAAGCTTGAGCAGGAAATCAAGATAGACGCGGCCCTTCCCCCGCTGCTCGCAGAGCGCCTTGCATTTCCCCTGCCCCAGGTCCCAGGTTTCATCACACCCCACGTTGAACTTGCGACTGCTGAAATAGGGCAGCAGCTCATCATACAATTCGGCCATCAACGCCAGGCTGCGCGGATCGGCCGGATTCAAACTGTTCGGCATCGGATTATGCGTGCCCCACGGCGTATCCCCGCCGTCAGGGGCTTCCGCGAGATCCTGATAGGCGGGTTGGGTGAGCCACCGGGTCATATGCCCGAATGAGTTCTGGTTGGGCACCAGTTCCACGAATCGTTCGCGGCAATACGCATCCAGGCGCCGGATTTCGTCCCCTGTCATCGGGCTTGCGTCCACCCACACATCCCGGTGATTGCGGTAGGCGAAGGTATGCTCGACATAAAGTTCAAAATGGTTGAGTTTCCACCCGGCCAACTTGTCCACCAGGGCAAACAGCGTGTCCATCGTCGGCACCTTGTCGCGGCTGATGTCGAGCATCACCCCGCGCACCGGGAAGTCAGGATAATCCCCGATCTCCCCCAGTGGCAGTTCCCCTGCCGCCTGGCGCAACAACTGGACCAAGGTCACCGCACCATAATACAGCCCCGCCGGGTCATGGGCAGTCAGCTGCAGTCGGTCCGACGTCATGACCAGCCGGTATCCCTGCGACTGGACAACGGCGACAGGATCCACCTCCAGCAAGATGGAATCCGCGGCAAGCCCCGTGGCACCGGCCGGCTCAACCGCCCAGTCAACCCCCGCATGGCTCCTGGCGCCCGCCTGCAGAAGAGTCGCCGCCCGCCTCGTCTCCGGAATGTCTCCGACAAGCACAATCCGGTGGATCCCGCCGACAGCCCGCCACCCGCCATTCAACGCCATCACACGAGGTTGAGGACAAAGATAATATTGCGAAGTGATCATGGTTACCGACTCTTTTCCGGCAGGGAGGCGGCACGATGACGGCCCACTCCAACCTCTCGGACATGAGGGGGAACTTTGCTCGTTTTCACCACATGGCACAAGAGAATTAGAATCCCGTATAGCGTTTCCCGCTCGACTCGGGGGTGGAAATGACGCAAGAATGCGCCCCTGTGAAACTCATCCTCGCTTCTCAATCTGCGGGACGCGCGGCCCTTCTTAAGGCTGCGGGGTACCGCTTCCGCCAGATTCCCTCCCGGGTCGAGGAACCGGAGCCCATGGATGGGGCCCATCTGGAGCGGTACGTCATGGAATTAGCCGTTCTCAAGGCCAAAGCGGTGGCCGCGCGGTTCCCGGAAGCCATTGTCATCGGGGCCGACACCGCCCTGATCCTCGGCCGGCAGGTCATTGGAAAACCCGACACCCTGGCTGATGCACGCCGGATGCTGGCCTCACTGGGAGGCCGCAGTCACCGCATCAGCAGCGCCGCCTGTGTAATAGTCCCGGCCTCCAGCAGGTGCGGAAAGCGGCGTGTGGTCAGGCTTGTTGACACCGCCCATGTCATCTTGCGGAAATGGTCCCCTGAGCGCATCCGCTCGCATGTCGCACTCACCCGCCCCCTCTCCTGGGCCGGCGCCTATGCCGTCCAGGACCCCTACTCCGCCGCCATTGTCGAGCGGATTGAGGGTGATCTGGCCACGGTGATCGGGTTGCCGATGGCGAAGTTGGAGAAAGTGTTCAGTGTTCAGTGTTCAGAAAGAGACAATTCACTGCCGAAAAGAACGAGGGCATGAAGCGTTGCCACCTCATGCCCTCGAATTGACTTATTCTGAATACTGACTTCTGAACACTGAATACTTGCTTCTTACACCCTCTTCAGCAGCAACGACGCGTTATGGCCGCCGAAGCCGAGGGAGTTGTTCAGGCAGGCGCGGATCTGGAACTGGCGGGCCTGGTTCGGCACATAGTCCAGATCGCACTCCGGGTCCGGCGTGGTGTAGTTCATTGTCGGCGGCACCACGCTGTTCTGGATGGCCAGGGCGCAGATCACCGTCTCAATTCCGCCGGCCGCTCCCAGGAGATGCCCGGTTACCGACTTGGTGGAACTGACCATGACCTTTTTGGCCGCCTCACCGAACGCGGTCTTCACAGCCCCGCTCTCGGACACATCGCCCACAGGCGTGCTGGTGCCGTGTGCATTGATATAATCGATCATATCCGGCGTCATCTTCGCGTCCTTCATGGCCTTGACCATGGCGCGGGCGCCACCCTCTCCGCCCGGCGCGGGCGCTGTGATATGGCTGGCGTCACACGTGGCGCCGTACCCGCCGACTTCGGCGTAGATTTTGGCGCCACGCTTCTTTGCGTGCTCGTATTCTTCCAGGACAATGATGCCCGCGCCTTCGCCCATGACAAAGCCGTCGCGGTCCTTGTCGAACGGGCGGCTGGCATGGGTCGGGTCATCATTGCGGGTGCTCAGGGCCCTCATCGCGGAGAATCCGGCAATACCCAGGGGGCAGACGACCGCCTCGGTACCGCCCGCCACCATAATGTCGGCTTCGCCGTACTGGATCTGGCGGGTCGCCTCACCAATCGAATGGGTGCCGCTCGCACAGGCGGTCACCACGCACAGGTTCGGGCCCTTCAGGCCGTGCTCGATGGCCACCAAGCCGGAAGCCATATTGACAATCATCATCGGGATCATGAACGGCGAACTGCGATCAGGCCCACGGTTCAGCAGAACCGAGTGCTGCTCCTCCATGGTGATCAAGCCGCCCACGCCCGAGCCGATCATGCACCCTGCGCGTTCAGCATCTTCACTGGCAAACTGGATGCCGGAATCCACCACCGCCATCTTGGCGGCGGCCACCGCATAGTGGCAGAACGGATCCATGCGGCGCTGTTCTTTTTTCGGGATGTACTTATCGATCTCAAATTCAACGACTTCTGCGGCAATCTGGCAGGCCATGGCGGAGGCGTCGAACCGGGTGATACGACGGACACCCGACGTCCCGTTGAGGATCCGTTGCCAGAAGACATTCATGTCGCTTCCCAGTGGCGACACCACACCCAAACCCGTGATCACTACCCTGCGTTTTTCCATAGCCGTTCCCTCAGATTCCGTTATGCACCGATGTCAAAGCAGAGCCGGGGAGATGTTGCCATCTCCCCGGTTCCACAAACAGTCCAGAACTTAGGCGCCGATGCCCTTGCTCTTCAGGTACTCGATGACGCCGCCGACGGTCGTCAGCTTCTCGGCATCCTCGTCCGGAATCTCAGCGCCGAATTCCTCTTCGAACGCCATGACGAGTTCAACCGTATCCAGCGAGTCCGCACCCAAATCCTCGATGAAGGAAGCCTCGGGAGTGACCTGTTCGGCATTCACACCCAGCTGTTCGACGATGATATCCCTGACTTTATCTTCAAGTGCCATGTTCCTTCTCCTTCTTCTTGTGTTTCTCTCAGCCTTATTGCATCACCATTCCACCGCAGACCGGAAGAACCTGACCTGTCATATATGACGAGTTCTCGCTCGCCAGGAACAGCACCACGTTCGCCACGTCCTCCGGCTGGCCAAACCGGCCCATCGGAATGATATCCAACATCTTCTTGCGCACCTCTTCGGGCAGCACATCCGTCATCCGGGTCTGGATAAACCCGGGCGCGACTGCGTTCACCCGCACGTTACGCGTGGCCAGTTCCTTGGCCGCTGACTTCGTCAGGGCAATGACCCCAGCCTTTGAGGCGGCGTAATTACACTGTCCCGCATTGCCAATCAAGCCAATAATTGAGGCCACATTGACAATGGCGCCGGTCCGCTGCTTCATCATCGGGCGGGCCACGGCCTTGGTAAACAGGAAGGTCCCCTTCAAATTCACGGAAATGACGGCATCCCAGTCCTGTTCCGACATCCGGATCATGAGGGTGTCCTTGGTAATTCCGGCATTATTGACCAAAATGTCAATTTTTCCGAATTCCTTGACCGCACCGTCCACCGCGGCATCCACGGCCGCCGCATTGCTGACGTCGACCTCAAAACACTTCACTTTACGTCCCAGAGCCTCGATGATCCCGACCGTTTCGGTCAACCACTCGGCCTTCACGTCACAGAGCGCCACATCGCAGCCCTCAGTCGCCAGTTTCTTCGCGATCGCCTGCCCGATACCGCGTGCGGCTCCGGTCACCAGTGCTACTTTACCTGTCAATATTGCCATGTTCTGCTCCTTTTTACGCCTTCAACACCGCCAGCGCCTTGTCCAGCGTCGGCGTATCCTGGATGCTCACCGATGAGGCATCCTTGTCAATCCGCTTGATCAGGCCCGCCAGCACCTTGCCCGGCCCGCATTCAATGTATTCGGTCACCCCCGCCTGCTTGAACCCCTCGATCGTGGCCACCCACTGTACCGACGAGGTCAGCTGACGGATCATCTGGGCCTTGATCTCCGCCGGTTCCCCGTGCGGCTTGGCAGTCACATTCGACAGAACCGGCACCAAAGGCTTCTGGAGGGTCATCCCCGCCAGAATCTGTTCGAGTTTGCCGGCCGCCGGGGCCATCAGGGGCGAATGAAAGGCGCCTGCCACGGGCAGGACGACGGTCTTCTTGGCTCCGGCCGCCTGGGCCAGCTTCTCGGCCTCGGCGATCTTATCCTTGTCGCCGGAGAGCACAATCTGCTCGGAGGAGTTGATATTGGCCATCTGGACCCCGGCCGTGGCGCATACCTTCTCCAGCTCCGCCATCGGCAGACCCATCACGCTGACCATCCCGCCCGGGCGCTCATTGCAGGCATCCTGCATGGCCTTGCCGCGGATCTGGAGCACCTTGACGGTGTCCTCGAACGAAAGCACGCCCGCCGCCCACAGTGCAGTCCATTCACCCAGGCTCAACCCGGCAAACCCGGACACCTGGAGCTCGGGATAGAGTTTCCGCAGGGCGGTGTAGCAGGCGGCGCTGGTCACAAAAACGGCCGGCTGGCACTTGTCCGACTTGGTGATCTCCTCGATCGGCCCCTCGGCGCACAGTTTGGCCAGGTCATACCCCAGCACTGCGCTGGCGCGGTCAAACAGATCCTTGCATTCAGGGTGCACCGCCGCCAGATCCTTGCCCATGCCCACGAACTGGGCGCCCTGTCCCGCGAAAACAACTGCTCTTTGCTTCATGATAGACTCCTTTTTCAATACATAGAGCCAGTGTCCAGTGTTCAGTGTCAAGGGTGAGGAAATCCCCTCTTAACACTAGACACCTGACACTTGATTTATATCTTTACCACCATCGACCCCCAGGTGAACCCGCCGCCGAAGGCGACCAGCACGATGCGGTCGCCCTTCTTGATCCGGCCTTCCCGGATGGCCTCATCCAGCGCCACGGGAATCGAGGCGGCGGACATGTTCCCATACTTGTCGAGATTGATGAAGAACTTCTCCGGCCCCACGCCCAGTCGGTCGCGAATGGCCTCCACAATGCGGATATTCGCCTGGTGCGGCACAACGCAATCCACGTCACCGATGGTCATCCCGGCCTTCTCCAAAGCCCGCCGGGACGCTTCGGCCATCGCGCGGACGGCATGCTTGAAGACTTCCTTGCCCTCCATCTTCATGAAGTGCATCCGTTTCTCGATGGTCTGGAGCGAAACCGGATTGCGGCTACCGCCCCCGGGAATGTTCAGCAGGGCATTGAGCGACCCGTCGGACCCCGTCACGGTGGAGAGGATGCCCTCGCCGGACTCGCGCACCTGGAGCACCACGGCTCCGGCGCCATCACCAAAGAGAACACAGGTCGCACGGTCCTGCCAGTCGGTCACACAGCTCAGCTTCTCGGCCCCGATCACCAGGGCTGTCTTGAAGCGGCCGGTCAGAAGATACTGGCTGGCGGCATCCACGGCGAAGAGGAACCCCGAGCAGGCGGCCTCAAGACCGATACAGGTGGCGTTCTTCGCGCCGATCAGGTTCTGGACAAAGCACGCCGTATTAGGAAATGGCATATCGGGCGAAAGGGTCGCCACGATGATCAGGTCAACTTCCTCCGGCTTGACCCCGGCATTGGCCAGGGCACGGCGCGCAGCCTCAGCCCCCAGATCCGAGGTGGCCTGGTCGTCACGGGCGATGTGCCGTTCGCGGATTCCGCTGCGGGTCACAATCCATTCATTGGTAGTGTCCACCATTTTCTCAAGTTCGGCATTGGTCAGGATCCGTTCAGGGAGGTAGGATCCGGTGCCGATGATGGCCACACGACGGGTCGATTGGGTAGTGCTCATGGTTTGGTCTTCAGTTTCCTGGCTTCTTCTATGATGTGATCGTTAACATGATGGCCCACGGCTTCACAGGCCACACGGACCGCATGAAAAATCGCGGTGCGCGAGGAGGATCCATGCGTGATGATGCAAACCCCCTTCACCCCGAGCAGGGGGGCTCCGCCGAACATTTCCGGATCCATCTTGCGCTTGATGGCCTTCAGGGCTCCCCGGAGCAACAGCGCCCCCAGCATCCGGATTGGACTGGCCTTGAACTCCTTCTTGAGCCAGGAGCCGATGGCATGGGCCACGCTTTCACTCGTCTTCAGGACCACGTTCCCGACAAAGCCATCGCAAACCACGACATCGGTCTCGCCCCGGAACAGGTCGTGCCCCTCGACGTTGCCGCGGAAATTAAGGGGGGCCGCACTCAGGAGCCGGAACGCCTCCTTGGTGATCTCATTGCCCTTGGAATCCTCACCGCCGATGCTCATGAGGCCTACCACGGGATGGGACTGGCCGAGAATCTCGCGGGAATACACACTGCCCATAATGCCGAATTCCACCAGGAGGTCGGCGGAACAGTCCGTGTTTGCGCCGGCATCGATCAGGACGATCGGGCGTCCCGTTGTCGGCATCACCGTGGCAATTGCCGGCCGCTGGATCCCCTCCAGGGTGCGCAATTTCAGCGTGGCGGCCACCACCATGGCGCCGGTATTGCCCGCCGAGACGGCGGCATCCGCCTCCCCGGCGTTGATCAAGTCCATCATCTTGCTGATGGAATTATCCTTCTTTTTGCGAATCGCCAAGGCGGGCGACTCCTCCATGCCGACCACTTCGGCAGCATGGCGGATCACCAACTTGGGAGGGATAGGGCCGTACAGCTTGAGTTCCTGACGAATAACCTCCTCCTGGCCAACCAGGATGAGCGACGTCAGATCCTTCAAACTTCGGGCGGCTTCAACCGCCCCGGCTACTATTTCCCGGGGAGCGTGGTCGCCCCCCATCGCATCAACGGCGATACGCATAGGCTTAATCAGCCTGGACGCTCACCACCTGCCGCCCGCGGTAATATCCGCATGAACGACAGACCCGGTGCGGCTCCTGGGGAGCCCCGCACTGCGGGCAATTCTTGATGGTCATCACACGGGCCTTGATGCAGGCGCGGCGTGTGCGAATCTTAGCTTTCGATTTCTTCCGTTTAGGTACTGCCATTTTTCACCTCAATCTTATCCAAACCACTCAACGCACTCCAGCGCTCTGGCTCAGGCGGCTTACATCCGCACTGCTCCCGGTTCAAGTTCACTCCACACCGGGGACACAGTCCGCGGCACGACTCCTTACATAACGGGTAATTTGGAAAGCCGAGGATAATAGTTTCGCGGACTTCATCCGTCAAGTCCAGGGTCTCATGAAGATTAACGACCTCTTTTTCACAAAAAAACGAATTGTCCCGGATTTCACGATGAAAGATGTCGGCGCACCGCGAGCAGGTGAACCGGACCTCAGACTCGACCGTGCCCGTCACGATCAGTTCCTGACCGACACACTGGGCGTGAAGGTCATACCGGATCGGACCCTCAGCCGTCGCTCCTGCATCTTTTTCGAGCGCAAGGACTTCTGACGGGACTTCTCCCTCAATATCCTTGCCCTCCTCGGGAATTCTCCAAGGTTCTATGATAATGGCCATAATCAGTAGGCAGTGAGCCGCAGGCAGTATGCTGCCAACGCCCCTTGCCTATCTCTTCCTTTCTAAAGGCTGAATACTGGATCCTGAATACTTTTTCATGATAAACTTCTTCACCGGCGGGGGCACAAATTGGCTGATATCCCCGCCCCGGTCGACGATTTCACGAACCGTACTGGAGCTGATATAACTGTGCGTCTCCTTCGGCATCAGGAAGATCATCTCGATTTCCGGGGCCAGTTTCCGGTTTGCCAGCGCCATCTGGAACTCATATTCAAAGTCCGAAAACGCCCGGAGTCCCCGCAGCAGAACATGGATCTTCTTGGAACGGGCGTAATCCACCAGAAGCCCGTTGAAGGAGTCAACTTTGACATTCTTCAGCGATTTCACTGAGGATTTAACCATTTCGATCCGTTCCTCGGCGCTGAAAACGGTTTGTTTGCGGGAATTCACCCCCACCGCCACCACCACCTGGTCAAAAATATGGGCCGCCCTCTCAATCAGGTCCAAATGCCCGGATGTCAGGGGATCAAACGACCCTGGATATATCGCCGAATGCCTCATTGTGTCTCCTCCTATATAGGGTCAACCGTGTGCCCCCATACTCCTTCGTCGTCACCACATCCCAGGCCGGATGGGTCGCCTCGGTCTCCTCACGCGCCTGTTCCATCACAAAAAAGCCATCAGCCGCCAGAATCCGCCCTGTCGCGAGTTCATCCAGCAACCGGTATGACCATCGCTCAACACCCGTCCGGTCATAGGGGGGGTCGGCGAAAATAATATCGTAAGACTCCAGCCCGCGCAACCCGCGCAAATAATGGAAGGCGTCGCTCCGCACCGCCCGCCACTCCTGGTCCTCCGTCTTGCCGGTCTCACTCCCGCATAAGGTCTGGAGGTTTCCCTGAAGGACGCGGAACGCGCGGCCATCACCCTCAACCCAGCCTACCTGACCCGCGCCGCGGCTCCAAGCTTCAAGCCCGACCGCCCCGGAACCGGCAAACAGGTCCAGGAATCGGCACCCCGGGATCCGGGCCGCCAGGGATGAAAACAGGGCCTGCCGCACCATGTCCTGGGTGGGACGCACGGCATCGCCACGGGGAACCTTCAGAATCCGTCCCCGCAATATTCCTCCGGTCACTCGCATGGCCCGGACTATACCCGTCTCCCGGGCCGAGTTCAACGTCCAACAGCGAGGATTTCCCTGACTTTCGTCACCAGAACGGAGAGCGGAAACGGTTTTTGGATAAAATTGCCGCCAAAACTGGCCTTGGCCTCACTGACGAGACCGTTGGCCGCATAGCCCGACATGAACAGCACCTTCATGTCCGGGCGGTGTATCTTCAGTTCGCGGGCCATCGACACCCCGCTGGCTCCGGGCATCACCACATCGGTCACCAGCAAATGGATCGCACCCTTATGCCCGCCCACGACGGCAAGCGCTTCCTTTGCATTGGCGGCAGAAAGGATCGTATATCCCTGGACCGCCAGGGCCCGGGTAACCACCAGCCTCAGGGAGTCATCATCCTCGACGCAGAGGATCGTGCCGGACCCGCCTGGGACCATCACATGCACCTCTTCCTCGCAGGGAGCCGACTCGTCCGTACACCTCGGCAGGCAGATATAAAAGGTCGTCCCCTTGCCCTCCTCGCTTTCAAACCGGATGAAGCCCCCATTCTGCTGGATGATTCCGAAACAGGTGGCCAAGCCCAGCCCCGTCCCCCGTCCCTGAACCTTGGTGGTGAAGAACGGTTCGTAGATGTGCGACTTGATGTCATCGGGAATCCCCACACCCGTGTCGTGGACGACCATTTCCACATACTCGCCCGGCGCGATCTCCTCGTAACCGCTCTCACTTTCCTTGGGCACGGTCCTGTTGGCCGTGCTGACGGACAGGGTACCTCCCTCAGGCATCGCATCGCGGGCATTCAACACCAGGTTGACCAGAACCTGCTCAATCTGGCCGGGATCAGCCCGGATGGCCCATAATTCCGGCGCCATCCTGGTATTAAACCGGATGTTCTCGCCAATGAGCCGCTGCAACATCTTGCTCAGGTTGAGGATGAGCTCATTGACATTCACGACCCGTAAGTCAATATGCTGCCGGCGGGCAAAGGCCAGCAATTGGCGAGTCAAGTCGGATGCCCGTTGTGAATTCCGGAGGATCTCCTTCACGTCAGACCGGACCGGATGATTTGTCGGCAAGCTCGTGAGCGCCAGTTCCGCGTTCCCGATGATGGCCATCAGGATGTTGTTGAAATCATGGGCCACCCCACCGGCCAGACGCCCGATGCTATCCATCTTCTGGGCCTGGCGGAACTGAAGCTCCCGTTGCTCCTCACGGGTGATGTCACGCTTGATGGC
>CAZMSS010000041.1:0-17779 GCA_964568965.1 uncultured Verrucomicrobiota bacterium | reverse complement strand
CAATCTCGCCGAGCAGATCCATGGTTGGTCTTTCCTGTTGTTGCGTCAGTGACCCGCACCCTTGAGCCAGGTACCGAAGCCTATGATGATGGTGGAGAGGATCAGGGTCACAATACCGGAGGCAATCAGACCGTGAGCCTTCCTGCTCGACCCCTTCCATTCGTGGAAGATCCAGCCCCACATCGTACTGAAGATGATGATACTGGCCATGTGCAGCGTCCAGCTGGCAAACCCGAAGCGCCCCATCTGGGTCTCGCCCATGGTGTAGAAGAAAAACTGGAAATACCAGGTTGTCCCGGCCAGCGCGGAGAAAAAGTAGTTCGCCAGCATCGGCACGCGGTTATCCCCGGCCAGCTCCGCCCTGCGAGGAGCCTGCTCGGCGACTTCCTCGCCGGGGGCGTCCGTGGTGGTTTCAACGATGGTCTCCTGATCGCGGCGCGGAGACGGCGCCTGGATCGTGCGGCTGAAATACTGGTACCCCGTCTTGTTCTTGATGTTCAGCAACAGGCACCAGATGAAGTTCGTGGTGAACCCGCCCGCCAGTACCACACACAGTTTAGGCAACCCTGTCCACAGGGTGGACGTGCCGGCCTCCGCGGAGGCCACCCCGATCGGCGTGCCCGCCGTCAGCGCGAAGGAGAAGCCGGCGCTCATGATGCCGGAGAAGGTGGCGACCAGGATGCCCTTTGAAAAATTGAATTCGGCAATGGCCTTTTTCTTCTCCCCTTCGGGCATTTCCTTTTCCTTGGTCAACCCGGCCAGGGCAGCGATACCGATACCCAGGAGGCAGACCGCCACGCCGGCCAGTGTAATGACGCCGGGCGTGGTTGATGCGATCTGGGCAATGGTTTCAGGAACCGGAATGGAGGGCACGAATGCCTTGAAGATGGGGGGGAGCAAGGTGCCGAACGCGGCGCAGTAACCCAGCGCCACGCCCATTCCCAGCGACATGCCGAGGTACCGCATCGTCAGGCCGAACGTAAGGCCACCGACGCCCCACATGGCTCCGAAGAAATACGTCCACCACAAGGTGCTGAGCGACTGCTTGCCCAGCACCCCCATGAGGTCGTTGGTCATCAGCGACGCCAGCACCCACGGGCAGACGATCCAGGAGAAGACGCCGCCGACCAGCCAGTACACTTCCCACGCCCACTTGCGCACGCCGCGGTAGGGAACATAGAAACTGCCCGAAGCCAGTCCACCCAGCCAGTGGAAGAAAACGCCTAAGAACGGATTTGCACCCATACTCCACATCCCCTGATTTTCGATTACTCAAACGAGTTTATACACGCTTGGACAGAACCTCGTCCTCATAGCACCCGACCACATCCATCCACTCGGTCCCGACTGAAACATTATCACGCATGCACAGCCAGTCCCAAACAGGTCCGAACGGCATGGTTTTCATTTCTTCCATCAAGCCGAGACGGTTTCCGTTATTTCCACTGCGCTCCTCTTTCGCCAATTTGGCGGAAGGATCGAGCAGGGCGAAGAGGATTGCCTTGCGGGTGGCGCGCAAGCCGATGACATAGGCCGCGATGCGATTGATGCTGGCGTCGAAGAAGTCCGTGGCGATGGCCACCTTGTCCCACGCCTTGCCCCGGGCGATTTCCAGGAACAGATGGCGCAGATCGTCCCCGAACAACACCACGTGATCGCTATCCCACCGGATCGGCCGGCTGACATGGAGCAGCAGGCTCGGATGGAACTGGAGGTAGCTCGAGATCTTGTCGTGAATGGTTTCCGTCGGGTGGTAATGCCCCATATCGAGGCAGAGCCCAACCCCTCTGCTCAGGGAATAGCTGCTGTAGTATTCGGCGGAACCCACCACATACTCCTCGCTGCCGATGCCGAATAGTTTGCTCTCCACAAAATCCACGCACTGGGACTTGCTGACACTCTTGTCGGCAAAGATCTCGTCGAGGGATTCGGTAAGATTCGCCCGCGGCGACCAGCGGTCGGCCGGGTAGTCCTTTGCCCCGTCAGGAATCCAGTGATTGACCAGGCAGGGAGAGCCCTGCGCCCGGGCCATGGCGGCGGCAATTTTACGGCAAGCCTTGGCGTGGCGAACCCAGAACGCCCGGATCTTGGGATCCCGGTGCGAGAGCGTGAAGCCTTCATTCGCCTTGGGGTGGGCAAAGAAGGTGGGATTGAAATCCAGGCACAGACCCCTCTGCTTCGCCCATTTCATCCAGTTGGCAAAATGCCGGGGTTCCAGCTGGTCACGGTCCACAATCCTGCCCGCCGTTTCAGCATAACAGGCATGAATGTTCAGGCGCAGTGAACCGGGAACAAGTTCCAACACCTTGTCGTAATCGGCCCGCGCTTCTTCCGGCGTCCGGGCCCGGCCGCCCTGGTTCCCGGTGGCCATGATACCGCCGCCGTTCAACGCACCTTCCTTGACCTCAAATCCTCCGACGTCATCGGCCTGCCAGCAGTGCATCGAGACCGGAATGGCCAGGGCCTGGCGGATAGCCTTATCGGTGTTAATTCCCATTTCCGCATAGCGAGCCTTCGCCATGCCGTACATCTTTTCAATGTTTTTAGAATTCATAGAGTCCTCTTGGGTTTCGCGAAACAATACCAAACACGCGTGCCATGCCAATAAAAGAAAACAGGACAGGCGAACCGGGGTTAAATGAGTTGTTTTCACAGGCCCGAATGGTGTAGAGATAATGACTTTTATGAAAACACCTTTAAAAGTCATCATGTGCCTGACCACTGGACTCCTGTTCCCGGGGTGTAACATGACCCTGGTGGACTCGATCCCCCCCCTCCCGGAAGACCGGCATGCGCCGGTGGTTGCCGTGACCTCATTCGAAAACCGCGCGGGGTTCGATGGCCAGTGGAAACTGGGGGATGGCATGGCGGACCTGCTGGTTTCCGAACTGGTCCACTCGCGGAATTTTACCGTGGTTGAACGCGAGCACTTCGAAAAGATCACCGGCGAGCTCAGTCGCCAGCAAAGCGGGCTTTTCCGCCCCGAGGGGAAAACCCCGATCGGGCGGATGAAAAACGCCCAGTACCTGATCCGGGGTGTGGTCAATGATTTCTCCCACTCTGGCAGCAGCAGTTTCTCCCTTTCCTTTCTCCGCTACCTCTTTCTTCTTGGCCGCAGTCACACCGCCCGTGTGGCGCTTACCCTGACCCTGGTGGATGTGGAAACCGGCCAGATCCTGAGTTCCGTTCAGAGCACGGGGATCGTCCGGACCAGTGAGGCCTACGCCAAGGCGTCCTATGAAGGTATTTCGTTCGGCGGTGATGTTTTCTTCGAGACCCCGCTGGGACGGGCCACGGCCCGCGCCATCTATGGCGGCGTCAAGCAAATGACCCGCGATATGCCTGAAAACCGGTGGCGCCCGATGGTCAGCTGTATTCGCGATGGCATCATCTTCGTGAACGGCGGCAGGGACCGGGACTTCCGGGTCGACACCGAGTACACCGTGCGGGGCCCTGCCCAACCGGTTACCGACCCCACCACCGGCGATGTTCTGACTTTCGTGCCCGGGACCAGGATCGGAACCGTCAGGATCACCAAGGTTGATGACAAGGTTTGTTACGCTAAACCAATCGACGGGCGTGGCTTCGATCGCGGCCAGTGGCTGATGAAGGCCTCTCCTAAAAGCCGAGGCCCATGAGCAAAGAAGTTAAGATTGTTTTTCAGCCCTCCGGGCGTATCGTCCATGCCCTGCCGGGAACCATCATCCTCGAGGCCGCCGCCCTGGCCGGGTTCATCATTCACACCCCCTGCGGCGGAACGGGAAAATGCGGAAAATGCATCGTTCGGCTCCGGAGCGGGAACTGCCCCCCCACCGAGCCGGAAATCGCAGTCCTCGGCAAAACCAGAATCGCCGAGGGATTCCGCCTTGCCTGCATGGCCCGCATCACCGACCCGGTCACCATCGAGGTCCCCGACAGCTCCCTTTTCCAGACACACCAGCAGATCCTGACCACTGACACCGGCGACAGGCTCGAGGTGCGACCACGCGTCCGGAAGACGGTCATCCAGATCCCCCCCCCCTTCTCCCACGAAATCCTCTCCGATATCGAACGCCTGAGGGCTGTCGGGGTCTCGGCACCACTGACCCTTCCCGCACTGCGTGCCCTGCCACACGCCCTGCGCTCGCCGGACAGCCGCCTGACGGTGGTTCAGGTGGATAACGACGTGATCGCCCTTGAACCGGGGGACACCTCGGCATCCTGCTATGGCATAGCCTTCGACATCGGAAGTACCACCCTTGTAGGAACCCTTGTGGACCTGATGACCGGGAAGGATGTTGCCGTGGCCGCACGGGTCAATCCTCAAACCTCGTTCGGCGATGACGTCATTACCCGCATCCAGAAATGCCGTTCCGAAAAGAATGGTCTGGCGCAGCTCCAATCATCCGTTCTGGAGGGAGTCAACCGGATCATCGATGAACTCGAACGGAATGCCCGTGTCAGCCGCCTGTCCGTCTATGAGGTGGTTTTCGCCGGCAACACCACCATGCAGCAGATCCTTTGCGGCATTGACCCCTCGGCGCTGGGCGAACTCCCCTTCGCCCCGGCATTCCGCGATGCACTGGAGTTCACCGCCGCGGACCTGCCGCTGCATGTCCACCCCTGCGCCAAGGTTTATGTTTTCCCGCAAATCGGGGGATTCGTCGGGGGAGACACCACGGCCGGCATTGTGGCAACCCGGCTTGACCGGGTGACTGCGCCCACGTTGCTGGTCGACATCGGCACCAACGGGGAGATTGTACTCAAGCATGGCGAGCGGATGCTGGCCACCTCCGTTGCCGCCGGCCCCGCGTTTGAGGGCGCCCGCATCACCAACGGTATGCGGGCCACCAGCGGGGCCATCGAGAAGGTCATCATCGACGGGGATGTCAGTCTCAATGTCATTGGCAATGCCAAGCCGGCGGGGCTTTGCGGCACCGGCCTGATCGATGTTGCGGCGGAGCTGCTACGCGTGGGCATACTGGACGAGACGGGACGGATTCTGCCGCCCGATGAATGCCCGGCCGGACTCTCCCCCGCGCTCCTCGCGAGACTGGTCGAGGACAAGGAAGAGACCCACTTCCTGCTCGTTCCGAAGAAGGACTCGGCGACTGGGGAACCCATCCTCCTGTATCAGCGCGACATCAGGGAACTCCAACTGGCCAATGCCGCCATCCGGGCCGGCATCAATATCCTTTTGAAAATGGCGGGGGTTGACGCATCGGAGCTCGGCGCCATTCTGCTGGCAGGGGGATTCGGGAACTTTATCCGCCGGAACCATGCCCGTCGCATCGGGATGCTTCCACCCATCCCCTGCGATAAGATCAGGTTCGTGGGCAACACATCGTCCTTCGGCGCCAAACGCGTCCTGCTCTCAACCCAGGAAAAAGACTATACCTCGCGGGTGGTCCGGCAGGTCCAACATGTTGACCTGTCACTCGACCCCGAGTTCCAGCTCGAGTTCAGCACCGCGATGCTTTTCCCGAACGAGGGGTAAACGCGCGTCTCCTTAGATCGTCGCACCGAAGGCCATCACAGCCTTGATTTCCCTGGCAACCTTCTGGATCAGAGCGGACGGGGCCGGCGCATTCAGCCGGAAGATGGCCAAAGACTGGTCCGTCTGGGGGTGATGCGAGTGTCGCACATCCTCGATGTTCAGGCTGGCATCAGCCAGGGCCGCTCCAACATGACCGACCACGCCGGGACGGTCCTTGTACTGGAAACAGACAACATGACCGCTCGGCTCGAAATACAGTTTCTCAAACTGGTTGATCCGGGAAATCATGATGGTCCCCTCGGCCACCGTCCCCCGGACGCTCACCTGGCGCAGCGTTGAAACATCGATGCTTCCGGTCAGGTCTATCGTCATGGAGTTGGCGAAACCTTTCTTCTCATCGGCGTCGCGGTTCTGGTAATCAATGCCGCGTCCCTTCAGGAAATGCTGAGCCGCCTTGGAATCCATCGAGCGGTCAAATTCGTTCCAGAGCGCCGAGACCACCGGCACAATCAGCCAGTTGCCATAGGGCTTGAGCGACCCGTAACAGCTTGTCTCGATCTGCTTGAGGTTCGCATCCTTGCCGAGGACATGGATGGCGACACGGGCAATGGTGTTGGCCAGCATGCAATAGGCCTCGTCCAAGCCCTCGGGGATGTCGCGGTTGACGATGTAGGAGGTCACGCCCTTCTCGTCCAACTCAATCAACTGCTCGGCAGAACGGCGGGCCGCCATGGCATTCGCCTCCTTCGTGCTGGCGCCCAGGTGCGGGACCATGATGTCGGCGATGTCCGCAACGCTCTTCGGTCCAGCCTCATCCTTGGGGTAGACATCGTTCAGGAACCGCAGCCCCTTCTCCGCCTTGGTCTTACGCAGGGCATCCTCATCAATCACACCGGCACGGGCGCAGTTTACAATCGTCGCCCCCTTCTTCATCAGGCCCAGTAGTTTACCCCCCACCAGTTTCTTCGTTTCCGGCGTCTCGGGGATATGCAACGATACATAGTCCGCCCGGCTGAACAGGGTTTCAAGGTCGACCATTTCCACATCCAATTCGGCGGCGCGTTCGGCGGCCAGCAGGGGATCATAGCCCAAGAATTTGCAACCAAAGCCGGACAGGCGTTTCACCACGAGCCGCCCGATATTGCCGAGGCCCACAATGCCCACGGTCTTCCCGGCGAGTTCCCGCCCCATGAACGCCTTCTTTTCCCACTCGCCGGCACGGCACGAGGCATCGGCCTTGATCAGGTGACGGGCATCTGCCAGCATCAGGGCGATCACTTCCTCGGCCACCCCGTTGGAGTTCGCCCCGGGGGTATTCATCACGTCCACACCCCGCTTCCGGGCATACTTGGTATCGATGGTATTGTAGCCGGCGCCCGCGCGGATCACGACCTTCAGCTTGGGGAGCGCATCAATGATTGCCGGGGTGACCGCCTCGCTGCGCACAATCAGGGCATAGGCGTCGGGATGCTTTGCAGCCAGGGCGGCGACATCGCCGCCATCATCCTGGTAAACTTCGTAATGTCCATTGGTCTTGAGAAGATCCTGGGCAACTTTATCCAGCTTGGTCGGAATTAATACTTTTCTCATGGCACTCTCCTGAAATAATCATCCCGTCAAAGTGATGCCTTCTTGCATCACAACGCTTATGCAGTATAGAGGGCAGACCGCAGGAATCAAGTTCTATGGGCCATCAGTCGGCAAAACAGAGCTTTACGACATCCCGGAATGACTGGACGAAGTGGGGCTTCAAGTCCTTGCGGATGTGGGCAGGAAGTTCCTCGAAGTCCTTCTTGTTTTCCGCCGGGAAAATCAGGTCCACCACATCGGCGCGCTTGGCCGCGATGGTCTTTTCCTTCAGCCCGCCGATGGGCAGGACGAAGCCGGTGAGGGTCAGCTCGCCGGTCATGGCATAGTGGGCGCGCACAGGCTTGTTCATGGCCAGCGAATACAGGGCGGTGGCCATGGTGATCCCCGCGGAGGGACCGTCCTTGGGCGTGGCTCCTGCCGGCACATGGAGGTGAACGAAATTCCTCTCGAAGAACTCCTTCGCCCCGGGCACCCCGTTGAGCAGGGAGCGCACATAGGTGTAGGCGATTTCCGATGACTCCACCATGACGCTGCCCAGTTGCCCGGTCTGTTTGAAACCCGCGTTCTTGGCCTCGACCCGCGTGGCCTCGACATAGAGGGTGGATCCGCCGAGGGAGGTCCAGGCCAGCCCCATGACCACGCCTACCCGCGGTTTCTTGTAGGGATCCGTTTCAGAGAACAGCCGCTTCCCGATGAAGTCATGCAGGTCCTTGAGCGACACGCTCACCCGCTTGGTTTTGTTCTCCACGATCTGCTTCGCCGCCTTGCGGCAGATCTTCTTGATATGGTTTTCCAACCCGCGCACGCCGGGCTCCCGGGCATAGCCATCGATAATCTCCCTCAACGCCGCATCATTGATCTCGAGTTGCTTCGCGGTCATGCCATGGGCCTTGAGCTGCTTCGGGATCAGGAACTTCCGGGCAATCTGGACCTTCTCCTCCAGGATATACCCCGCCAGCTTGATCACCTCCATGCGGTCGAGCAGCGCCACGGGAATCGTGTCGAGCTGGTTTGCCGTGCAGATGAACATCACATTCGACAAATCGAACCGGACATCCAGGTAATGGTCGAGGAAATCCCTGTTCTGCTCGGGATCCAGCACCTCCAGCAACGCCGACGCCGGATCACCGTGGTAGCTCGCCCCGATCTTGTCCACCTCGTCGAGCATGATGACCGGGTTCTGCGTCTTGCAGACCTTGATGGCCTGGAGGAATTTTCCCGGCATGGCGCCGATATACGTCCGCCGGTGCCCCTTGATCTCGGCCTCATCACGCATCCCCCCGACGGAAAACCGGTAGAATTGCCGGCCGATGCTCCGCGCAATGGACTGGCCGATAGACGTTTTGCCGACGCCGGGCGGCCCGACAAAGCAGATGATCGACCCGGAAATATTACCCTTGAGAATACCGACGGACAGGAATTCCAGGATGCGGTCCTTCACATCCTCCAGCCCGTAGTGATCGCTGTTCAGGATGCCCGCGGCCTTCTTGATATCGTAGCTATCCTTGCTGAACACCCCCCAGGGCAGGGAGGTCAGCCAGTCCACATAGTTGCGGCTGACCGTGAATTCCGGGGAATTGGGCTCCATGATGCCCAGCTTGTTCATTTCCTCGGTGATCCGTTCATTGGCCTCGGGCGTCAGGGTGAGCTTGGCCAGGCGTTCCTTGAATTCGTCCAGCTCCGTTTCCTTGCCCTCCTTGACGAGGCCGAGTTCCTTCTTGATCGCCTTGAGCTGTTCGCGGAGGAAGAAATCGTGCTGTTGCTTGGAGACCTTCTCCTCAATGCTCTTGTTGATCTTGACCTGGATGCGGGAGATATCGATTTCCTTCTTGAGCAGAAGCAATACCTTCTCGATCCGGCCCCTGATGCTGAACGCCTCCAGCACCTCCTGGAGGTCCTTGCCGCTGGCGGTGGTCATGGCCGCCGCAAAGTCCGCCAGGCGCCCGGGCTCCTTGATATTCGAGCGGCTCAGGAAGAGATTGAGCTCCTCCTTGAAGAGGGGGTTGAGCTGAAGCAACTCCTTGATCGCCATGATGATGGAGAGCGAGTAGGCCCGCAGTTCATCATTTTCCGACATCTCGGTCTCAATGACATAGTTGACGTGAACCGTGATGTGGGGTGTCTCGTTCACCACGTCGATGATTTTGAAACGCTCCAGGATCCCGACCATGATCTGGATCGGCCCCTCCGCAGAGGGCTGGCTGGTCTGGAGGATTTCGGCAATGACTCCGACAGGGTAGAGCTCCGACGCCTTGCGGGGGATATGACGCTCCTCGTTATCACTACCATTCCGGGCCAGGACCAGGCCGATGAACTTGCTGGATGACTCCGCGGCAGAGGAGAGCATGGCCTTAAGCGCATCATCATCCACGCTCAGCGGCACCATCATTTTCGGAAACAGCGGCCGGTTCAGTAGCGGCAGGACGGGCAGGGTGTTGGGAAACACAAAGCGCGCCGGCACAATCGTCTTATTGTCGGCCTTAGCCCCCTTCTCCTGGCCCATCACCTCGACCTCCGCATTTTTTTTTGAATCCGCCATGGCGCACCTCAAACCACAATCATGTCCTTGTGAAGGTTATTATGAAGGAGCGAGAGTTTAATTCAAGACCTGAGTTATGAACGGTTTCGAAACACCTGGACATCCGCCCAAAGGTCGGCGCCCAACAGTCCGGTGAATGTCAGGGTTGTTTCCGGCGCCGGAGGGAAATCAGGACGAAGATGAAGCACCCGCCGGTGATGATCAAGCAGGGAATCCCGAAGAGCCAGTCACCATAGCGGGTATAGGGAGTGGCCTCGTATTCATCTCCGGGCACCGACAGGTCCCACCGCGCAACCAGGGATTCCGGAGGATGGCCCCACTCATTCCGCGTCGGCTCAACGATCCGGCCCGTGGGCTCAATGAGGCAAGTAATCCCGGAGTTGGCCACCCGCACGGCGGGCACGCGATTCTCAACACACCGGAACACGCAGTGACTCAGATGTTGAACCGGCCCCGCCGAACGGTCAAACCAGGCATCATTGGTCTGGTTTACCAGTAGACGGGCGCCAGCCTTCACAAACGCACGGGATAAATCGGACATGATGTCCTCAAAGCAGATCAAGGCTGAGAAGGTCCAGGCCGGGTCACCCACCGTGAACACCGTTGCCTCCCGGCCGGGTGTGCAGTTCCACCCCATGGGTGCCAGGGCGGCCAAGGCAGGGATCAGACCGCTCAGGGGAATATATTCGCCGAAGGGAACCAGATGCTGCTTGTTGTAGCCCTTGACCATTACGCCGTTCGTCTGGAACAGGAAGCTGCCATTGAAACACAGCGACTGTTCACCCAGATTGATCACATCCATGGACCCCACCAGCAGAGGCACGCCCTGCCTGCTTAATTCCGAAACCAGTTCCTTCGATTCGCCCGGCTCGGTAACGCAATAGGGCGTGGCGGTTTCAGGCCAGATTACAAGGTCTGGTCTCGTCGCACCCTCCCGAAGCGCCTGCCCGGTCAGTCGCCGGAACGTGGAATGCACCATGTCGATCTGTTCCTGGGACCATTTTTTTATCTGCGGAATCGCGGGCTGAACCGCCACAATCGATACCCCACCCTCCGGCGGCGTGTATTGCCGGACTAAACTCATCCCGGCCCGGAAACATAGGGCAATGGTCATCAGGACCATGAATAATTCAAGGTGTGGCCTGTATTTCTTGCCGGCCCCCGGCAGATGACGCATCACGGTAAAAGTCAGGCCGGTATTCGCCAGCATAACCAGGGCGGAAATACCCGAAACCCCGACCCACTGGGCGCATTGAATCAGCACCAGGTTCCGGTACTGGGAAACCCCAAGCAGATTCCAGGGGAAGCCCGTGAGCCAGACGGATCGAGCCATCTCGCCCCCAGCCCACAATACGGGGATCAACACCGTCAGCAACATGGTCTTCCAGAGTTTCTCCGTGCCAAGTTTGCCGGCTACCCACACCACCGTCATGGCAAATGCGCCGAAATACAGTGCACAGTAGGCCGAGAGCAGAACCCACCCCACCAGAATCAGGATGGCGGGCGCCGGGGAGGTTTCAAACAGCCGCAGCATCCAGCTCATGGAAACCAGCCAGAAGACCAGCCCGGTCGTGAACCCGAGCGAGAAACCGGACAAGTTCAGCGAAACACCCAGTCCCGAGGTGGAGCTCGCCCTCCGGGCGCGGTCAGCGCCGGTCATGGGCATACTGGCTACTGACGCCGCCCGGAGGTCGTCGCCCACCTTTGTCAGAAGCGCCAGCAATAAAGGGATGAAGGCTACCCAGGCGACTGACCCGGACTCGAAAGGCGGAAACGAAAACGCCAGGAGCAACCCGGACAGCACCGCGGCGCCCCATCGCCAGAGATGGCGAACCCCGGACTTCGCTTGTTCAGTGTTCGCCATCAAGTCGTCAGGCATTTTCCCCGCAGCACTTCTTGTACTTCTTTCCGCTTCCGCACGGACAGGCATCGTTCCGGCCGACCTTCTCGACCTGGCGCCGGACGGGCGTGGAGGCGGCTTTCAGGGCCGCCTGCATGACCTCGTCGCCCCCCCGGACAGCGGACCGGGAGGCCTCGGGGGCGGATTCCCCGCCATGCCCGAGCACCGCAACGCCATCGTGGATGGTCTGCGTGGGAATCTGGCGCATGAACCGCTCGAATGCCAGGATCTGGGCCGAGGCCCGGAAAATCTTCTCGCAAATCTCCTCGCGGATGTCGTCCATGAGCGTCGCGAACATGTCATACGCCTCGCGCTTGTACTCCACGAGCGGATCCCGCTGCCCATAGGCGCGCAAACCGACCCCCTGCCTCAGTCCGTCAATGCTCCGGAGGTAATCCTGCCAGTGCTGGTCGATCGACTGCAGCATCACCTGGCGCTCGACGTTCTGCATCAGGTCCCCGCCGTCGGCGGCAACCTTGACCTCGTACGCTTCCCTGACCTTCTTGAAAATCTTCTCCGTGACGGCATCGAGGTCATCCTTGCCGAAGGAGAGCTCCTCGCGTTTGACGGAAATCGGGAAGGTGCTGTGCAGCCAGATCAGGAACGCCTCGCAGGCATCCGCCTTGCCGCCTAGCAGCATCTCCTCGACATGACTGGAGATCACCTCGAAGATCACGTCGTACAACAGTTCGCGAGTCTCGGTGCTTCGCACGATGTCGCCGCGGAACGAATACAGGATCGTCCGCTGCTTATTCATCACATCATCATATTCCAGGGTGCGTTTCCGGATTGAGAAATTCTGCTGCTCGACGCGGCGCTGGGCGGTCTCGATGGAACGGTTCAGCAGGCGATGCTCCAGCATCTCCCCCTCCTCCATGCCGAATCGCTCCATGAAGCCGGCGATACGGTCCGAGCCGAACAGCCGCATCAGGTCGTCCTCCAGCGACACATAGAAACGGGACATGCCGGGATCCCCCTGGCGGGCGCAGCGGCCGCGCAACTGGCGGTCAATACGACGGGATTCGTGACGCTCGGACGCAATGACATACAACCCGCAGGGATTCTCGATCAATTTTTCGCGCAGGGGTTTCCCGTCCAGTTTGTCGGACAGGGACATCTGCGACATGATGGTTTCCCGGGGGATCCAGACGACCCCGTCGCCCAGCTTGATGTCGGTACCGCGGCCGGCCATGTTGGTGGCGATCGTCACCGCCCCCTTCTGGCCCGCCCGGGCCACGATATCCGCCTCACGCTCGTGGTTCTTGGCATTCAGGACATTGTGCGGAATCTTGGCCCGGTTCAGCATGCGGCTGACCAGTTCGGACGTCTCCACGGAGATTGTGCCCACCAGGACCGGTTGGCCCCGGCTATTGCACTCGACAATCTCGTCGATGATGGCCTTGAACTTCTCGCGCTGGGTCTTGTAGACCACATCATTCTTGTCGACGCGCCGGACGGGCCGGTTGGTCGGGATCACCATCACGTCCAGCTTGTAGATCTGGTGGAACTCGTCCGCCTCGGTCTCCGCGGTACCGGTCATGCCGCCGAGCTTCTTGTACATGCGGAAATAGTTCTGGATCGTGATCGTGGCGAGCGTCTGGGTTTCACGCTCGATCTTGACGCCTTCCTTGGCCTCGACGGCCTGATGCAGGCCGTCGCTCCACCGCCGGCCCGGCAGGATACGCCCGGTGTACTCGTCCACGATCAGGACGGCATTGTCCTGAACCACGTACTGGACATCCTTCTCATAGATGCAGTAGGCCTTGATGAGCTGGTCGACGTTGTGAATGCGCTCGCTGCGCAGGGAAATGCGCTCCTGGAACTCAAGGCGGCGCTTCGCCCGCTCAGCCTCGCTCAGCGATGTATCGCCGTCGAGATCGGACATGACGGAGATCAGGTCGGGCAGGACATAGGCATCGGGATCGGAGGGGCTCATCTCCTCGCACCCCTTTTCGGTCAGGGTGGCATCATGGCCCTTTTCATCGATGTTGAAGAACAGCTCCTCTCGCAACTCGCGGGCCTGCTCCTTGTACATGTCGGTGAGCATCATGCCTTCCACCTTTTCAAGGAGGCGGCGAACGGACGGCTCCTCCAGGAGATGCATCAGCTGCTTGTGCTTGGGCATGCCATGATGGACCTGGTAAAGCTTCTGCATGGCCAGGTCTTCCTTCTTTTCCTCAATGGCCTGGCGCGCCTCGACAATCAGGCGGTTGCAGAGTTCGGACTGACGGCGGACCAGCCGCTCCACCCGCGGCTTGAGGTCGAGGTACTGGTTGGAGGAGACCGGGGCGGGACCTGAAATGATCAGCGGCGTCCGCGCCTCGTCGATCAGGATGCTGTCGATTTCGTCAATGAGCGCAAAATAGTGTCCCCGCTGCACCTGGTCCTCGGGGCGCCAGGCCATGCCGTTGTCGCGCAGGTAATCGAATCCGAATTCACTGTTGGTTCCGTAGGTGATGTCCTTGGCGTACTCGGCGCGACGCTCCTCGGAATTCATGGTGTTCTGGATGCAGCCCACGGTGACACCGAGATACTTGAAAACCTGCCCCATCCACTGCGAATCGCGGCGGGCAAGGTAATCATTCACGGTGACCAGGTGAACATTGTTCCCGGTCAAGGCGTTGAGGTAGAGCGGCAGGGTTGCGACCAGGGTTTTGCCTTCACCCGTTGCCATTTCGGCGATCTTCCCCTGATGCAGTGCAATTCCACCCATCAACTGGGTGTCGAAGGGAACCATATTCCAGGTCAACTCGTGGCCACAGACCTCAAACTTGGCCCCGTCCAGTCGCCGGCAGGCGTTTTTGACAACGGCAAACGCCTCGCACAGGATATCGTCGAGAGTCTCTCCCTTGGCCACACGAGCCTTGAATTCCTGAGTCTTGGCCTTCAACTGCCCTTCGGCGAGCAACTGATACTGCCCTTCGAGCTCATTGATGCGGGCAACCAGCGGCTGCATTTTTTTGACATCGCGCTGATTCTTCGTTCCGATAATTTTCTTCAACAACCACTGCATAATCTTGATTCCTCGCCTGGCCCAGAAAGCCATACCTATGGCCCGATGCGGGCCAAATTCAATGAGCCGGATAATGTAGGTTATTGGCGGGGTTATTGCCAGCCAGAATACAGTGTGATAGCCTTTCGCCCGAAGTATGAGATCAAGCCCATCCAATTCAACGGGGGACAACCGGGAGACAGTCCTCGAAACCGGTCCGGTTCCCAATTCCATCGATCCCGACATGGCCACCCTGGTCGAGAATTACCACGCCATCATCCGGAATCGCACCATGCGCCACCCCATCCCCTACCTGTTTCTGAGGGAACTCGGGAAGGGCCGCCAGGGAATCGTCTTCCTCGCCACCCGGCAGGGAGGCCGAGGATGCCTGACGCGCCACGCGGTCAAATTGCACAACCCCGCCATCTATTCAACGGTCGAAAAATACTGGACGGACATGGGGCGGCTGGCCAACCAGGTCTCAAAGCTCCAGCCAGTCCATAGCGACAACCTGGTCACCCGCGAAACATACGATGAAGCCAACGGCATCGGATATCTCCAGATGGCGGTCATCGACGGGATTGACCTCCAGTTCCTCCTCGGCGGATCACACCTGGCCATCGCCCGCAGCCAGTCCACCGACGAGGAATGGAACCATTTCATGACCACCCTCTTCCGGCTGGAAGAGGCGCGCTTCATGCTCCAGCCCGGCGTGGCCCTCTACATCCTCCGCAAGGTCCTGCTGGGCCTGATGGTACTTCATGAGGCGGATTACCTGCATGCCGATATCAAGCCATCGAACATCATGATTGACCGGATGGGATCGGTCAAACTGGTCGACTTCGGGCGGGCCGTGGAACTGGGCGAAAAAATCAGCATCCTGCTGGGAAGTCCCATCTATATGGCTCCGGAAACCCACCGCCTGGAACCGGGTCAGGCCCAGACCGACCTGTTCAGCGCCGGACTGGTGGCCCTGGAAATGCTCAGCGGGGAATCCCTGCAAGCCTGCCTCGACATGTCTGACGAGGAGCTCCTGAAATTCAAGATGACCCTGGTGGACCGGGTCGAGGCCATGCTGCCCGAGCATATCCGGAAGAGCAAGCGGCTGGTCAAACTGCTTAAGCGGTTCCTGCATCCCAAGCCTTCACACCGCTACTCCAGCGCGAAGGAGGCGGAGGAAAGCTACTATCGCCTGCGCGGGATCTACCGGGAAATGGGACTGGATGCCGATACCGAGTACGACCGCGAACTGCTGATGTACCTGGAAAAAATCACCGATCCCTTCACGGGACACCTCAACCCGAGGCTGGAGTAGAATAAGGGAAAAGGGTTCGGGTTTTCAGGGGGAGCTGGCTGCGAAATAGTCACGGGAGTCGCGAGACTCCAGACGCAGGGAGCCGCACTCGACCAACCCCTCAAGAATCGCCTTCACCTGGGGCGCCGGCAGTCCGAGCACGGCCGCAATATCCTCAACTGTTGAGGGATGACGCTGAACCAAGGACAGGATGCGCTCAGCCAATGCTTCCGGCGGGGGGGAGCCTTCCTGAGACCGGGACTCAACCGGGGCGACACCAACGACCTCAGCCACCGGGGTGAAAAGCCGGGAGAATTCCTCCAGTATCGCAGCGGGAACCGGCTGAGTGTGGCCATCCTGCGCGGGACGAACCGCCGTATTCAGGTGGATCCGGTCCGGGGCAATACTCCGGGCTATGGCAGCAATCCGAGCCATCTGCTCCGGGCTGTCATTGACCCCCGGAACCGCAAAAACCTCAAGCCAGTATTCGCCGTTAAATTCCCGGCGCATGGCTTTCAACCCTTCAACAAAAACATCAAACCGTAATGATGGATGAGGATGATGGGCTTTTTCGAAGGACGCCTGATCCCACGAACTGAGGGTTGCCTTCACAACCTCGGCCTTGGCCGCGGCGGCGCGAACCTCTGGCAGGGAAAAGAGGGACCCATTGCTGAGCAGGATCCGGCGCAACTTGGAACGGGCACCAATTGCGTCAATGACCTCGCCGAACCGGGAATGGAGGGTGGGTTCCCCGCCCCCCGCAAGGGTAACACAGTCAGCCTGCCCGTCCCGGGCAAGCCAGTGTTCGAATTCAGCCAATACCTCGGCCACAGGGACATATTCCCGCCGGTCCAGGGTTTTGGTGGTGGTCACCCCGACCTGACAGTAGGGGCAATCATAGGTACAGACCTTGAGGGGGACCAGATCGATACCAAGAGAACGGCCCAGTCGCCGAGAGCGAACTGGGCCGAACAGAAAGCGATATCCGCCTTGCATCACGCAGGCGAGATGGCCTCAACCGGGCACTCGCCCGCGCACAATCCGCAATCCACGCACTTGTCGGCGTCGATCACGAAGGTTTTGTCGCCTTCAGCAATGGCTTCCTGCGGGCACACCGGCGCGCAGCTTCCACATTTCGTGCACTTGTCTGAGATAACATATGCCATGACACTTCTCCTTGTTTGTTAAAAACAGCAAATAATATATCGAAATTAGACCGGTTCTGTCAAGAATAGGGTCATACGATGAGCATGCAATCACCGTAGCTGTAGAAACGGTACTTTTCCCGGACCGCCTCGTCATAGGCTTTCCGGATCAGGTCGTACCCGGCCAAGGCGCTGACCATCATGATCAGGGTCGAGCGGGGAAGATGGAAATTGGTCAGCATAACGTCCACAACCTTGAAAGAATACGGCGGGTAAATGAAAATGCTCGTGCGGCCACTCCCTGCCTGAAGCACGCCGGTGCCCGCGGCAGCTGTTTCCAGAGTCCTGACGGTTGTGCTTCCCACCGCCACGACCCGTCCCCCCGCCCGCTTGCACTGCTCAATGGCGGCGACGGTTTCCCCGGGGACCTCGAATCGTTCCGCTTCCATGGCATGGTCCGAAACGGTGTCAACCTTGACAGGCTTGAACGTTCCCATGCCGACATGGAGCGTCACGGTGGCGCGGGATACCCCTTGGTGGCCTAGCGTTGCCAGCAGGGACTCGGTAAGGTGCAATCCGGCGGTGGGCGCCGCAACGGCACCGGGCACGCGGGCATACATCGTCTGGTAATACAGTCGGTCTCGCTCCAGAACAGATTGCTCCGGCGCCTGGGCCCGCTTGATGTAGGGTGGTAGCGGCGGCAGCCCCACCTCCTCAAGGACATCCATCAGGGAGCCGTCGGAGTGCAGCCGGACCTTGACGCCCCCCCCCTCGCGCCAGGCCAGCACTTCCGCCTCTGTCTCTTATACACATCTCCGAGCCCACGAGACAGGCAGAAATCTC
>CAZMSS010000040.1:0-17784 GCA_964568965.1 uncultured Verrucomicrobiota bacterium | reverse complement strand
CCACGCCCAGGATCACGTCGTTGACCTGCATGATGCCCGACGCCGGCGAGTTGGTCCCCACATGCGTCACCAGGATCTGACGGCTGGCCGCGGTGGTCCGCCCCTGGGAACTGTCAAGATTGCTCGCAGGCCGCGTGTAGATCCAGCCCCGGAGTCCCGTCGACCCCAGGTTGTAGGTCCGCGACCGATCAACGCCGTTCGTCTCGCCCTTGACGAGATCAGCAGGGACAACCGCCGCGCCAACGGGAACGACGGAAGTTAATGACAAGGCTATCACCATGAATCCGCCGTTCCACCACGTCTGCATCCTCATGACTTCACCCTGCTTTCTGTTTTTCGACAACAAACCCCGCCGGAGCCGTATCTGGAATGTCCTGGATTACAAGCATGCACCAAAAAAAACGGCCGCCCGTCAGGGCGGCCGTACATCATTCACACGTGTTCGCGATCAGGCAATGGCTTTTTTCGCCAAGGCCACGATCTGCACGAAACCATCGGGATCATTAATAGCGATCTCGGACAGCATCTTGCGGTTCAGCTCGATGCCGGCCTTCTTCAATCCCTGCGTGAAACGGCTGTAGGCCAGACCCTGTTCGCGGCAGGCGGCGGAAACACGCACCGTCCACAGGCGGCGGTAGTTCCCCTTGTTGTCCTTGCGATGGATGTAGGCCAACCGCATCGCGCGGTCAACGGCCTCGGTCGCCTGGCGGAACAGTTTGCTGCGCGAACCCCGGAAACCGCGGGCCGCCTTCAGCGTTAATTTCCGGCGTTTACGTGACGCCGGCGCATTAGTTGCTCTGGGCATAATCTCGTCCTTTCAATACGTTCAGATCATTTCCGCAATACGCCTGTGGTCGGAATCGTGGATCACTTTTCCGCCGCGCATATTGCGCTTCTGCTTCCTCGTCTTGCTGCTCAGAAGATGACCGCTGCCCGGACGCTTAAACATAAGCTTCCCCGTGGCTGTCTTCTTCACCCTCTTGCTGACCATCTTCTTCGTTTTTTTCTTAGGCATGATGCTCCTCACCCCGGGTCAGGCAATAGGACTAGGAACGGAATGTCCTGCCTTCCGGGAAAACAAGGGCGGGACTCTACAGCAGAGCCACCGCCCCGTAAAGCTTTTTTCGGGGTCAGGCTGGCTTGACCGGAACCGGTCCCGGAGCCACCCCTGCCACCGGCGCGGGTTTTGGCGCCGGAATCGGGAGGGAACTCTGGAATCCCGCCGGTCGTGCCGGGGCCTGATCGCGCGTTGCGGGCTTGCCGGCACGGGGGCCCAGCACCATCACAATGCTGTTGCCCATCAGTTTCGGCGGCATATCCGGGGCGGCCATTTCCTCGACGCCCTTGACCACCCGGTTCATCACCTCGAACCCGAGCTCACGGTGTGCGTTCTCGCGCCCCCTGAAATACAGGGAACACTTGACCTTCATCCCCTTCTCGATAAATCCGCGGATGTGGCTCATCTTCGTCTCGAAATCATGATCCGCCACATTGGCGTGGAACTTGATTTCCTTCATCTCAGCCGCATGCTGATGCTTGCGGGCCTCACGCTCCTTGCGGGCCTGCTCGTACTTGAACTTGCCGAAGTCCATGACCCGGCAAACAGGCGGTTCCGCATTGGGCGACACCTCCACCAGATCCAACCCGGCGCGAACCGCGATGGACATGGCCTCGCTGACCGTCATGACGCCGAGCATGTTTCCATTGGCGTCAAGCAACCTGACCTGCGGGCACCGGATACGGTGATTTACTCTGATTGTCTGCGGACGAATTTCCTACCTCCTTGTTGCGGGGCTTTCTGAGGCCCCTGTGTTCCCACCCACGGCCTTGGCCGCGACTTCCTCGCGCAACCGGCCGATCAACTCTTCCAATTTCATCGTTCCCAGATCCCCTGCCGTGCGGCTCCGGACCGACACCAGCCCGGCTTCCGCCTCGCGGGCGCCCAGGATCAGCATGTACGGGATCTTCGCCATCTGCGCATCGCGGATCTTCGCCCCGAGCTTGTCGGAACTCCGGTCCACGCCTACCCGGAAATCCGCCGTCTTCAGCGCGTCGGCAAGCGCCTCCGCAGCCGGCAGCACCTTGTCGTTGATCGGCAACACCCGGAGCTGTTCCGGCGCCAGCCAGAGCGGAAACGCGCCGGCATAGTGCTCGACCAGGACGCCGAAGAAGCGCTCCAGGCTGCCCAGCAGCGCACGGTGCACCATATAGGGGCGGTGCTCCTGTCCGTCATCGCCGCGATAGGTCAGCTCAAAGCGTTCCGGCAGGTTGAAGTCAAACTGGATCGTGCTCATCTGCCACTCGCGCCCGATGGCATCCTTGACCTTCAGGTCGATCTTCGGTCCGTAGAAGGCGCCCCCGCCCTCATCCACCACGAAGGGGATCTTCTCGGCCTCGAGGGCCTGGCGGAGGGATTCCGTGGCCTGCTCCCAGCGCTCCGGCTCGCCCACCGCCTTGGCGGGCTTGGTGGCGAGGTAGGCGGTGATCTGGGTGAACCCGAACGAGCGCCAGATCCGCAACGCGAATTCAACCGTACGCTTGACCTCGTCGACAATCTGTTCGGGCGTACAGAAAATGTGCGCATCATCCTGGGTGAAGCCGCGCACACGAAGCAGCCCGTGCAGGACGCCGGTTTTCTCGTAGCGGTACACCGTTCCCAGCTCCGCCCAGCGCAGCGGCAGGTCGCGATAGGAGTGCTTGTTGTTCTTGTATATCTGGATATGGAACGGGCAGTTCATCGGCTTGGCGTAATACGACACATCGTCAATCGCCATGGGCGCATACATGTTCTCGGCATAAAACCCGAGATGCCCGGAAGTCTCCCACAGGCCCGCGCGACCAATGTGCGGGGTGTACAACAGCTCGTAGCCGGCCTTGAAATGCTCCTGGCGCCAGTACTCCTCGATGATGGACCGGATGCGCGCACCCTTCGGGTGCCAGTGGATCAGGCCCGGCCCGACGTCCTCCTGCACACTGAAGAGATCCAGCTCCTTGCCCAGCTTGCGGTGGTCGCGCTTCAGCGCCTCCTCCATCCGCAACACCTGCTCGTCCAGTTCCTTCTGCGACAGCGCCACGAACCCATACAGGCGCTGCAACATGGGATTGGTCTCGATTCCCCGGAAATAGGAGCCTGCCACCGATGTCAGCTTGAACGCCTTGATGTCGCCCGTGCGGGCCACATGCGGACCACGGCAGAGGTCCATGAAGTCGCCGCAGCGGTAGAAGGTGATCGTCTGCCCCTCAGGAATGTCGGCCAGACGCTCCAGCTTGTAGCGTTGCCCCCTGGCCTCAAGCAGGCCCCGGGCTTCCTCCCGGCTCATTTCAAGGCATTCAAAGGGAAGGTTTTCGGCCACAATCTTGGCCATCTCGCCCTCAATCAGAGAAAAGTCCTCGGGAGTGAAGCGATGAGGAAGATCGAAATCGTAGTAGAATCCCCCGTCTGTCGCCGGACCGATGTCCAGCTGGACATTCTCGTAGAGCCGGCATATAGCGGCGGCCATGACATGCGCCGTGCTGTGGCGCAAAATTTCAAGATCCAAGATAGGTAATCCTCCAAGGGGTTTAAAACGCGTGGATTTAACAGGAATCACGCCCCCGGTGTCAACTGTTAAAGCCGGGCGCCGGGACAGCAGGGTGCCTGTGACTTCAGCAGGGCTTATTCATACTTAAGCCAAAACAGGGAACCCGCCCCTGCCCCCTCCAAAGGAGGGGAATTGGTTGATTTGTCGCGCCTTACGACTGATCCCCTCCTTGGAGGGGCTGGGGGTGGGTTCCCCCTGGCGCAGGGCTCTCAGAAAAAAACCACCCATTTGGGTGGGAGACGGTAAAATCATGATATATTATTCTAAACAGCCTGATGAAAAAACAAAATTTGGACCGACGAGAATTCCTGAAGGCAGCCGGCCTGGGAGCAGCCGCATTCGCCTGGGCACCCTTCCATTTCCCCTGGAGTCATTCGACCCCGGGCAGCAGCCATCCCTTACGCAAGGGCAGGCTCATCGCCGCCGACAAGAAACTGAACATCGCCGCCATCGGCTGCGGCGGGAAAGGCTCCAGCGACATCGCGGGCGTCGCCAGCGAGAACATCGTGGCGTTGTGCGACGTCGACTTCAACCGCGCCAGATCAACCTTTGCGAACTACCCCAATGTCCCTAAGTTCAAGGACTACCGGCAGATGCTGCTGGAGATGGACGACAAAATTGACGCCGTTACCGTCTCCACGCCTGATCACATGCATTTTCCCGCAGCCTTGATGGCCATGGAGATGGGCAAGCACGTCTATGTGCAAAAGCCCCTCACCCACACGATCTGGGAAGCCCGCACACTGACCGAAACGGCCCGCAAGCATGGTGTCATCACCCAGATGGGCAACCAGGGCCACGCTGGCGAAGGCATACGCCTGGTCCGCGAATGGATTCAGGCCGGCGCCATCGGCCCGGTACACGAAGTCCATATCTGGAGCAACCGCCCGGTCTGGCGCCAGGGCGGCCTGGTCCGGCCGGCACAAATCGACGATGTTCCCCAGACACTGGACTGGAACGCCTGGCTGGGAGTCGCCCCGGAACGCCCCTACAACAAGGCATACCTGCCGTTCGGTTGGCGCGGCTGGTGGGATTTCGGATGCGGCGCACTCGGCGACATGGGGTGTCATCTAATGGACGCCTCCTTCTGGGCGCTCGATCTGATGTATCCGACCAGTGTGGAAGCCGTCTCGGAAGGCAACACCGCGGAGGGCTGCCCGAAGAGCTCGGTTATCACCTACCAATTCCCCGCCCGCGGCAAGAGGCCCCCCCTCACCCTTAAGTGGTATGACGGCGGCAGGACGCCGGAACGGCCGAAGGAGTTGGAAGCAAGCCGCGAGATGCCCAGTTCCGGCCAGCTCATTCTCGGCGAAAAAGGCGCGATCATGGATCAGTCCGACTACTGCACGAGTCCCCGGCTGATCCCGGAGTCAGCGATGCAGGCCTTTACGCGGCCTGCGAAAACCATCCCGCGCGTGCCCAAATCCAATCCGCACATGGAGTGGGTTAATGCCTGCAAAGGCGGCCCCCGGCCCGGATCGAACTTCGACTATGCGGGTCCGTTCTCAGAGACGGTGCTGCTGGGCAACCTGGCTATCCGCCTGGGCACGAAAATTCAGTGGGATGGCGACAAGATGCGTTGCACCAACCTTCCAGATGCCGCCCCGCTGATCCGCAAAAACTACCGGGTGTTCTAACCGATCACAGTCCAAAGGAAAACAATCACATGAACCGATTACACTTAATGCTGGGAGTCCTGGGCCTGATGGGCGCCACACTCCTGACCGCCCAGGCGGGCGCGTCGTCTCCGGATTGGAAACTGGCCGTCCAGGCCTGGACCTTCAACAACACGACCCTTATCGATACTGCCGAGAAAGCATCCGCCCTCGGCATCAAGTATATCGAAGCCTACCCCGGCCAGGCACTTGGCGGCGGTCTGGCGGGGAATATCGGGCCGGACATGGATGCCAGCGCGAAGGCCGGGATGCTGGCCAAGCTGAAGGCGCTCGACATCCGGCTGGTCAATTTTGGCGTCACGGGCGCCGGTAATGAAGCCGGCTGGCGCAAGTTATTCGAATTCGCCAAGTCCGTCGGGATCGAAACAATCTGCTCCGAACCGGACGAGAAGCAGTTCGCCCTGCTCGACACGCTGTGTGACCAGTACAAGATCAACATTGCCATCCACAACCACCCGAAACCGTCGCATTACTGGAATCCCGACACGGTGCTGGCCGCCTGCAAGGGCCACAGCAGGCGAATCGGAGCCTGTGCCGACACCGGCCACTGGGTCCGCTCGGGACTGGATCCGGTCGAATGCCTTCAGAAACTTCAGGGGCGGATCATCTCGCTGCACTTCAAGGACCTGAACGTCAAGGGGCCCGAGGGACACGATGTGCCGTGGGGCACGGGGATCTCGAAGGCGACAGCGATGTTTGCGGAGCTGAAACACCAGCACTTCCGTGGCGTCTTCTCGATCGAGTACGAGCATAAGACCCCGCAGTTACTTGAGAATGTTCAAAAATGCGCCGCCTTCTTTACCATGGCGGCAGGGATGTCGGAGAAGGATCTACTGGCCGGCAAACTGGTGCAGCCCGGATTCTCCCCGCAACCGGAGGACGTCTGGAAGGACGTCAAGATCCGCCCCGACAACAAATGGCCCCAGATCCCGTAACAATGGACGGGAGGGCGCTCACGGGCCGACAGGCAGGCTCCCCTCCCGTTTTTCCATGAATTTCCGCCAGAGATCCCCGCGCACGTGCAGATTCAGGAACACATCCGGGCGAAGTTGATAGAGCTCCGTCTCGTAGCCGTCAAAGGGTTGATCCTTGTCCATCGACGTGACAATCACTGCCGGCTTCACGCCCACAGGCAAGCTTGACGCATCGGCCCAGTAGCCCACATCCGGCAACTTCCGCAAATACCACGGCAACGGCCACGCATCGTGCGGGTTCGTCACCACCGCGACCACCGCCCCCCCGCCCGCGGGAACCAAGGCGGTCATGGTCACAATCCGATCCACGAGCTTCAGGAAATCCCTGCTTGTCTGCACATAGGCATACGGGTTACGGGGATCAGACTCATACCGGAAATTGGTCCGCCACAGCTGGACCGAATAGTGCATCAGGCCGGCCACCAGGACTCCCGCCACCCCGAGCCGCCAAGACCACGAAGCCCGCGCACGCCATAGCGTGACCACCCCGAAGCCTGCCAGCAGGATCAGCCCCTGATGGAAGGTGAGCATCAGCCAGGGGGTCTTGTAGGGAATCAGGGAATACAGGACCGCCACCACCACCGTGAACACGGTCAGGAACCGGAGCAACCGTTCATCCAATCCGCCGAAGTCACGCCGCCGCCAGGCGGCCACGCCGCCAACCAGTGCCAGGCCCACAATCAGCCCCTCGCTCCAGACCGGCCCGCCGGCGTGACGCACGAATATCATGTTCTGAAAGTAGTAATACCAGGGATGTACCTGTGCCCCCCCCGTGCCAGCCCGGTTGAGATACACTCCGAACGACAGCACCGAATCCACCGGTCCCGCCGGGTTCGTGAAAAAGGAACACAGCAGCGTAACGGCAAACGCGGCCGCCATAGCCACTCCATTCAGCATGTGCCTGCGCCGGATCGGCCAGGGATCATCATGATGCCGGTGGACCACCAGGATCCCGGCCAGCATCCCCGCGTAGGCGATCACGCAGGTCTCCTTGGTGGCGTACATCAACCCCAGGCACGCACCGGCAACCAGCGCCCATGCGGTGCCCTCCGTCCGCACGTGCCGCCAACCGGCAATGATGGCGCCGAACGTGAAGAACACCAGTACCGACTCCTGGATATAGAATCGATTGTAGTAAACAACGGCTGGCGAAAGGGCCGTGAATGCGGCGGCACACAGAACGGTACCCCGGCCCAACCCCCGACTGAGCAGACCCAGCGACAGGATCAATGCCACGCCAAAGAGAACAGGAACCAAACGAACCGTTGTTACACTCAGATGCGCCAGGTCCCGCTGGTGGGACAACCACGCCAGGGGCAGCGTTAAGTAGTACAGCGTGGGGCCGTGATGATCTTCAAGGTCATACCGGTATACACCGGTCTCGAGCACCCCGCCGGTGCGAACCGCCTGATTCGCCTCATCATGGTGCATCGGGCGCCTGTCAAGCTGCCAGCAGCGCAGGCCAAGCGCCATGATGCCAATCACGAGAAGCAGTGGAAATACCGGCAGTTTGATGGAAGCCACCCTTATTTTCCGAATACCTCAACCTCAACGTAGTGGTTGACGTCGCCGGATGAACTGCCGTTGCTGTAGCATCGCACATACCGGCCGGTGACACCCTTCGCGTCAATCAACTTTCCCTCGTAGCTGTCGACATATTCCTTGTCCTTGCCGGCCCCAAAGCCCGAGGAGTTATCGTGATCGTTGTTGAATACGGTCTTGATGCCTGTGATGAAGTCCGGGTCGTCCGACACCTGAACCACGATATCCCGGTACACGCGCGCCTGGGAGTGGAAGTGCCAGATGAGAATCGCATACAGACTGGCGCTCTTGCCCAGGTCGATCTGCACCCATTGTTTGCCGGGGCCGAATTCGACGTAACTGCCATCGGCACCGTCCTTGTCCCCGTCGGTGACCATGGCCTTATCGCCGATCACCGGCATCGCATCGCTCGCGGTGACCGTCTTGCCCTTCGACAGGTTGGCGACTCCTTTAGGCACCATCAGATCAGGTCGCGGGCCTTGGCGCGCCGGCTCCAGGTTTGCCGACTTCAAC
Source organism: uncultured Verrucomicrobiota bacterium (assembly GCA_964568965.1). GTDB lineage: Bacteria > Verrucomicrobiota > Kiritimatiellia > CAIKKV01 > CAITUY01 > JAABPW01. Next base: position 9,498 of record CAZMSS010000040.1, on the reverse strand, counting down.
GTTGCCGGCGTCCCCGCAAACAACGCCTTGGGCAGATCCAACTTCAACTTCTCCATGTCCTGGCCTTCCGCATGAACCATCATTGCCGCAGATGCCACTGCCACCGCCATCGTCATAACCATCTTTTTCATGTGCTTTCTCCCGTGTGAATAATTACTCCGTCTTGATTGACTACATAAGCCGTAATGCCTTCATGGGCGGCACAATAGGCTTTGACTTCATCCGTACTCATTACCATGAAAGCCGTCGAAAGGCCATCTGCAATTGCCGCCGAGGGGCTGGTCGCCCAGGCGGCCAGGTGCCCGCGTGACGGACGGCCTGTGCGCGGATCCAGTATGTGGGGGCCCTGCACCTCCGTGCCGGAACCCCCCAGTGATTCATTCCGCAACGTGACCGGTTCGATGCCCGCCTGCGCACCCCAATCACCGCACACGCCCACACCCCACCCGTCAGGACGATCCCCCTGCCCCAGCGCCAGCACACTGCTCGTGCCGCCGTGAATCAGGACGTTGGGAATCTCCCATTCCTCCAGCACCTCAACCGCCCTATCCAGGGCAAAGCCCTTCCCGATCGCCCCTAAATCCACCTCGACGTTGTCCCGGGTCACCTCCACCTCGAAACGCTCCGGAAACAACATCAGCTTCTCCATTCCCACACGGTCCCGCGCCCGCTCGAGCGTCGCGTCATCGGGCAGGAGCCTCCCCCCCTCTTTCGTCCGGTAGCACTCCACCAGCGCGCCCACCGTCACGTCGAAGGCGCCGTCCGTTTCCTGCCAGACCCATAGCGCCTGAAGCAGGCAGTCCATGGTCTCCGGTGAAACCCGAACCCGCCGGCCGGACTTCAGGAGGTTGATCTGCCCGATATTGCTGCCGGCATCGAACCGGCTGAGGAGGGTCTCCACCCGGTCCACCTCACGGAATACCGCCGCGGCGGCCTGCCTCGCACGCTCAGGATCCCCCCCCGCCACGATCACCTCGTAAAAGGTGTTCATCGCCGGATGGCGGAAGCGGTGAAACTGTGGCGACTGGGTCACGACTTCAACTGGCGCGCCCGCACGGCAAGACGGCTGTAACCCGCGATAGCAACAACCACAACCAGGGTGCCGCCCCGGTGCAACCACATGCACATGTGCTGCCCCTGTTCGCCCAGTACCGGCACCATGGCGGCCAGCATGCCCGCCACCACGACCAGCCCGGCGGCAACCGCCGCCCAGAAGAGAAGGCGCTGCATCAGGGACGCAACGGGGTGATCAACACGATGGAAGCTGTTCTCACGCGCCCGCAAAATCGCCAAGATGGCAAGGCTCAGGGCGAACAGGCCCAGCATGGCCATGCGAATCATCACCGGATACCCCACCAGCGGGTGTCCCAGAACCAGTGTCTCCACCAAGGCAAAGAGGAACAGGGCGAGCCCGCTCAATGCCGTAAACACCAGCGCCCCGACCTCCAGCCACCAGTATCCACGCATTTCGGTCAGCCGGACCAGCGCCAGCATCAGGTACAGGAAAAAGACCGCCGCCGTCACCCCCATCGCCCCCAGCAACATCATCTTGAAGTACGGGCGGAAGGTGAAGCTCATGCCGAACAGCCGGTTGTAGTTGGCCTCCTGTTTCTCAAAGGTATACATCGGCGTCACGGCAGCCTGGCGCGTCTTCAAAGGTCCCTGCGCCTGGACCTGGGCAAAGAAGAATGAAGACTTCTGGTTGTGGCAATCCCCGCACCCTTTCGCCCCCAGTGCCTTCATAGACGGACGCACATCGTGTCCGAACGCCCAGGACACCGGTTCCGCAGCCGGGTGCGCCGACGCCGTGAGAGCGCCGCTGCTGCCCATCTGGAACAGCTTGCCGCTGCTGATGTACCCGGAGTTTTCGCCGAGCTTCTTCAGGATCAACGCCACCTGCTCTTCCGTCAGCATACGGCCTGTTCCCGCCAGTTCCCCGACCGTCCGCACCGCAAAGTCCGGCACCATGGGCTCGATACGGCCATCCGTCAACCACGCCCAGGTCTCCCCTTTCGGCGCGACCGGTTGCTCCAGCGGGGCCAACTCACCCGCCTCATTAATCGCCATCACCTTGCCGGATTTGATCAGGACCGGTTTAGCCGAAGCCGGAGCGATAGCCTTGAGCGCCTCGAACACAGCCCGGACTACAACCGCCGCGAGGTCATCATTCTTGTTCTCTGATGGATTAAACTTGTCCGGGGAAAATGCCGGAATGGCGCTGCTCCACGCGTTGCTGGTCAGGACCATCCACGGGCCTGCCCCCGCTCCGGCCTCGCCACACAGGTCGAGACCGCCGTCCACATTGACCCGGAATATCCGGCCTCCGGAAACAAACCCCATCGGGGCGGAATACACCGCCTCGCCAGCCTCGGTCACCGCACCTTGAATCGTCGAGACCACGCGTGCAACCTGCTGTGCCGTATCCAGGATACCGGTGCTGACCTGCTGAACTTCCTCTGGCGGAATCGGCGTAACCCGGCCTTCCTTCACCCGGGCCCAGAACGACGGCCACATCATGCGGTGCGGCTCAATCTTGCCCTCCCCGTTCTGGACAAACACAGGCTCAACGATCTCAGGAAGTGCCGTATCCCATTTCGCCTTGCCGAATATGCCCAGGCGATTGGCACGCGAGGTGCGCACCACCGTGGGGTGCTCGCCCGGCTCCGTCCCGGAATGGCAGACGGTACAGGCCAGCTTCTCGAGGTGATGCGGCGGCAACCCCTTGTGCTCGGGCTTCGGCGCCTTGTACCGGCCTTCCCCAAGATGACAACTGCGACAGCTATGCTCGCCATCCACGCCCCGGTCAATCTGGTGCGAGATGCCGTTCTTGTGGCAATCCGCACACTTCAATCCGGCGGCCGTGTGGACGTCCGGCTGGAGCTCGTGGCGCGTCATCCCCGCCGGGACGGCGGAATGGCAGTGCTCACAACGGGTGTCCTGCGGTCGCGTGGCAATGTCGAAGAACGCCAGGCCCTTGGAGTTGAAATTCTGCTGGTCATAGCGGACGGACGGCGCTGCGGCATACTGCTTGTCGTCGAGACTCTGCCCGTCGTAAGGAGCCCAGGATTCCCGGAGGCGGGCGGCCATGCCACCGACTTCGGCCATGCCCGAGGAGGCGGTTGCCGCCCAGCGGAAGTTCTCGCGGGCGACTTGTTTCGCCCACTCGGTCATATCCTGTTTGGGCGAGGCACTGTGACAGGCAAGACAGTTGATTTCCAGCCTGCCGGAAACATCCCAGCGCGCCTCGGCATCAGCCAGCGTGTCCGCCGGTTCGCCGGGGCCGCCGCCGGGCATATGACGACCGAACAACTTCGTTAATTTCCAGGGAGTCAACCCCAGCTGTGAAGGCGTCCAGACCCCGGGCCAATTCCGGCTGGAGAGGGGAATCTGCATGCCGGTGGTTTCATCCACCCACACCCAGGGTTCGCCCGCCCGCCCGTCGCGGCCGGCCGTGGCGCCCGCGTTGAAGTGCCAGCCACCGCTGATGGCTTCATAGTCATGGCAAATCCCGCACGTTGCACGCGTTGAGAACGGGGTGGCACGGGGGTCCTGCGGCATAATGGACTGACCGTCGTCGTCGGTCAGTGGAATGCGATGGACCGGCACCTCGCGCGAACCGTCCCACGGATGAAAATACTTGTCGCCGGCCGCCAGGGACACCGTGACGCTGGCGACCAGGCCGGTGACGGCAAGCAGATGCCTGAGCTTCACAGTCATGTTCATATGCGGAATTGTTCCGGTTTGAATTCGATCTTGGTGTTGGTGCGGACAGCTTCGTTGCAGGCCAGGACCGCCACGGCGGTCTCGTAGCCGATTTCCCCGGGGCAGTTGAGCTTCAACCCGTCCCGGATGGCGCCGAAGAAATTCTCCAGGTGCGGCTGGTGCGCGGGCTTGGCCAGTTCAATGGGCAGCGGGTACGACTCGAGCGCGGCGGTAACGCGGGCGTCCACCAGCGTGTTGCGCGTGGCAACCGGCCGGATGGCCGAACGCGTCGGGCCCAGCAGGCCCTTCTTGACGTACAGTTCCCAGTTGACCTTGTCCTTGTTGTGGGCCTCCTGCGTGACGGTGTTGCCCATGGCCGGAACTTCGGAAATGGCGAGGTTGCCGTTCTCGCCGAGGAACGCCTCCCGGAAGCCGCCGAACGAGGTGGTCGTCAGCACCTGGTAGAACGCGCGGGACACCCCCTCCTTGTTCTCGTACTCGTAGATGCACATCACGTTGTCGTTCCATTCATGCGTGTTGTAGTAATCGACGCCACCCGAGGCGATCACCGAGCGGGGATTGACGCCGAACACCCAGGAGAACAGGTCGATCTGGTGCGAACCGAGGTCCACGATCGGGCCGCCGCCGAACTTCTTGAACCAGCGCCAGTTCAGGAACTCATGCATCGAGTTGTAGCCGTACTTCGCCAGCTGGTCCGCCGACATCGCCAATTTCGGGGCGACGGTGAAGTCATCCGACTTGGCCCGGTTCCACTGCGCATTGGCGTGCGTGACCCGCCCGAGCAGGCCGGCCTCACGAATCACCCCGTCTATCGCCTGGATATACCGGGGATTGCTCCGGCGCTGATGGCCGATCTGCAGCAGCTTCCCGGTCGCGCGCGAGGTCTCCACCATGGTGCGAGCCTTCTCCAGCGTGTTGGACATCTCCTTCTCGCAATACACATGCAACCCGGCCTTCATGCAGGCGTTGGCGTGCTCGGCGTGCATCCAGTCCGGCGAGGCCACAATCACCGCGTGGAGGCTCTTCTCCTTGTCGAGCATCTCCCGGTAATCCTCATAGATGGTGATCGCGTGACCATACTTCCGGAGGAAATTACCCGCATACTGCTGGCTGTATTTCCAAACATCACACACGGCCACAAACCGGAGGCCCGGAATCCGGATGCATGACTCCAGCAGCACTCGCCCCTGTTTCCCCGCCCCGATGACGGCGACGCGGATCTCATCGGCCGCAGGCTTTGCGGCCACCGGAGCAACGTCTGCGCCCCTGGCAAACCGCGTGGCAGCCAGACTGGCCCCGGCTGCAGTGACGTACTTGATGAATTCTCTTCGACTGATTGACATGGCTATCTTTCCGGTTCTTATTTGATTATTGTGGTCTAATCCTCACTCAATAGAACATCGACCCTGAGCAAGCACTTTCGCGAGCGGGAAATCAACGAGGGACCGAAATGGTGCCCAAACAGTTTGCGAATCGCAAGAATTAATTTTCTAATTATTATATTCCGCACTTGCGCATGAGGGGGGAGTGATGTCATCTTTCCAAATCCCACCCATTTCTCCTGATGGGAATCGTTGCGATTCTCGTTGGTCCGGTTTACAAAACTAAGGATGGTGACATGAAGAATCGAATCGGTGTAGTAGCTGCATTGCTGGCCGGCATGGTGATCACGGCTTCTGCGGCAATTGAAACGCCCCCTGCCGCCAGTGGCGCCCAGAAGGCCGCCACGTCAAACCCCTATGCCGGGCTTGCGGCGTATGATTTTGGACAGGACCGGCAGGCGCTGGCAGGGATCAATGACGCCATCCGGGCGGCCAATGACCGGGAAAGACTCACCATTGAGCAAAACCTGCTCTCCGTGCTTTCCCGCCCCGCAACAACCTGTGCGGCAAAACAGTTCATTTGCAGCTGTCTGATTGTGGTCGGAACGGAGGCATCGGTCCCGGCTTTGTCCGCCTTACTCGTCGACAAGGACCTGTCGCACATGGCACGAACCGCCATCGAGCACATCGGAGGCAAGGCGGCGGACAAGGCGCTTGCCACCGCCCTGGAGAAATCGGACGGGGATATCAAGGCGGGAATTATCGCCACAGTCGGAAGCAGAGGGAACGCCGACGCGGTAGATACGCTTGCGAATCAACTGACAACCACGAATGAGACCGTGGCAAGGGCCGCCTTGTCCGCCCTTGCCTCCATTGGCAACCCGGCCGCGGCCAAGCGCCTGGTAAATACTGAAAAACAAATACCACAGACATTGAAGGGCGCCTGGGCGGATGCGTGCCTTGCGGCGGCCGACCGGCTCATGAAATCCGGCGATGCCAAGACGGCCTTCCCGCTTTACTCGCAGTTGTATTCGGATCAAACGCTGCCGGTTGTCTTCCGCGCAGGCGCCCTTCGCGGAATAGCGGAATCCAGGGACGAACGCTCGGGGGGGCTCATCCTCGCCGCTTTGAAGAGCCGGGAGCCGATGATCGGTCTGGAAGCCGCCCGCTCGATCGGGAACTCAGGCAACCCCGGACTGGTACGGCAGGTCTTCGCCGCCATCACAGGGTACGACAGCGCGGTACAGACGGCCGTGCTGGGCTCCCTCGAGGCGATGCCCGGGGTGGTCAAGGCCAGTGACATCATGCCTCTGTGCGACAGCGCCGCTCCCGCAGTAGCCGCTTCCGCCTACCAGTTCATCGGAAAAATCGGCAACGCGGCGGATGTGCCTGTGCTCGTCGCCAAATACACGACTGACCCGGTCAAACATGCAGGTGCCATCACGGCCATCACCGCGATGGGAACCCGGGATGTGGATGCAGCCATCATCAAGGAATTGGAGAAGGCACCCCCCGCAGTGCAGGCGGAGCTCATCAAAATCCTTGCCCTGAGGAACAGCACCCCCAGCGTGCCCGCCCTGATTCCGTTTATCGGATCGCAGGATGCCGTCGTCTCCACGGAAGCGATCAAGGCCATCACCCAACTGGGCGATTCCAGCGTGATGAAGGACCTGGCGGGCCTGATCCTGAACAGTGACAAATTCAAGAGGCTGACCGAGGTCCTGGTCGCCATCGCCCGGCGGACAGATTGCCTGCCCAAGGCGTCGGCAATCCTGGTGGAGATATGGGGCAAGGCCGACAGCCCCCGGAAAATCGCGATACTCGCAGTACTGCCGAACGTGGGGAGCAAGGCTGCCTTGACTCTGGCCCAATCCGCCCTGACCGACAGCAATGAGGCGGTCTATGACGCGGCGGTGCGGTCGGTCTCCGCCTGGAAGGATTCAGCCCCCATCGACGAGGTCCTCGCCCTGGCGTCGAATGCCAGAACCGCCACCCAGAAAATCCTGGCGCTCCGGGGCTTCATCAGGATGGCCGATGCCGGAACCGATACCGGCCTGAAGGCCAAGCGGTATACCGGGGCGATGAATCTGGCCAACCGGGATGAGGAGAAGAAGCTGGTCATCACCGGGCTGGGCAGCATCCCGACCCTGGACTCCTTCAAGATCGTTTCCGCAAGCCTTGATGACGCCGCGTTATCCTCGGAGGCACAGATCGCCTTCCTGAAGATCGCCACGGTGATCAAGGACTCGAATCCTGCGGATGTGGCTGAGGGGTTGAGGAAGATCCAGGCCGCCCCGGTCAATGACTGGGCCCGGGATGAGGCCGGTAAAATCATGAAGGTGGTCAAGGCCAGGACTGCACCACCCGCAAATAAATAAGGAAGGAATCATGAAACGCATTCAATTGTTTTCTATTCTTCTCATCGCGGGCGCGGCGGTGGCGGTTCAGGCGGACGGCCCCCTGCCGGGATACGACGACACCCCCCTGTTGCCCGGCAGCAAGTGGCGCGTGCATGACAAGAATCGCCCGTACCCCGTCGTTGTCACGCCCGGCACAAGCAGCACTCAGGAGTCGCCGGGGAAGGCACCTTCGGATGCGGTTGTGCTGTTCGACGGCAAGGACTTGACGCAGTGGGAGACGGGCGGGCGCGGCGCGGACAAGGGAAAGATGGTGGAGCCGCGCTGGAAAGTGGTCGAGGGCGCAATGGAAATGACACCGGGCGGGGGCGACGTGCTCAGCAAGGCGAAGTTCGGCGATTGCCAACTTCATCTGGAATGGTGCGCACCGCCTCCGCGGGGCGACGGCCAGTCGCGCGGCAACAGCGGGGTGTTCCTGCACGGGCTGTACGAGATCCAGGTACTCGACTGTTACGACAATGCCACCTACGCGGATGGCGGCGCAGGATCGATTTACGGCCAGTACCCGGCGATGGTCAACGCCTGCCGGAAGCCGGGCGAGTGGCAGACCTATGACATCCTGTTCGAGGTTCCGCGGTTTGACGCGGACAAGAAGCTGACACGGCCGGGCTATGTGACCGTCCTACTCAACGGCGTGGTGGTTCAGAACCATCAGGAAATCATGGGAGCCGGTACGCATCGCCGGGTGGCCACGTATCAATACCATGAGCCCACCGGCCCGCTGAAGCTGCAGGATCACGGGAACCCCGTCCGGTACCGCAATATCTGGGTCCGTCCCCTGAAACTGGCGGAATAAGGAGAACGACATGAACAGACGCACCTTCCTCAAACGCGCCATGGCTGCGGCGGGCGCCACGTTGGCATTCCCGACCATTGTCCCCTCATCGATCTTCGGCAAGGATGCCCCCAGCAACCGCATCGTCATGGGCGGCATTGGCATGGGTGGCATGGGTATGGGCAATCTGAATAGCTTCCTGGGAAAGCCGGGCGTGCAGTTCGTCGCCGTCTGCGACGTGGATGCCGGGCATCTCAAGGCCGCGAAGGACCGCGTCGACAAGCGTTACGGCAACAAGGATTGCGCCATCTACGGGGACTTCCGCGAGATGATCGCGCGGGGTGACCTCGACGCCATCAGCATGGCCACACCCGACCATTGGCACGCCATCACGGCCATCACCGCCCTGCGCGCCGGCATCGACATGTATGGCGAGAAACCCCTGACGCACGACTTGCGCTCGGGCCGGGCGCTCGTCGACACGGCCGCCCGGTACGGGCGCATCTGGCAGACCGGCAGCTGGCAGCGGTCGGAACAAAATTTCCATTTTGCCTGTGAGCTCGTCCGCAACGGGCGCATCGGAAAAATCCACACTGTCGAAGTGGGCCTTCCTAACGGCAGTGGTGGCGGCACCCTCGCGCCCCAAGCAGCCCCAGCCACTCTGGACTGGAATTTCTGGCTCGGCCCCGCCCCCGCGCGACCCTTCCAGGGCGTTGCACATTCTAATTGGCGCTGGGTGACGGACTGGGGTGGCGGCCAGATGATGGACTGGATCGGCCACCATGGCGACATCGCCCAATGGGGCCTGGGCACGGAATACACCGGCCCCGTTGAGATGGAGGGCCAAGGCAAGTTCCCAGACAGCGGACTCTACGACGCGCCGACGGCCTATAAGGTCACCGGCACCTACGCCAACGGCGTGCGCATCATCATCGCCAATTCCGCCCAGCAACCCAAAGGTATGGGCACACGCTGGATTGGTGATAAAGGCTGGGTCTGGGTGGACCGCTGGGAGATGGACACCGAGCCCAAATCTCTCCTGAACGAGAAAATCGGCGCCGGGGAGATCCGCCTTTACCTCAGCCGGGATCATCACCAGAATTTTCTCGACTGCGTCCGCAGCCGCAAGCCGACGATTACGCCGGCAGAAGTCGCGCACCGCTCGGCCAGCCTCGGACATCTGGGCCAGATCGCCATGATCACCGGCCGCAAGATCCGGTGGAACCCGGATACCGAACAGATCATCGGGGATCCCGGCGCC
>CAZMSS010000039.1:0-17885 GCA_964568965.1 uncultured Verrucomicrobiota bacterium | reverse complement strand
GTGGTGCGACTCTGACCCTTATATCCACTGTGGGTTGACGGGGAAAATCCGTCTGTACCCGGATGACCGTACCGTTCAGGCCCTCGTTGGGTCGCATGGGGCCCACCTTAAGTCTTGCCCAGCCTGGTCTCTGGCTTTGTAATGCCACGGGGATGCGGGGGGGGATGGCCTCAACACGCAGGACTCTGAAGGGTTGATTGCTTGATGTCTGCAGGACGATATAACGGGTTTCCGGGGGACGGTCGCCGTGGGGGGCCTCCTGTAGTACCAGCTCGGGCGGGAAGGCGCTCAGATCCCTGATCAGCAGGGCCGTGACGGGGATTTCGATCCGGGCAAACCTGGGATGGTCCGTCCGCAGGATGATGGTCCCGCTGATTGAGGCCGTAACGGCGTTGGAGAGTACAGACGCAGTGATCGTGTACTGTTTCCCCGGGACGTTCGTAGCGAGTTGTACGCTGCAAAACGGGGCGTTTATCTCCATGCCGACCGGGTTGAGGGGGGTGTCGGTGTTGTTCCTGATGCAGAGCGTCGCGGTCAGGTTGGTGGCGTCCAGTGGAACAGCGAAGCGAATTTCAGGCGGGGTGAGCTCGAGTTCGGCAAAGGCGGTTACGGTGAGCTCGCACTGGAATATCAGGTTCGAGGGATCGTTGGTGTGCAGGTAAATACTGGTACGCTTGGCTCCCGTGATGGTCTTGAGCGTAAGTTGGGTAAATAGGGTGGCGGATTCTCCCGGCGGGATGGTGCTGCGGTCCAGTTCGGCCCGCGTGCAACCGCAGCCGCTTCGGACCTGGGAAATAGCGAGGGGGACGTTTCCTTTGTTTTCCAGAAGGAAGTTGTGATACAGGTCCTCCGTATTGTTGCGGTGTCCGAAGTCGAAGACAGGCTCCAGGCAGGTTATGGAAGGGCTGTTCGAGGCCTTTTGGGCCAGGGTAGGCAGGGGCGTCAGCAACAGCGCCACGGCCGTCTGGAGACTTGGGATGAGAAGGCCGAGTGGATGGCGCAGTAATAATTTCACAGTGCTTTTGTACCAAGGTCCGGCATGTGGCGAAAGGCTAATCCTCACCCTTATCCTTTTGATGTCATCGATAAGGCGGCGATTGTTTTTTTGGGGGTGAGGGCGATGCCCGCCGAGCCATGATGTCGTTATGGAGTAAAAATATGTTGTCGAGCCGGAAGACACACCTCTGTGAGTCCGGATATTATGAATAAGGTTTATTATCAAGGGAGTGTGAAGCTATGAATGGCATGAATCGACGCGAGATTTTTCAACTCAGTGGAGCCACGGCTTTGGCCGTCGGGATGAGCGGGTGTACGGGAGCCGCAGTCAAGTCGGCCGCATCCTGTGAAAAGCCGAACATCGTTGTGTGCATGACGGATGATCAGGGCTGGGGTGATATGGGCTACTACGGCCTCAAGCAGATCAAGACCCCCAACCTGGACGCGATGGCTGCCGCGGGCGTGCAGTTCAACCGCTTCTATGCCCAGCCGAGCAGTTCGCCTACCCGGGCCTGCGCGATGACCGGCCGCCATCCGAACCGCATGGGGGTTTTCTGGCCGGGCATGCCCCTGCGCAAGCAGGAAGTCACTGTGGCCCGGAGCATGAAGCTGGCCGGCTACGCGACCGGGCATTTCGGGAAATGGCATTTGAACGGAGTCGCGGGCCCGGGCAAGGTGATCCCGGATTCCGATCCGCTTTCGCCCCGCAACGTCGGGTTCGACGAGTCGTTCTCGGTCTCCAACTTTTTTGATTATGACTGGACATTCGGCAGCAATGGCGTGCCGGTAAAAACCACGGGTGATGGCTCGGATGTGATCGTTGCCCAGGCCCTGAAGTTCATCGAGCGGAACGCGAAGCTGGGCAAGCCGGTTGTGGCGTTCATCTGGTTCGGCAGTCCCCACTCCCCCCACAGGCCCCTTCCCGAGGATCTGAAGGCGGCGGGCGGTTCGGCGTATTACGGCGAAATGATCGGGGTTGATCGCAGTATGGGTGCGTTGCGCAGCGGGTTGCGAAAGCTCGGTATTGCCGACAACACGATGGTCTGGTACTCCAGCGACAACGGTGGCTGGCCGAACGCAAAGGACCCGGCTAATGGTGGCTCCAATGGTCCCTTCCGCGGGCGCAAGGGCGATATGTGGGAGGGTGGGATCCGTGTGCCTGGAATCATCGAGTGGCCCGCCCGGATCAAAAAACCGTTCGTCACCGAGGTGCCTGTGGGGGTGTTCGATATCTATCCCACGCTGACGGCCGTGGCGGATGTGAAGGACCCCGACAAGGTCGGCCCGGTCGACGGGATCAACATCCTTCCGATCCTGGACGGCCAGATGAAGGAAAGGCCCCGGCCGATGGGGTTCTGGCAGTATGATGAGAGCCAGTCGTCCATTAACACCAACTCGGGGCCCTCGGCCTGGAATGACAACCGCTACAAGCTCGTCAAAACGAAACCCGAGACGTGGGAGCTCTATGATATCACCACGGATCCTTCTGAGACCAAGGACGTGTCTGCCGCGCATCCCGACATCCTCAGCCGGATGAAGGCCGAATTGAACGACTGGCAACTGTCCGTGATCCGGAGTTACAACGGCGAGGACTACAAAACCAGGAACTCTGCCGAGCATTGAAATTCCCCGGCGGTAAAATCATGTCGGCTACGCATGTAACAGAGGAGCAAGCCTTTCTTTCACTGGCCGGTTCCTGGCAGTTCCTGCTGAATGAGACGACTCCGGCAATGCCGCAGGCGGCATTGCCGGGATTGAAATTCACCGACAGCATCACTCTTCCCGGCACGACGGAGACGAACGGCAAGGGGCCGGAGAACCAGGCGCGCGAGGAGGATCGTCTGACGCGCGTTCGCCATTACGATGGCCCGGCCTGGTACCAGCGCACGATTTGGATTCCCGATGCATGGCAGGGCAAGCGGGTGCGCCTGTTCCTCGAGCGCACCAAGTATACCCAGGTGTGGCTGGACGGGCAGGTTGTCGGTAGCCAGGTGTTGTACTGTGTGCCGCAGCTCTACGATCTCGGCACCCCCGCGCCGGGAGAGCATACGCTCACCGTGATGGTGGATAACCACCTTGATCGCAGGCCGGTGAAGTGCTGGGATGCGCACCAGAATTCAGACAACACCCAGACCAACTGGAATGGCATCCTCGGCCGGATCGAGCTTCAGGTCCGGGACAAGGTGTCGATTGACAATCTGCAGATCTATCCCGACGTAGCCACCCATTCCGCGCTTGTGCGCGTTACGGTGGGCAATACCGCCGGCCAGGCGGCCTCAGGCACGCTGGTTTTCTCGGCCTCCAGCTGGAATCATGACGGTGTCACGCATGTTCCCCCCGTGGTCCGGCAGTCTTTCCATGTCGAGGGTTCCGCGGGGGTCGTGGAAGCATCCCTCCCGCTGGGCGAGGAGGCCCGGCTATGGGACGAGTTCAACCCGAACCTCTACCGGTTGACGGTGTCGCTGGAGGCCCCTGCGGCCCGGGACCAGCGCGCGGTCGACTTTGGAGTGCGTGAGTTCCGCCATCGCGGCGGCCAGTTCACCATCAACGGGCGTACCACCTTCCTGCGCGGCAAGCATGATGGGTGTGTCTTCCCGCTGACAGGCCACCCGCCTATGGAGGCCGACGGCTGGATCAAGTATCTTCAGGTATGCAAGGACTATGGCATCAATCATATCCGTTGCCACACCTGGACGCCGCCCGAGGCCGCACTGGAGGCCGCCGATCGGCTGGGCATCTATTTCCAGCCCGAACTGCCTTTCTGGGGCGAGTTCATCCAGTCAACCTATGACGGCCTGATGCCGGAGGCGGAGCGCATCTTGCGCGACTACGGCAATCATCCTTCGTTCGTGATGATGACATTGGGCAACGAGATTCAAGGCGAACGTCCGCTGATGGAGCGCATGGTTCAGGAGTTGCGCGCCCGGGACCCCCGCCACCTTTATGCGTATGGATCCAATAACCATCATGGGGACCCGCAGTTGAGTCCGACGGATGATTTCTGGTCCACCATGTACACCCGTGTGCCGGGGAACAGCGCCCGACTGCCGGTTCGCGGATCATTCTATGACGGTGATGGGGTTGGTGTGATCCAGCGGCAGCCGCCGAATACCCGCCGGGATTTCCGTGACAGCCTGGTCGGGATACCCGTGCCGGTGATCGGCCATGAGACCGCCCAGTACTCCATGTATCCCGACTTCCGTGAAATTCCGAAATACACGGGCGTGGTGCAGGCCCGCAACTTCGAGATCATCCGCGAGAGGCTTGCCGCCGCGGGTATGCTCGACCAGGCGGCTGACTTTGTGAAAGCCTCGGGGGTTCTTGCCGCGTTATGCTACCGTGAGGAAATTGAGATGGCGCTGCGCACTCCTCGTTTCGGGGGGTTCCAGCTGCTCGACCTTCAGGATTTTCCAGGCCAGGGAACCGCCATGGTCGGTATCCTGAACGCCTTCATGGAATCCAAGGGTCTGATCGCTCCAGCCGACTGGCGGCAGTTCTGCAGCCCGGTTGTCCCCCTGGCACGATTTGACAAGTACACCTGGACGACTGAGGAAACCTTCAGCGCCGACATCGAGGTGGCCCACTATGGCGAGAAGGATATCACGCCCGCTTTGCTGGAATGGACCCTGAAGACCACAGACGGGCAGTCCGTGGCCGCGGGTGAGTTGAGCGTGAATACGCTTCAGCAGGGTGGCTTGCGGTCCATGGGGACGCTGACCGTTCCGCTTGCAGCCGTCAGGGGACCGGTAAGGGTTTCGCTTGATTTGAAACTCAAGGGTACCTGCGCCGCCAACACCTATTCGATCTGGGTCTATCCCGCGCAGGTGTCGGCGTCTCTTCCGGACGGAGTCGCGCTGTGCCGCTCTTTCGATGCCGGGACGCGCAGAATCCTGTCGGAGGGGGGACGCGTTCTGCTCATTCCGGAGTCGGGTAAGGTGTCGACCACTCCGGGGGGCGGGTTTACCTCGGATTTCTGGTGCTGGAAATTCCAAAACAAACCGGGCACGACCGGGCTGTTGTGTGATCCCGCGCATCCGGCCCTATGCGGGTTTCCCACGGAGTCCCATAGCGACTGGCAGTGGTTTCATTTGTTGATGGCCAGCCAGCCGCTGGCCCTCGGCGATACCCCCCACGCGTACCGGCCCATCGTGCAGGTGATCGACAACATCGGCCGCAACCAGAAGCTGGGGCTGATTTTCGAGTGCAAGGCCCTGAACGGATCCCTGCTGGTGTGTGCAACCGATTTGCCCGCCATGCAGGACCGGCCCGAGGCGCGGCAGCTGTTGACAAGCCTCATGGATTATATCGGCTCGCAGCGCTTCACGCCATCGCAGGAGATTCCCGCCCCGGTGCTGCGGCGGCTGCTGCGGGCCCCGCTTGCGCTCGTGAAGGCCACCGCGTCCTCCACGGGGGCCGATGAATTTGCCCCCGGCATGGCGATAACCAAGGTATAATTCCTGCTGTAATTTTGCGGAGTTTGTGGTTTATTGAAGTCTTATTCAGTTGAGGGATTTTAGGAGGGTGGGGTAACTTATGATGACTTCAAAAGAACGGGTGTTGACGGCGTTTGCCAGCCAGGAGCCTGACCGGGTGCCGATCAACTACGAGGCCAACGCCGGCGTCGATGCCCGCCTCAAGGCGCATTTCAAGCTGGATGCCGGGGATTGCAAGGGTCTTCGGGACCGGCTGGGGGTCGATTTCTGTGGTGTCAACGCGTGGTACAACGGACCCCGGTTGCACGCCAAGGTTCCGGATCGCAATGTCGGGGTGTGGGGAGAGCGGACGCGCTGGGTCGCGCATGGATCCGGCGGATACTGGGATTTCTGCGACTTCCCGTTGCAGCATGCGTCGGATGAGGAGATCGCGAACTGGCCCATGCCATCGCCTGATCAGCACAATTACAGTCGTGTCGAAGCCGTTTGCAAGGAGAACGGCTCGTATGCCGTTTTCACAGGCCATCCAGGCACAGGCGACATCATCAATTCCACGGGGTTTCTCTTGGGCATGGAAGAAACCCTGGTCCGGCTCATGCTGGAAGACCCGGTCCTGCTGGCCTTCATTGACCGGCGGCTGGAAATCATGCTCGAGGTGATGCGGCGTACCCTGGAGATTGCCAAGGGGGGGGTCGATTTCGTGTGGCTGGGAGAAGACCTCGGCACCCAGATTGCACCGATGATCAGCCTGGATATGTACCGCAGGGTGTTGCGCCCGAGGCACCAGCGGTTCATCGACCTCGCGAAGTCGTTCAACCTGCCGGTGATGATCCACACCTGCGGCTGCAGCAGCTGGGCCTATGAGGATTTCGTCGAAATGGGGATCAATGTCGTGGATACGCTTCAGCCCGAGGCGGTGAACATGAGCCCGCGTTACCTGAAGGACAAATTCGGCGGGCGTTTGGCCTTCCACGGTTGCATCAGTACGGCGGGGCCGGTGGCCTTCGGGACGGTCGAGGAGACCATCGCCGACTGCCGGAAGACTCTGGATATCATGATGCCGGGGGGCGGCTATTGCTTCGCGCCGACGCATGCCCTGCAGGACAATTCACCCACCGAGAATGTGGTGGCCATGTACGAAACAGCTCACAAATACGGGAAATACTGATACTTAAGGTTAAGCAATATGAATAAAACACCGATGACTCACCGTGAACGCACCTTGGCTGTCTTGCGCTATCAGCCCTATGACCGGTTGCCGATTGTTCACTTCGGCTATTGGGGTGAAACGCTGGCCAAGTGGTGCGCTGAGGGGCATCTCACCAAGGAGGAGGCGGGAGGATGCTGGGACGGAAGCGCCATGGATGCCGTTATCGCCGCCAAGGTCGGGTTCGACTTCAACTGGCAGAACATGTTCGGCGGGGATTCCGGAGTGCGGCCGGGATTTGAACGAAAGGTGGTTGAGGTTTTTCCCGACGGGCGCCAGCATGTGCTGAACGGCAATGGTGTGATCCTGGTGGAGCAGCCGGGCACTTCAGGCATTCCCTCCGAGATCGATCACCTGCTCAAGGACCGGGCCTCGTGGGAGACCCACTTCAAGGCGCGCTTGCAGTGGTCGGCGCAACGGGTGAACATGAAGCGCCTCGAAACGATCAAGGATATCCCCCGTGACGTGCCGCTGGGCCTGCATTGCGGGAGCCTCTTCGGGTACATCCGCGATGTGATGGGTGTGGAGGGCATCAGCTACCTGTACGTGGATGATGAGCCGCTTTTCCGGGAGATTGTCGACACCGTGGGCGACCTGAACTACCGTAACACGGAATTGATCCTCTCAGCCGGTGTCCCGTTCGACTTTGCGCATTTCTGGGAGGATATCTGCTACAAGAACGGCCCGCTGGTAAGTCCCGCCGTGTTCAGCGAGTATGTGGGGCCGCACTACAAGCGCATCACGGACCTGGTGAAATCAAGCGGAATCGACATCATCTCGCTGGACTGCGACGGGTGGATTGATGCGCTGATCCCGACCTGGTTCGAGAACGGCGTGAACACGATGTTCCCCATCGAGGTCGGCACGTGGGATGCCAGTATTCTTCCGTGGCGCCAGAAGTACGGCAAGGAATTGCGCGGGGTAGGGGGGATGAACAAGACTGTCTTTGCGCACGACCGCGCGGCGGTGGACGCCGAGATCGAGCGCTTGAAGCCCCTTGTGGCGCTGGGCGGATACATTCCCTGCCCGGACCACCGGATCGCCCCCGATGCCAAGTGGGATCTGGTGCGCTACTATTGCGACCGCATGCGGAAGACCTTCGCATAAAAGAAGAGTTTGAGCAGACGTTCACGAAGGACGATTAGGGTGTGAAGATGCATGTGAATGTATCGGAGCAGGGGCGTTCTATGAATAAATTGATGGTGTTTCTCGGTTTGGCGACGTGGGCCGGGGTGGCGGGTGCGGGCGGGTCGGGAATTCCCTCGCATGAGCCCGGGCTGGATGTGCTTCCGGGCTTCAAGTCGCCGCCTCCGGGTTATGGCGAGGTGCCTTACTGGTGGTGGACCGGGGGCGACCTTGACACGGACCGCATGATCGGCCAGATCAAGGAGCTCCACAAGAAGGGCATCAGCGGCGTCCAGGTCAACTATTCCCACTACGACACACCGGGCTGGATGACGGAACAGGACAAGCCGGCCATATTTTCAGAGGCGTGGTGGAAGGTCTATTCCCGGGTTTCCGAAGCCTGTGCCAAGCTGGATATGGGCATCGGCATGAGCACCTACACGATTGACTGGCCGAATGGGGCGCAGAATCTTTTTTATCAACTTTTTTACTCCAAACCGGAATTGAATGCCATCGAGCTCGGTGGTGGCCGTCAGCCACGAATGCGCGGTGGAGAAACCAAATCATTTGATTTTTCGCCGACTATGTTCGCTGCACGCGCTTATCCGGTTGTAAACGGAACAGTCCAGCGTGGTGGTGTGGATCTGACACCACGGGTCAAGGATGGCAAAATCACGTGGACGGCTCCGGCCGGTGAATGGGAAGTCTGGACATTCCGATCCGGGCGCCTTGGCGGCTCCCTGAACCCGCTCATGGTCGGGGCGGGAGATGCGGTGATTCGTGATTGGTTCCAGCCTTTTCAGGATCATAATCGCGGGAAATCAGCCAAGGGCCTGAACTATTTCTTCAATGACGAATTGAAGATCGGTTCAGGTAAGTTCGCATGGAATCCTGATTTCGCAGAGGAGTTCCTGAAACGAAAGGGGTATGACCTGTTGGAGGTCCTTCCCGCCATGTGGGACGACATGGGCAGCATTACGCCCAAGGTGCGCATGGACTACGCCGATGTCCGGATGGCCTTGATGGAAGAACGGTATTTCCAGCCCATTTATCAGTGGCACGCGTCCAGAGGCATGATTTTTGCCTGCGACACCGGCGGACGAGGCACTGACCCCCATGAATTTGGCGATTATTTCCGGGTGGCCCGCTGGTATTCTGCCCCTGGGCACGATACGCCGGGCGGAAATGCCGACCTCATCAAGGGGAAGGTCTCGTCCTCGGTGGCGAACCTCTATCAGCGTCCGCGTGTCTGGCTCGAGGGCTACCACAGCCTCGGCTGGGGCGCCACGCCGGAACGGTTGATGCACGCCACGCGCGAGAACTACCTGTACGGGTGCACGCTGCTGAACCTTCACGGTTTTTATTACACCACCTACGGCTCGCACTGGGAATGGGCACCGCCGTGCTACCACTTCCGCATGCCCTACTGGGCACACATGGACACGTTTCTAGGCTATTTCGAGCGGCTGTCCTATCTGCTCAGCCAGGGGCATCTTGTGTGCGATGTCGCCGTGGTCTATCCCGTGGCGCCCTTTGAGGCTGAAATGGACGGCGACAAGGCGAAGAATGCGGCCTTTGACCTCGCCCGACGGCTGATGGAGGCCGGAATTAACTTTGAGTTCATTGACAATGATTCCCTCGCGCGAGCGACTGTTGAGAAGGGGCGCCTGGTTGTGAAGGAGGCCGGCGCCTCTTACCAGGCGCTGGTTTTTCCTGACATGAATGCCGTGCGCTGGCCGAGTATCGAGAAAGCCGCGACCTTTGCACAGGCGGGTGGCAGGGTGTACAGCGTTGGCGCCTTGCCGACGGCCTCCGACCACGCGGGGCGTGACGATGTCGCGCTCTCCGCGATGAACGATCGCGCTTTCAAGCCCGCGTGCCGCCTGGCGCAGTCGGCGGATGCAGTCGGGGCCATCCGCGCGGCCTTTGTGCAGGATGTGGGCGGAGTGGGGCAGACCGTGCGCGCATTGCACCGCAAGGCGGGCCCGCGCGACGTCTACATGGTGATGGATGCCCGCAAGGACTCCGTCGTGGAATTCCGTGCCAAGGGCGCGGTGCAGCTCTGGGATCCCTGGACCGGCAAGACCCGCCCCCTGCGTGTGGTGGCGGAAACCGCAACGGGGACGCAGGTGGAGCTTCCGCTTGAGTCCTTTGAGGCGCAGGTGGTGGTGTTCACGCCGGGGCGGAAGCATGTCAATCCGGCTCCGAAGGCGAATCGTCCCGCAGTCGTGAAACCCCTGACCGGGGAATGGACGGTGGCCTTTGTTCCCACGATGGACAATACCTATGGCGATTTCCGCATGCCCGTCACCGCCGACAACAAGGTGATCGGACTGGAGGGGCGTCGATTTGCCTGGGCAAGGGAAACGGAGGCGTTGGCCAGGACAGCGATGCTTCCGGGAACGGACGACAGGAACTGGGGGCGGAAACTGCATGGTTACGGGACACAGTTCTATGTGCTCGGGCCGGTCCCCAAGGATGTGGATGCCGCTCACCTTGACCAGGAGCTGGCCAAATTAAAGACGGTTGATCCGGTTGTGCCGGTGACCGTGTCGGGCAAGACCCTGGCATGGAAGCCCTATGATTTTTCGTGGCGTTTCGGCAAGGAGGGCGACTTGGGGCACCAGGGGTATCATGGCCTGAAGCGCACGGTGACGGATGATTTCATCTGCCTGGGTAAACCGGTGAGCGGCTTGAATGAGACCCGTTACGAGGCAGAGGAGGCCGGCGCCCGTTACTACCTCTGGACCGCTGCGACCGTGGCAAAGGCCGGGAAAGCCGAGATACTGGTCAGCCGTGGCGCGCCGGAGGACAAGAGCCACACCTCGCCAGTCATCACGCCGGCAGCGGTGTATGTGAATGGCGCGATCGTGGCGGATCCCGCACAGGCGGTGACGCTCAACACCGGGGTCAACCCCGTGCTGATACGATACGACCAGGCCGGCCGGGGGCATTTCGTGATGCGCCGGCAGGACGTGGCCATCCCCAAGGCGCGGCAACCCCTGGCAATGCGCTGGTATGGCGATGACGGGGTGATCCCCTTTGATGTGACCGCGGGGTGCCAGCCTGCAGAATGGTTCCGATTCCTCTCCGCACCGGGCACGACAGCGATCCGCCTGCAGGCGCATGGCAAGGTCGAGGCCTGGCTCGACGGAGAGCCCATGACCGCGGTAAAGAACGGTCGCTATGTCGCGAAGAAACCGGCTTCGCATGCCGCTGTCTTGGCCTTGAGGGTGACGCCTGAGTCGGGATTGACCGGAGGTGCGGCGATCCCTGAGCCGGTCATTGTCGAGACGGATGGAAAAGGCGTGATGGAGTTGGGCGACTGGTCGAACATGGGGATCTTGAACAACTATTCCGGTGGGGCTCGATACAGCACCCGGTTTATGCTCACCCGCAATGAGGCCAAGGCGGCCGCGGAGGTCAACCTGGGAAGTGTGACGGCGACTGCGGAAGTGCATGTGAATGGCAAGAAGGCGGGGGTAAGGGTTTCCCCTCCCTGGCGCGTCGATGTCACCGGCTTGCTGAAGGAAGGCGAAAACACCCTCGAGGTGCTCGTTTACAACACTCTCGCGAACCACTATCAGACCATCCCCTCAAACTATCGAGGCAGCCCGGTGTCGGGGTTGATGGGCCCGGTCGGAATCGAGCTGACGCTGGAGTGATCCCCGCGACCTCGCGTCGTGGGTGAAAGAGAATAACAGGGGAGTGGGGACAATTTATGAGCAAAAAAATATCGTTTCTTGTCGCAGGGGCAATCCTGGTTACCGGACTGATCATCGGGCAGACGACAGCAGCCAGGGATGCTGTCAACAACCCGGATGATCCGGACGGGATCCTGTGGAAGCCGATTCCTGAAAAAGTCGTGGTACTGACATTCGACGATTCCTGTGCCAGCCATGCCACGTTTGTCGGCCCACTCCTGAAAAAGCTGGGCTTCGGGGGGACCTTCTACATCACCGAGGCGTTCACGGACAAAACGAAGTATATGTCCTGGGAGCAGATCAAGGCCATGCAGGACATGGGGTTTGAAATCGGCAATCACTCCATGCGGCATCTGATGTACAACAAGATGAGTGTGGAGGACTGCATCCGGGAAACGACGGGGATTGAGGCGCTGTGTGTGACAAACCATGTTGCCAAACCCACGACCATCTGCTGGCCCATGTACAGGGTGAACAATGAATTTCTTCCCGTGCTGGCGGGAAAGGGCTATTGCTTCGGGAGGTGCGGCAATCCCCGGTTTGCCGGGGAGCGCCCCTATGTTCCGACGGTGGACAACCCGTTTGTCACGCCCTCATTCTCCTTTTATGAGACCCTGTTGAAGGGAACGGATAGTTTCGCCAATGCCGCCAAACAGGCAACGGCCGGCAAGATCGTCATATTCACCTTTCACGGCGTACCCGATCTGGAACATCCGAATGTCGGGACGGAGCCGGCGACCTTCGAGGCCTGCATGAATTATTTGAAAGACAACCATTACACGGTCATCGCCATGCGGGATATGACGAACTATATCGATGCCGCGAAAGCGGTTAAATTGCTGGGTAACAAACCGTTGGTGCCTCTAACAAGAAAGAAACAGAAATGAATGTGAAGGTCCTGGTCATGAATATTCTTTCAGCGAGTGTATGTGTCGGCGTTGAGTCCGCCCCGCTTGAGCCCATGAGTGTCTGGTTTGTACAGCCTGCGGGCTCCTTCCACGAATCCAGTGTGCTCGGCAATGGCCGGCTCGGGGCCATGGACCTGGGCGGGGTCGAGTCGGAGCGCATTGTGCTCAATGAGTCCTCCGTCTGGACAGGGGGCGCTTATGACGGCAACCGGTATGATGCCTATAAATGCCTGCCGGACGTGCGCAGCAACCTCTTTGCCGGGAACATCGGTGAGGCAAACGGGATCATCGAGAGGAATTTCGGCTATCCCGCAGGTGTCAAAGGATGGCGGGACCGGGACCAATTCGGGTCGTATCAAACCCTGGGTGATCTGGTAATTCAATATTCCCCCCCAGCCGGGAACGTCGCACCCTGCTCGGGTTACCGTCGTGACCTCAACCTGATGCGTGGTCTGGCCCACACGGACTATACCCTCAACGGCGTGCATTTCACCCGCGACCTGGTGGTGTCCAAGCCGGATGAAGTCATTGCGTTGCGGATTAAGGCCGACAAGCCGGGTGCCCTCACCATTACTGCCGCCCTGTCCCGGAAGGAATACGTGGCAACCGCGGCCGAAGGCTGCGTCCAGCGTATGGAAGGCCAGCTTGCCTTTAATAAGCCTGAAGGCGTCACCGGGGAAGGCGTGCGCTATCTGGTGCTCCTCGGCGCGGCCACCAAGGGCGGGAAAGTCACGGCCTCGGAAGCGGGGCTGAGGATTGAAGGCGCGGATGAAGCCACGATCATTGTCTCGGCGGGCACGGATATGGTTAAAAAGGACTTTGCCGCGCTGGTGCGGGAGCGTTTGGCCAAGGCCCTGGCCAAACCGTTTGACGCCATCCTGAACGAGGCGACGGCCGACCACGCCTCACTCATGAACCGTTGCCGGCTCTCCCTGCCGAAGGGGGTCAACTCCGGGCTACCCACGCCGGAACGCATCAAGAAGGCGGAGACCATTCCCGATCCCGAGCTGGCGGCGCTGTACTTCCAATTCGGACGTCACCTGATGGTCTCCGGCTCGCGGCCCGATTCCCAGCTTCCGACCAATCTGCAGGGCATCTGGGCTGAGGAATATCACACTCCGTGGCGCGGGGACTTTCACAGCAATATCAACCTGCAGATGAATTACTGGCCGGCCGAGGTTGCGAATCTCTCCGACTGCCACCTACCCCTCATGCGCTTCATCGAGGGCGTCGCCCGGGAAGGCGAAAAGACCGCCAAGGCCTACTACAATGCCCCGGGGTGGATGGCCAACCATACGCAAAACCCATGGTTTGACACCTCGCCGAGCTGCCTGGGCGCCTGTGTCGGCCCGACCTGCGGAGCCTGGCTGGTGCAGCACATCGCGATGCATTATGCCTACACCCTGGATAAGGAGTTTCTGCGGAAGTACTATCCGGTCATGCGCGGGGCGAGCGTGTTCTGCCAGGCGGTGCTGGTGGAAGATCCCAAGACGAAAAAGCTGGTGACCGCGCCCTCCAACTCACCGGAAAATACCTACCTCTACAAGGATTCCGCGGGGAAGAGTCACAGAGCCTCCCTGTGCGTAGGCTCGACGTTTGACCTGCAGATCATCCGCGACCTCCTGGCCCGTACGGCGGAGGCTGCGCGCATCCTGGGGACGGACGAGGAGTTTGCCCGAAGTCTGGATGCCACGAGGGCCAGGTTGATGCCCACCCGTGTGAACACGGCAGGCCGCATTATGGAATGGCAGGAAGATTTCGAGGAAGCCGAAATTCAGCACCGCCACTGTTCGCACCTCTGGGGCCTTCACCCGGGAACGGAGATCAATCCCCAGGTTCCCGAATTGTTCAAGGGCGCGCGGCTTTCGCTCGAACGCCGCGGGGATGCCTCCACGGGATGGTCCATGGCCTGGAAGGCTAATTTCTGGGCCCGCCTGCTGGACGGGGACCGGGCTGAGAAACTGCTCATGATGCTGATCGGTCGCGGCGCGCCGAATCTGCTCTGCCTGCATGCGCCCTTCCAGATTGACGGCAACTTCGGCGGCTGCGCCGCCGTGGCCGAAATGCTGCTCCATAGCCACGAGGAAATTGCCGATAGCCGATTGCCGGGTGTGGATTCGAAGACGCCCGACAGTCCTGTCCTTCACGCTGCAATGAGCCCCGTTATTATCCGCCTGCTTCCCGCCCTGCCGAAGACGTGGGCTACGGGTTCCGTAAAGGGGTTGCGCGCCCGTGGCAATTTTGAGGTGGATATGGAGTGGAAGGACGGCAAGGTGACGGACTATCGCATCACCTCGGCGCAGCCACGCCGCGTGACGGTTGTGGTGAACGGCGAGACGAAAGTGGTGCAAGCAAAGTGAGGCCAGACACCGCGGGAAAAGTCGACTTCCGCAATCCCGCATTGCCGGAGCAGGAGCGTGTCGCCGACCTCGTCGCCCGGCTGACGCTCAAGGAGAAGATCGGGCTGATGTTCTTCATTGCGCCCGGAATTCCGCGGCTCGGCATTGAGCCGTACGACCACGGGAACGAGGCGTTGCACGGTGTGGTCCGGCCCGGCACCTCAACGGTGTTTCCCCAAGCCATTGCCCTGGCCGCAACCTGGAACCCGCCCCTGATCAGGCGTATGGCGGATGCCATCTCCGACGAGGCCCGTGCCAAGCATCACGGGGGGGCAGTGCCGGAAGGGCATCCGGTCAGCGGCCTGCTGACCTTCTGGAGTCCGGTGGTGAACATGGTGCGTGATCCGCGCTGGGGCCGGACCCAGGAGACCTATGGCGAAGACCCGCATCTGACGGCGAAGTTGGGCGTCGCGTTCGTGCGTGGCCTGCAGGGCAGCCATCCCCGTTACCTCAAGGCGGTTGCCACGCCGAAGCACTTTGCCGGGAACAATGAGGAGCATAACCGCTTTGGCTGCCCGGTACGTGCCGATGACCGTTACTGGCATGAGTTTGAACTGGCCGGGTTTCGCGCCTGTATCATGGAAGGCCGGGCGCAGTCGATTATGTCGGCCTACAACGCCATCAACGGAGTGCCGTGCAGCGGTAACCGCTGGCTGCTGACGGATGTCCTGCGGGGAATGTGGGGGTTCAACGGCTATGTTGTCAGTGACTGTGGCGCGATCTCGAACATGGTGGACAAGCATCACTATGTGAAGACGCCCGAGGAGGCCGCCGCCGCAGCCATCCATGCCGGGCTGGACCTGGAGGGCGGCTGGTTCTGCAAATATCCCGAGCTGTTTCCCAAGTATCTGGCGCGCGCATACCGGCAGGGTTTGGTCAGTCTGGCGGCCATTGACCGCTCCGTCTCGCGCGTATTGACGGCAAGGGTGCGCCTGGGCATGTTCGATCCGCCGGAGCTGGTGCCGTTTGCCGGGATCAAGCCCTCTGTGGTCGGTTGCGCAAAGCATCGCAACCTGGCGAGAGAGATTGCCCGGCAGTCCCTGGTCCTGCTCAAGAATGAGCGAATTGGCGCTGCGCCCCTGCTTCCACTGAACGCCGCGCGGATCCGCAAAATCGCCGTTGTTGGACCCAATGCGGCGCTCTGCCAGTTCGGCGGGTACTCCGGAAAGCCGGTGCATCCGGCGGTATCGCCCCTCGCTGGCATTCGTGCGCGGCTTGGCGCAACGGCGGAAATCGTGCACGTGCCCTGGCTGAGCGAGAGCATCACGATGCTGCCGTCGGACCGCCTGAGCCCACCGGCCGGCTGCCGTGAAACCTCCGGGTTGCTTGGCCAGTACTTCGCGAACCGCACGCTGGGCGGAAAACCCCTTGCCACCCGGGTGGACAGCCAGCTGAACTTCAGCTGGGGTAATATCGAGCCCGATCCCTACGCCAGTGCCAAGCGGTTTTCGGTCCGGTGGACCGGTACCCTCAAGCCGCCGGTGACCGGGGCCTACACATTGTTCCTCTCTGCCGATGGCGGGCTGCGGGTGCGGATCGGGGAGCAGACGCTGCTTGAGGCCTGGAACCGGAGGAACCTGCGGCGCGTTTCCTGCAAACTCGAGATGCAGGCTGGGCGCGACTATCCGATCGTCATCGAGTACACGCATGACGGTGGCTCTGCCCGGATGAGCCTGGAATGGCAGACCCCTGGCAGGCTGGACGAGTGGACCGAGCAGATCAGCAAAGCGGATGCGGTCGTCGCCGTGATGGGATTGGGCACGCACATTGAGGAGGAGGGGCGCGATCGTGTCACGTTGGCCCTGCCCGTTGAGCAGGAGCGCTTTGTCCGGAAGATCATGAAGCTGAACCCGCGCACTGTGGCCGTCCTGGAATCCGGTAGTCCCCTGGCCGTGCCGTGGCTGCACAAGACTGTGCCTTCCATCCTGATGGCCTGGTATCCGGGTGAGCAGGGTGGGCACGCCATCGCCGATGTGCTTTTCGGTGACTGCAACCCTGCGGGGCGGTTGCCTGTAACCTTCTACAAGTCAGACCGGCAGTTGCGGCCGTTTGATGAATACGACATTACCAAAGGCCGGACTTATATGTATCTGGCCCAGCGGCCTCTCTACGTTTTCGGCCATGGCCTGAGCTACACCCGCTTTGCGTACGGCAAAATGAAGGTGGCGGACTGTGGCGATTTGAAAACCGGTGCCGTCACGGTGTCGGTCGAGGTGCGGAACACCGGTACCCGGGACGGGGATGAAGTCGTACAGCTTTATGTGCGTGACGTGAAGTGCAGTGTCAAGCAGCCGAGACGCCAGTTAAAAGCCTTTGAGCGTGTTCATCTGAAGCGGGGCGAAAGGAAGATCATGGCGTTGACGGTTTCGATCAAAGACCTGGCGTTCTGGGAGGTCCAGTCCAAATCGTTCGTGGTCGAGGCCGGCGAATTCGAGTTTCAAGTGGGCGCCTCATCCGGCGATATCCGCAGGACGGCCCGGATCCGCCTGGACTCTGGCATCAGATTTCAGCCTTGATAATGGCGCATGCTACTCCCGGTAGGTGAAATAGTCGAAATCCGCAATTGCCTTTTTGCCGCTCAAATCCTGGGCGCAGATGCCGACGAATGAGCCGGTGTGCTCGCCTTCACCCCAATATTCATCGGCCAGTTTGCTGGCATCCAGGGCCGGCCCGATATCGCGCCAAGGCTGGCCTTCCAGCGCATAGGAGAAGCGCAGGGTGGAACAGTCGATGCACGCCTTGAGGCGGATGGGGGCTCCGGTGGGGACGGGGATTTCCACCTCCCGTATCTCGCTGTACCGGCCTTTATCGCTGACGCTGATGCCCAGGCAGGCTCCTTTTTGCTCATCCCAGGTGACTCGCAGGTAATAGAACTTGTCTGTGTCGTAGAAGCAGATCAGGCCGGCACTCTGCTGGGGGTTCTCCGGCGAGAATTCCAGGCAGGTTTCGGATTCGCTGCGATGGGCCTGCAGGCGGCGCGCCACGAAGCTCTGGTCCATGCGGGAATAGAGCGATTCCCGTGCCCTCAGCCGCAGGTGCCCGGGCCGCTCTGTGAGCGACAGCCAGGAGTCGTCGGCGGGGACGCGGAGGGTCTGCCACTGGAGGCCCAGTTC
>CAZMSS010000038.1:0-18420 GCA_964568965.1 uncultured Verrucomicrobiota bacterium | reverse complement strand
TTCCAGATCGCCGGACTCCTCCTGATGATCCGCCTGCTCACCACCCGGCGCACGGGAGCCCGCCTGTACGGGCTCGCCATCCTGACGGGATTCATGCTGTTCATGTGGACCCACCAGTACCTCTCGCAGTATTTCTTCGCGCCACTGGTGATCGGTATAGGCTTACTGCTCTGGAACCGGACCAACTGGCCCCGCATCCTTGTTGCCGGTGGAACCTACTCACTGTTCATGATCCTCGCCATCGTGCCCCGTATTACCAAACCCTCCACGGCAGGGCGGTTTTCACGTGAAAGTGTTTTTTTCACCGATAGCCCCTGGCAGAACTTCCTCACCCAGTACGGGGATTACCTCTCCTTTAACTTCGTATTCAACGCCCCGAGAATGCTGCCGCTCCACCAGATTCCGGGGATCGCACACGTCCAACATCTCTTGCTCCCCTTCTACCTGCTCGGACTTAGCATCCTGATCGCCGCTACGCTGGCACCCCGCTGGCTACTCGGGCTGCTGCGTTTGCCTGATGACCCTGCTAATGCCCGCCACTGGCGCCTTGCCTCCATCTGGATACTGCTGGGATTGCTAATTGCTCCTGTTACAGGGGCCGTCTTCATTCAGAATCACTACACGTCACGCATGACACACCTCCTGACCCACATCACGCTCCTCACGGCCCTCGGATGCGCCGGCTGCTGGTATCTGCTCATGCGAATCCCCCGCCGCTCCGTTGCCATCTTTTTCGCCGCCCTGGTTTCGCTCTACCTTGCCTTCTCGACAGTCAAGACGGCACAGGGGCTTGTCCGCGGCAATTTGTACCTCAAGGGCTGGCTTCAGCAGGGAATCCCGGATGTCATGCGGTATCTTGGAAAACAGCACGACGTCAAGTCGGTCCAGTTTCCCCGGATGATGCAGGGTTATATCTATCACCTGCTTTTCTCCCCGGTTCACCCGGCCAGGCTCAACCATGCCGAAGTAGCCCTGCCCCCGCCGGATCCCAACCGGCGATGGAATTATGCCAATATCGAGACGGTCGGCACCTATCAGTTCTTCCCGGACATGGATCCTGAACGCATTGCGGCAACCTGTACCCTCCGCCACGAGGTACGCGACAACACCGGACTTGTCTGGTATCGGCTGTACGAAAAGCATGGCGATTGGTATGTGTTAAAGAACAAGGACCTTGAATGACCCTGAACCCTCCGATGAAATTTATACTCCGCCTCACCATCAGCCTGCTTCTAACCTTTATCCTCCTTGAGGCCGGACTCGCCTGGCTTTGCGCCACCGGGAAACTGAAGATCGCCAAACCCGCCTACTGCCTCGGCAACATCGGGTCCCGGTTCTGGGCCGACAGCAATCCCTGGTTCGGGGTCTGGCACGATCCGCATTCCACGTTCAAGCATGTTTCACCCGACTACACCCTCACCTATCACGCCAACGCCTGGGGCATGCGCGACCGCGAGCGAGCCAAGTCCGCCCGCGGGAATAAGCGGGTCGTCGTTCTCGGAGACTCCTTCATGGAAGGTTGGGGCGTGGCCACGGAAGACCGGATGAGTGATCGCCTGGAACTCGCCACCGGCCTGGAGCACCTGAACTTCGGGACCTCGGGCTCCTTCGGCCCCACCCAGTACCTGATGCTGTACACGCACCTGGCAAAAGAGTTCGAGCACGCGGCCCTGATCATCTCGATCCTGCCGGACAATGATTTCCTTGATGACGACTTTGATTACTGCCGCGTCATGCACGCCGGGCGGGTGCGCCCCTTCTTCACCGGCACCAAACCAAACTACACCCTGAAGGTCAGCGGCTCACCCTCTGCAGGTGAGTCGAAGTTTCTCGAGCAGTTCCTGCTCCAGTTCACCTACACCGGAAACGTGATTAAACACTTCAAGGAGCTCTCGCGGCACAAACAGGTTGCGCTGCCCGCCGACTACGCCGGGTATTTTGATTTCACCCCGACACAATGGGACCGCCTGGAGCATGTCCTGCGTGAATTCCGCAAAGCCGCCCCCAACCTGCCGATCTTGGTCCTAACCATTCCCTGCGACACTGATTTCCTGCGTTTGGCCAAACTCGGGAGTGCGCCGCTACCCGTCAAGATGCGGGAGTTGTGCGGGTCGCTCGACATCCAGTATCTGGACCTGATGCCGGCCATCCAATCCACCCCCGGCGGCTGGTCCGCCTGCTACCTCAAAACCGACCGCCATTGGAACGCCCAAGGCAACGCCATCGCCGCCGAGGCCATCAAAAAGGCTGCGTCGTTTTATCGATAAGGCACAATCTTGCTACTCAATAGGACATCGAGCAGCGGAAGGTCTTTGGGATAAACAGAAATCAGGCGCTTGCCTTCCTGTTGATAGAGCATCTGCTTCTTATACATACTCATCTTGTATTGCGGGGTGTCGAGTCCCCAGTATTCAATGTAAACGTCCTGCTCCGGTAGATAGAAGTCGGGCCTGATCTGGAATTCAGCAATGATCCGAAATTTCGCGTCGTAGCGATAAGCAATGCCGTGAGCCGTCAACCAGTCCGCAATAAGCCGCTCCCCCTTTGATTGCACCAGAGTGCCGTCGCGCGCCTCGATGGTCTTGTTAAGTTCGACCTGGGTCTCAAAGTTACGGCGCTCAAGGAACACTTCATCGAAACACCGGTCGCAGAACAGCCGTTGAAAGGTTTGCTGCGAGCGCTCCTGCTCCGGTGCTGAGACAGGCGCATCGCAACGCTGGCACCGATGCCGGACACCTGCCGCCGCATCTCTTGCCGCCTGCTCGATCGCCTCGATGGTTGTCGTTGCAGCGGCACGCACATAATCGCGTAAAGATGGATTTCGCGCAACATCTCGCAAATCAGACAGCTGGGCCTGCGCAAAAGCGGCATATGCCTTCAAAGCCCGAATCGCGTATTGTTGCGTCTGAGGGTGGCGCGCACTCCGCGCCAGCGGCGCCAAAGCCGCCACCGCATCCGCCGGATTCACCCCGAACCCTGCCAGCTTGCCAATCGCCGATGCCGCAAGCCGCTGCACTTCGTTCGAGGGAAGCTTCAATAGCGCGGTCAACTCCGGCAACACCGCCGGATCCCCGCTTCGCCCCAATTGCAAAACTCGCTGCACGGCAACATGGTGCTCGGCCGGCAACATGAAGCTTTTCATTGTCACTCCTGCTGGCTTGAGCCGACTCGCCTCCGCTCGCCGTCAACGTTTCCGCCAGAAGGGCGTCGGCGAGCAAAGCGAGTCAACGCTTACATAACTAAAAGAGCTACAATATAGCTATATAGCTCTCTAGTCAACCCTCTACTCGAGGCGCGTCAGCGTTATCGAGCGAACCACCACATCGGTAGCGCGGCCATACCAGAACTCGAGCCGCAGCGGGCGCGGGCTGTCGAGGCGGTAGTCCAGCAGCGCGACCTGGCCGGACACGACCGGCACGGTCATGCGATTCCGGCCATCGGAGTGTTGCACCGAGAAGTTGCCTAGGGCGAAACCTGCATCGGGGGCATCGACATTTAACGCCACCCGATAACGGCCGGGCAGCACCGGCACCACCGGCACAAATACCGCAACCTCGGCCTGGGTCCGGTCCTTGTCCAGCTTGACACCGGTCTGATCCTTGTCCGAATACCCCGTCCTGAAAAGGGACTCAGCGGGAATCACCGCGCGCTCCCCGGGTTTCAGCCATTTCCACGGTCCCGCCAGTAGCGTCATCATGCTGATATCCACCGTCCCCGCGGTATTCGTAAAGGCCGGCGCCACCAGGGTTTGTCGGCCCGACGGCAAGGCGGGCACCGGTATCTCCACCCAGCTCCACTCCCCCCCGCTCGTCACCTCAACTGTGAAGGTATCGCCCACTAGCCCCGATCCAAATGCGCCCGACAAGTTTCCATGCCCCTTGACGGAGGCAACATAACGAAGGCCGTCTACGGGATAGAGCGTCCGGGAATCCAACTTCACTGTTCCACCCCCCGCCGGCAACCGCATGAAGGTATTGCTCCCCTCTTTCTCTACCGTCGCCGCTCCACCCGCCACATCGCAGGCGTCCCACTGCCAGGCGGTGAGAAGGGTTAAGGGTTCTGGGTTATTGGGTATTGGGGCTGGAGAGGATTTGGGCAGTATCTTAAACGCCCACACCGCCTTGTCATGCGCCAGCAACTTGAGGCGCGGATGCCTTCGTAACTCACGCAAAGTCTGGGTCGCCGGAAACGGGCTGACCTTCTGCGGGAATGCGTCCTCATGCAAAACCAGATAGCCGATCTTCATCGCCAGCAGACCGTCCAGGATGTCGTCCGTGACCACGCCCATGTTGACCGCCTCGAAACGCAGGAACACATCCGCGAAATACTGGCGCGACACCGACGGCGAATAGCCGTTCAGCATTTTGGTGCGGTGAAGCGTGGCGTAATATTCGGTAATGGAATTCCAATGCGAGTCGCCCGGCCAGAGGGGAATCGCCATCGCCCGGTTCTCCCGTCCCGACTTCGCCGCATCGCGGGCAACCGCCCTGTAGGCACCCTGCTCGTAATCCAGCAGGCAGATGGTGGGATCCAGCCGCCTTCCGTAGTCCCAAAAACACCCTGCGGCAATGGCAGCGGCCAACAGGCCAACCCACACCCTCCGGGCTGACAACCGGTTCAGTCGGTCAATCGCCAGCGCCAGCGCAACTCCCAGAAAGGGAGTGAGAATACAGTAGATCTTGGCTGGCTGCCGGATCATCTTGTAGGGCGGAATCATCGTCCTGAGCGCCTTCCACAGCCGGTGCTCATGGTCAAACGGCGTGTTGGGCCCCAGCGCCAGGATGGCAATCCCCCCTATGGCAACGAGTACCATCATGAACAACGCCAGCGGCACCCTGCCCCGTGCGGGCTTCCGCCAGGCATCGGTGGCCAACAGCACGAAACCCACCCCCAGGATGACGGCCACCACGACCCCGATGTAGATTATATTATACTGGTTATCCAGGGTGGTGTCGAACCAGCCTGTCCACCGGAGGGCATACCCGAGCGACTCCTTGATCGAGCGCCCCTCAGACTGCAAAGTGTGATCGAGCGAGGCCTTGATGAGGCTGGTCTGCAGATAAGCCAAACCCATTCCCAGGAATACCGGCGAGAGCGGCCAGACCCATTTCCGCCACTTGATCCGGCCGAACCTCTTGGTCTCCGCCTTGGTGAACGCCAGGCTCATCAGCATCCACGCCGGCGTCGCCAGGAACACAAAGAAGAACACATGCAGGTCCACCCAGGAGGCAATGAACAATAGAACTCCCGCCAGGATCCCGCCCCATAGCCTGCGGTCGCGGATCGCCACATCCACACCCAGGAAGATCAGGGGCACCCAGAGCATTCCCATCCCGGTGGGACTCCCCCCCAGCAACGATACATAGAAGTAGGGCAGCAGGATGGACGGCAAGGCCGCCACCGCCGCCGTCAGTCGCGAGGCGGTAAACCGCCGGATCAGAAACCATGTAGAAAGGTAAACAAGCCAGACCGTCACACACAGCATCAGGTTCCACCCGATCACGGTCCCCCCGAGTGCATGCCCCGCCGAGAACAGCAGGCCGAAGGGAAAGTAGTAGCTGCCGGGATTGTAGAGCGCCTTGTCATCCCCCTGGTTGAATTCGTACACGTGGTAGAACAGCGGGGTGCCCCCCTTGAACGAATCGGCCAGCATCCACAGTTGATACACAAACTGAAGATGATCGCCGGGAATCATGTAGCGCGCCCCGCCGGCTTCGGGCCGGTTGGACGAGGGAATCCCCTCGTGGAACAATTTCCCCAGCGGCCAGGTCAGCGTGAAATACACCGCCATGGAAATGACCAGGGAGAGCAGGATGAACCGGGATTTTCTCATAGGACCCTGCGAACCATCTCCCGCAACGCCAGGCGCTCCTCATCCCCCAACAGCCAGCGCCAGCCCAGCGCCAGAAATAGCGCCGCGTCCACCGGCACCACCACCAGCCGCCACAGGAACGATGGCACCATCGCCACCCCCAGCATCAGCAGGAGCGCCGCCAGCATCATCACCGCCGACCGCCTGATCGCCGCGCCGGACCCCGGCGCAAACCGGTTTGCCAGAACGCTCACCGCCACCGTCTCGAGGCTGCAACGGATAAACCAGGCGATCCCGGCCCCGACCATGCCGTAGTGCTTCATCAGTACCCAGGCCACCCCGATCGCCACCGGAATGAGCACCAGGTGCACCTTCGCGCTGATATCCGGCCGGCCTACCCCCTGCAACAGGGAGAAGGGCACAAACGACAGGCTGTACACGAAAATGCCCGCCGTCAGCCAGCGCATCACCCCCGCACTCGCCGTTGCAAACGCCGCATCCTGCCAGATCATCAACCCTTCCCACGCGAAGGCGAACAGCACCAGCACCACCGGGAAGGAAAACAGCAGCAGGCTTTTCACGCCCTTCGCGTAAAGGGCCGACAACGCGCCGGAGTCCAGCGCATGCTGGGCGGAGAACGACGGGAACAGCACCGAGACCCATGCCCGCGGGAAAATCAACAGCCGGATGATCATCTCCGCAATGGTGGCATAGAACCCCACCATCGCCACCGGCAACAGCCCGAACATCAGCGCACTGTTGACCTGGTTGAGTACCAGCATGGCGATGCTCGACACCGACATCCACCCGCCCAGCGCGAACAGGGGCCGGATCAGCTTGCGCTGGAATTCAACACCCCGCCTCAACACGGGCACATCCCAGAGACAGGCCGCAAAGTAGATCGCGCACTCCACCGCCTTGCCGGCCAGCAGGGCCACCACCGGCGCCAGCAGGCTGTGCGATACCAGCGCCACGGCCAGCGGACCAAGAAACGTGTAGATCTGCATCGGCAGGCGGATGAGGTTGATCAGTTTGAATTTCTGATTCGCTTCCAGCACCCCCACCAGACAGGCAGTCAGCACCAGGAACGGCGTGCCCAGCCCCGCCGCAAAGAGCGTGTGGGCGGCATCCAGCTGGAGCGCAGGGGGAATCTTGCTCCATTGTCCCACGATGGGCGGAATCAGGGGAAAGAATACGGCCATCCCAAGCAACGCAAAACCGAGCATCATCGCCAGCGCGGTCCAGAAAATTCCGGGGAGCTCCTCAACCCTGCAGCTCGCCAATCGGGCTGACATGAATTGCGTCACCGCACGCCCCAACCCCAGGTCCAGGATGGAGAGGTAGTTGACGACCGTCAGCAGAAACATGAAGGCACCGTAGATGTCCTCCCCCATCCTCCCGCGCAACGGCGGCAGGGCAAAGAAGGCGACGATCATCGGCGTACATAGCCCGAAAAGATTCCATCCGGTAAACCGGAGCAGCTTTCCGGTGGACGGCGGCGCGTGGAGTTCTTTGGCCTGGCTCACCGGGCTGCCCCCCTGATCCGGTTGAAAAGGGCAAGATGCTCCTCGGCCACTCGGGCAATGCTGAACGTTCTGACGACCGTCTCGCGCCCCGCCTTTCCCCACCCCGCCGCCATGGCCGGATTGCCTATAAGGGCATCCAGCCCGGCCACCCAAGCCGCTGCATCATTCGGTGGCGCCAATCTGCCTTCGCGGCCATCCGCCATGACCGCACGGCACCCGGCAATATCCGACGCCACGGCCGGCAGGCCCGTGGCCAGCGCCTCGAGCAAGGCCAGCGGCAGGGCTTCGCTTTCGGAGGGAAAGACGAAATAGTCCGACGCCTGCAGGTATTCCTGCACATTGCCCACGCTGCCGGCAAAGATCACCTCTGATTGCATCCGGCTCTGCTCGACGAACTCGCGAAGTTCCTTCTCGCATGACAGGAACTGCATGGCACCGGAGCCGATCAGCAGGAGCTTGCAGTCCGGATGCCGCGGAGCCCAGTCCTTCCAGACACGAACCAGAAACTCCAGCCCCTTGCCGCGGTTCAGCTTGCCCGTGTAAGCGAACAGTCGTCCTTCCGGAAGTCCGAGCTTCTGGCGGAGCGCAGCCTTTGCCTCCACCGCTACCGGACTGAACCTCGTCACATCAATGCCGTTGGGAATATCCACGATTTTTCCGGTGGGAACCCGGCAGGCCTCATACTCCTCGCGAATGACAGGCGCGATGCTCAGGAAGGCGTCGGCCTTCTTCAAGAGAACATTCCGAAGTGCGATTGGACCAATAAACAACAGCTTTAGCAAGGCATTCACCCGTCCGTCGGTCTTCTCCCAGATGAAGCCGCCCGAGACTTCGCCCCGGGACTCCGCCCGCAGCACACACCGTTTCCCGAGCAGGAGCGACGCGAGGACGGCGAAGAGCCCCAGGGTGCGGATTCCGCACACATAGATCACGTCGTAGTCCCGCCTCATCCGGATCAGGCGCCAGAAGGACGAGCCCAGCATCAGGTATTTCCCCAGCCGGGGGAACCCGGCGGGGGGAACCCGGTAGACAGGGATATCGTCCACCTTTTCGAAAGCCGGCGAGGCGGCCACCTTGTGACCGGTGAGGACAAACACCGGCATCCCCAGCCGACGGAACTCGCCACAGATCAGCCGGGCATGCGCCTCCCCGCCCCCCACCACGGGATAGTAGGAGTCGGTGTAAAGGCAGACTCTGGGGAGGGAATCCGTATTCAGTGTTAAGTGTTCAGTGTTCAAGAGTCTCAGGTCCCGCTGAAAAAATACTTCCGGCCACGCCCGGGCAGACAATACAGAAGCTGGTGTTTCAGGCGCATCAGGCGGTAGGGCGGGTCGCCGGGCTTGACGGCCCGTCCGCCGAACAGGCGGTCACCGAACGCCGTCTCGTAGCCCGCCTTCTCCGCCGCGAGTTCCCCGGGCTCGCTGGCAATGGCCCAGGGGAAGCACATATGGCGCACGGTGTCGGTGTTGAGTTTGGCATTGAGTTGCTCCCGGGCCGCAGCAAGGTCCGCCAGGATGGCGGCATCGCGCCGGGCAGGGCTTTCCTGCCACCCCTTGGTCGCTCCAGCCAGAACGCGGAGCTCCCGCGCCCAACCGGTGCGGTCGAAATACTCCTCCCCGCCGTTTTCCCTGACATGGCGGGTACAGGCCTCGAAGGCCAGCGGATTGTCATAGCGCAGGGCAGTCGAATACCGGGAGCGCTGGACATAACGGGGCGCCCCCAGGTCGGAGGGCGCGAGCGGGCGTTCCCCGGATCCTGTGTCGAGCCAGGGATATAGGTGGGGATGCCGCTTGAACCCGGGATGCACAAACCCATGAATCACCGGGTCGGCAAACACCATCGCATGACGCAGGGTGTGCGCCTGGATATCAATGGTGCCAGAGGCCAGCAGCTCCCGCAATTCGCACCAGGCAGCAAAGGGGGTATCCGACGTATCCACTCCCAGGGGCGCCCCGCCCGGGCTTCC
Organism: uncultured Verrucomicrobiota bacterium; assembly: GCA_964568965.1. Taxonomy (GTDB): domain Bacteria; phylum Verrucomicrobiota; class Kiritimatiellia; order CAIKKV01; family CAITUY01; genus JAABPW01. The sequence continues at coordinate 9,116 of CAZMSS010000038.1, read as the reverse complement.
CAGTGTCGGCCGGGGGGCCGCCAATTCAGGGACCAGGGCCGGACTCACATAGGTGATCGCCTGAAGCCCGTATTTCCGGAGCAGGGGCGCGGCCACGGTCCACAGGCTCGCCCAGGCATCATCGAAACAGAGCGCCACCGATTTCGGCCCGGGATGGACACCCCTTCGGACATAAGCCGAAATCGCCTCGGAGGTCACCGTCCTGTACCCGTTCTCGGCCAGATACATCAAATAGGGTTCCAGCCGATCCGGTATGGCTTCGTGAAAATGGAACACCGGTAGCCAGTGCCCGAGGCCGCCGCCGAACAGAAAGCCGGGGTAGCACCCAGTAGCCAGATCAAGCACACCCCGCCAGGGGGTGTTACGCTCGGAAAATGGTATGCGTCCCGTCATTGCGCAGTACCATACTCGGTTGGCAGAATAGAATCAACGCTTCGCCTCACCCTTGACCCGGCTGACCATCGACGCGATTCTGCTTCCGCTCCCGCAGCCGCTTTCGCATCTTCTTAAGCAGTCCGCGGATCCACCGGCTGAAACGGGTCTTGGGTGCCAGCAGTAGAATGCCCAGCGCCAGGGGAGTCCACCCCGGCAACACCGGCACCACAATTCCCACAAGCCCGACCAGGATCAGCAGGATTCCCGTCCCGATCCGGAGTTCACGCCTGAATTTCTTCTTCCAAGGGACGGGCTCCGCCCCGGGTTGCAGGGAGCTATTCATGGCGCAAACAGTACGCCAACTCCGAAAATTCCACAATCCCAACCCGAACAGGGATCCTATATGGAATGAAATGTCGCGCTGAGGCAACCGCGTCGCGTCATATTGACGCATCCGGCCAAATCGAAGCCATGCCGAATTATTCGCAAATATTTTCAATTCAGCTAGTTACAAAAACACATTGAACATATGAATTGATTGGCACGCCCTCTGCTAAAAAATGAGGTGGAGTTGAAACAACAAACCTTGAAAGGAGGTCACCATGAAAATACATAGCATTATGAGGAGGAACAGGGATGAAGTGCCGGAGCTGTACGGAGATCGGAATGATCTCTTCTCGGTGCAGCTATCTCGATATTCGAGAAAACGCTTTTCATACTATAGGCGAAATTGACAACGCGCTTCTTCCTAGATCTGCCATGGTCCCCGTCTCGGTCTGTCGATCAGCCTGCTGGCTTCCCGATCGCCAATGAAGTCTTCCTTTTCCGGATCCCACTTAAGCGGCCTGTTAAGCTTGTAACAGATGTTACCCAGATGACAAACCGTCGCCGTCCTGTGTGCGTACTCCACATCCTGGAACGGACGTTTCCGGCTGATAATGCAGTTTACCAAATCCTCATGCGGCGACTGGGCGCCATCTTCATACCAGCGAAGGCCCGGTGGAATTTTGAACTCATTCAGGGGCTGGACCTCGCCCTTCTCGCAAATGTACTTCGGATCTCCGCTTCCGGTGACACGTATCTTCATTCCATTGGCAAAGACATAGGTAAGGCTGCCATTTTCCATCCCGACATCCGTTGGCCCGGTGTGATCCAGCCCCATGCCATGTAGCGCAGCTCCGAACTTATGACCACCCCAGTCCGTCATATCTCCGCCGGAATAATCGGACCAAGCCCTGAAACCATTACTGCAACGGTCCGGGTGATAAGGCACCCACGGCGCTGCTCCCAACCAGAGGTCCCAGTCAATAGTATTTGCCGGGATCGGTTGCCCCGGCAGATCGCACATTCGCGATGGGCCGCCGGGATTGGTGTGAACTTCGAGAATCTTTCCGTATCTTCCACTCCTTGCCGCACAGGCAAGCGCCCCCCAGTCTCCGATTACACGCTGACTACCACACGAGAAAACCCGGCCATACTTGCGCGCGGTATCAAGCATCTTGCGACCCTCGCCAATCGTTAGAGAGAGAGGCTTCTCGCAGTAAATATCTTTGCCGTTCTTCATGGCATCAATGGTAACCTGCGCATGGCCGTGATCCGGCGTTGCACACATAACCATATCAATGTCGTCACGCGCCACAACTTCACGATAATCCACATACCCCCTGCAATCCTTGTTCCCGTAATGGTTATTCACATGGTTCATGGCATTCGCGAGATGCGCGTTCTTGACATCGCACACGGCCACAACCTGAACCCTCGGATCACGCAGGAATTCTTTGAGATCGGCCGATCCTTGATGCGGCGAAATGCCGACGGCGGCCATGACAATGCGCTCACTTGCGGGCGGGCGCCCCCCCGCGCCCAGCGCACTGGACGTAATAATATTAGGTAAGGCTAGAGCCGCACCTGCCCCCTTGAGAAACGACCGTCGCGATATATTCAATTCGTTCATGTCACACCCCGCCGTGAATTAGAGGTTAAGCTTGCGGACCCAGACGCTTCTGGCGAGACGAAAAACCGACAAAACCGTTCGCCTGCAGCGTTATGCTCAGCATTACGGGCGGGTCCCCGAATGCCTAGTGCCCGCCGGTGGTGCTCACACCCTGGAGGGATTCAGCCTTGCTCAACTTGGGCCACAGGTAGCCGTAGAGGGCCACAAAAGCGAAGCAGCCCAGCGGAACAATGAAGGCGCGCGACATCCCGTACAGGTCGCCAACGTGCCCCATGAGCTTCGGCAGGATCGCCCCGCCCATGATCGCCATGACGATGAACGCCGAGGCTTTCTTCGCGCGAACACCCAGCCCGTGGATGCCCAGGGCGAAGATCGTCGGGAACATGATGGACATGAAGAAGTACGTCAGGAAGACGCACGCCACCGAGAGCCAGCCGAGTTTCAGGACAATCAGGATGCACAGCAGGACATTGATGACGCCATACAACCCCAGAACCTTGTGGGCCGAATATTTTCGCAGAATCCCCGCTCCGCTGAACCGGCCGGCAAGGAAGCAGATGAACCCGACTGATGCCAGACTTGCCGCCCCCTTGTCGGTCAGCTGGAACGCCCCCCCCTGCCCGGCCTGGAACCAGCTCTTCAAGGCACCCGAAGTCCACGCCTCGGGAAGCGGCGGTACCTGGGACGTCATGTAGTTGATGAAGAAGCTGAAAATCCCCGCCTGCGCCGCCACATACAGGAATTGCGCCGCCACGGCCATGTAGAAGTGCGGATGGGCCCAGATCGAATGCGAAACATTGGGGGTGGAAGCGTCCAGCTGATAATCGTCCTCGGTCTTGATATCCGGTACGTTGGCGAAATAGAACACCACCGCCAGGACCAGCACCACCACGCCGACCGCGGCATAGGGAATCCAGAGCGTCTGGGAACCCGTGCTCACCCCGCTCGAGTCCTTGCCGTAGAAAAATGCCGCGCCCGCGATCGGGCCGAAAATCCAGCCGATGCCGTTGCAGGATTGGGCCAGGTTGATGCGGGTCGCCCCGTAGCGCTGGTCGCCCAGCACCGTCGTGTAGGGATTGGCGATGGTTTCCAGGAACGTCAGGCCCGCGGCAATGATGCACACGCCGACCAGAAAGGCCCAGAAGGCCGCGATTTTTGTCGCGGGAATGAACCAGAACCCGCCCACGGCCACCATCAGGAGACCGGCGATGATCCCTCCCTTGTAGCCCAGCTTGGTCGCCAGCCAGCCGGCGGGCAGCGCCATCAGGAAGTACCCGAGGTAATGCGCAAACTGCACCCAGGCGGATTGGGCGAGGGACAACTTCAGCTCGGTCTGGAAGTGCTTGTCCATCACGTCAATCATGCCGTTGCAGAATCCCCAGAGGAGAAACAGCGAACTCACCAGCAGAAAGGTGACCAATACATTCGTGCCATCCGCCAGAACAAACATGCTCTTCTTGTTATTCGTCATAATGGTTTTCCTGTCCTTGTCTGTTTCTCCTGCTTACCAGTAAATGTAACTCGTAAAGGCATCACGGTCGGCCGCCGGAAGCTCCGCGAGGTCGGGGATGAGGTAACGGTTGTCGAAGGAGTCAAGCAGGGTCTTGCCGTTCTCCCCGAAATCCTCGGCCCGGTCGCCGCGCCAGGGCATGACAAACTGGAGCCGCCCCAGCTGCTGCGATTCCACGTCGAAAAACAACAGTCCGTACTGGTTCTCGACGCTGTATATGCGCGTCAGGATCTGCTCGTAGTAGTGCTTCACCAGCGTGTTCCGCACCAGCTTCCGGGCTTCCTCGGGAAACACACCCAGTTCCTCGATAATCCCGATCTCCTTATCCTTATCGTCCGCATCCGTGTACCGCAGCGAAATAAAGCGGTCGGTATACCGGATCGGGAACATCAGCACCGCATAGACCCCCCGGTACAGGGTGTCGTCTTTCACCGAGCAGTGCATCAGGGAGAAGGTCCCCTCGAATATCGTGGTGTTGCCGGGCGTGAGCAGGCGAACCCCCATCCCCACCAGGCGTTGATCATCATAAAGTTCTTCGGGTGTCCCCATGTCATCCCTCCAGTCGCGTCAACTCGGTCTGAATCATGACCAGTTTGTGATAGGTTCCTTTGAGGGCCAGCAGGGCTTCATGCGTGCCGGATTCGATGATCTTCCCATCCTCGACCACATGGATATGATCCGCATTTTTCAGCGTCGAGAGCCGGTGGGCGATGGCAATGGTGGTGCGCCCCTTGCACAACTTCACCAAAGCCTTCTGGATCTCCTGCTCGGATTCGGTGTCCACGGAGGAGGTTGCCTCATCGAGAATCAGGACCTTGGGATCGCACAGCAGGGCCCGCGCGATGCTGATGCGCTGGCGCTCGCCACCGGAGAGCCCCGCCCCCTGCTCGCCCAGCTTGGTGTCATACGCCGCCGGGCGCCGGGCGATGAAGTCATGCGCATTGGCGGCCCGCGCGGCATTCATGATCGCCAGCCTCGAGGCCTCAGGCCGGCCGTAGGCGATGTTCTCGGCGATGGTCGCCCTGAACAGGAACGGTTCCTGCAGCACCAGCGCCATGTGCCGGTGCAAATCCTGCTGGTTCATCTGCCGCACATCCACGCCATCGACCAGGATGTGCCCCTCCTGCGGGTCATAGAACCGGCACAGGAGATTCACCAGCGTGGTCTTGCCCGATCCGCTCTTGCCCACCACACCGATGAACTGGCCGGGCTCGATGGTCAGCGACACGTTCTTCAGAACTGGCGTGTAGGGATCGTAGCCGAAGGTCACGTTCTTGAACTCGATGCGGCCCTTCATCGTCGGCACGCGCACCGCCCGGGGATCCTCGGTCACCACCACCGTCGCATCGAGGACCTCGAACACCCGCTGCCCGGCCGACAGGAAGCCCGTAACCCAGTTGGAGAACATGCTCAGCGCCGAGATGGGGCCGTAGAACATCCCCAGGTACCCGATGAAGGCCATGAGCGTTCCCAGCGTGATGTGCGCCTTGAGCACTTCGCTGCCGCCGGCGTACCAGATGATCAACCCGCCCAACCCGAACACAAACCCCATGATCGGATTGAAGGTTGCCACGCTGGTCTCAAGGGAACGCCGGCTGTCCTGCAAGTAAGACGCCGCCCCGCTGAACCGCTTCTGCTCGCGTTCCTCCTGGCCGAAGGCCTTGACCAGCCGGATTCCCGCCAGCAGGCCGGACAGCAGTTGCGCTGTCTTGGACTGGCTGTCCCACACCTTATAGTACCGGGGATAGATGTGCCGCCAGAAGAAGGTGGTGCCGATCACCACGAAGGGCACCGGCAGCAGCACCAGGAGGGCCAGCTTCCAGTTCATGTAGAACAGCATGCCGCCGATACCCAGTACCAGCATCACGTTCAACAGGAACCCCTGCGCCACCTGCGTCACGAACCCCTGGAAGTAGTCCACATCGTACAGCACGCGGCTCATCAGGCTGCCCACCGAATGCCGGTTGTAATAGTCCACCGCCAGGCTGATCAGCTTGGCCTGCAGTTTCTCGCGCAGTTCCTTGGTGATACGCGTCCCGATGACACTGGTCATCCGGCCGATGAAGATATTCAGCAGGCAGCGGCCGCCCGACGCGCCGACAATCCCCAGCAGAATCATCAGGAGTGCCCACAGGGCCTCATGCTGCGGCAGCAGCTGGGTCCCCGCCGGAGGACTCAGCACCTTGTCGACCATCGTCCTCTGCAGCAGCGGCGGCAGCAGGTCCAGGCAGACCCCCGACACCATCAGGGCCAGCAGCAGCAGGATGCTGGCCAGGTAGGGGCGCATCAGGCCCAGGGTGCGCGCAAAGATGCCGTGCCCGCCGAGGCAGCGGGGACACCCGGCGCCGCGCCCCGGCAACGGGAGCCCGCATTTCGTACACTGCATCTCGCTCGGCCGGCTGAGGGCACTCTCCGGAAGGGGCCGCCCCTCGACCTGACGGTCAATCTGGCGCGCCACCCGCCCGAACAATTCACGGTTCGAGTTGGAGTAACGGGCCACATCCACATAGAGTCCGTCGATCTTGAACTGCAGAAACGCGCTGCCCACTTTCTGCGAGGCGCGCGACTTCTGGATGGTGGAAAACTCGAAGGGCCCCGTGACTGTCCCGGCGCGGACGCCGGAGGCCACGATGGACGCCACGCGCGTCTTCGCCACAAGGGTCCAGACCTCCGCAGGGGAGCCGTCAAAGTCAAGGTCGCCCCTGACCCCGAAGAACATTTCGTCGTCTCTGAAACCAAGCGCTTCCGCCCGCTCCCGGACGGCATCAGGCAGGTGGTGAAAAATAAGATTCGGTCCGGATGCCGCAGCGGCATCCGCTGATTGTGGCACCCCCCGGAGGGGACTCGCCTTTTGATCTGCGTTCATGAAGCGTTGAAGGTGCCAAAACAAAGACTGGAACGCAATCACGATAAGGGGATGGACGGAGAATATGCCCCGGCGACAATGAGGGAGCCATCAGGTATCCGGGCCCTGTGTTCTCGCTGGCTGAATAGGCGGGGCCCAGTGGAAAGTCAAAACAACACACCCGCCGCCACGCCCTCCTGCGCGCCCTTCAGCCCTTCATGGCGGGGAACTTCTATGTTGTGCGCACAACCTTCATCAGTTAGTTTAAAGGACCTTTTGGGCGGAACTCGATGATGTCCAAGCAACTGACCAGGGAGGCAAGCTACTGATGAAACCGGTGACAATGATTGTGTGTGGCGGCGGCAGCCGCGGGACAGGGCATGCGGCGCAGGCCGCGGCAGAGAAAGCTCAAATTGTCGGGGTCGCGGAACCGCGTGAGTTTCACCGTAACCATATCGCCCGCACCCATGCAATCCCGGCGGAGAATGTCTTCACCGACTGGCGTGAGATGGCCCGTCGCGACCGGTTCGCCGATGCCGTCATCATCTCCACCCAGGACGTCATGCACACCGAACCCGTGGAGGCCTTCGCCGCCAAGGGCTACCATATCCTGCTCGAGAAACCCATGGCGCCGGACGAGGAGGGGTGCCGCCGCATCATCCGCGCGGTAACGGACGCCAAGTGCGTGTTCGCCGTCTGCCATGTGTTGCGCTACACCCCCTACACCCAGCAACTGAAGAAGATCGTGGACTCGGGCGCCATCGGCGAAATCATCAACATCCAGCACCTCGAGCCGGTCACCTACTGGCACCAGGCCCATTCCTACGTCCGCGGCAACTGGCGCAACGAGAAGGAATCCTCCTTCATGCTGCTCGCCAAGTCCTGCCACGATATCGACTGGATTCATTACATCATGGGCGTACGGTGCACGGAAATCACCTCCTTCGGGTCCCTCAAGCATTTTCGCCGGGACTGCCAGCCGAAGGGCGCGGCAGACCGCTGTCTGGAGTGCAAGGTCGAGCCCACCTGCCCCTATTCCGCCAAGAAGATCTATTGCGGCTTCCTGGAGAAGGGCAACAAGGGCTGGCCGGTGAATGTCGTCGTCCCCGAGCCCACCCCCGAATCGCTCATGGAGGCGCTCCGCACCGGCCCCTACGGCCGCTGTGTCTACGCCTGCGATAATGACGTCGTCGATAACCAGGTCGTGAACATGGCCTTCGAGAACGGCACGACCGCGAGCTTCACGATGACCGCCTTCACGAAGTCCGAGGGGCGCCAGACCCGGATCTTCGGTACCCGGGGACAATTGACCGGAAACAGCAAAACCATCGAGATCTATGATTTCCTGACCGACAAGGTCACGACCGTGGACACCTACGCCTCGGAGGGCACGGTGAGCGGCGGACACGGTGGCGGCGACGCCGGCGTGATGAAGGCGTTCGTCGACGCCGTCACCCACAAGGATCCCTCACGCGTCCTGACCGGCCCCCAGGAAACCCTCGAGTCACACCTGATGGTCTTCGCGGCCGAGAAATCCCGCCACGAAAACCGCGTCATGCGGCTGTGAGTTATTAACAAATGAATGAACTCAGGGAATGCAACAATTCAACCGGCATCAGCTTGGCTCACCACTGTGATTAACCCATGCAACTGAGACTCGATTACAGGTTTATTTTTGTTCATATCCCTAAAACAGCAGGGACCAGTATTGAGGGCTCATTAACCGCCCTCCCCCCGCGGCCGATCCCCTTGGATCTGCGGATCGCCAACCGCCTTTACCGGGCCACGACAGGTCGGCGGCATCGGCCCGTCCCAAAACATGCCAAGGCCTCGGAAATCAAACGCTGGGTGGGGGATTACGCCTGGAATCGAAGCTTTTCCTTTGCGATCATCCGGAACCCTTGGGACTTGATGGTATCCTCCTATTTCTGGTGGCTTCAAAAATCACAGAAGTGGGACGCCTTCAGGGTGCATACTGACAAAATCAAAGCCATGAAGGATTTCAGGGAGTTCATGCAGTCCGAATACGGGCAGAGGCGGGTCAATCTGGTCGAGACGGATCTGATGGATTACCTCACGGACCACAAGGGAAAGTGCATCGTTGATTTCGTCGGCAGATTCGAGCGGCTGGAGGAGGACTGGACGACGATCTGCGGAAAGATCTCCCTGAAGAACGCCGGCCTGCAGCAATTAAACAAAAGCGAGCGCCAGGATTACCGCCTCTACTATGATCAAGCCTCACGGGATGTGGTCGCAAAACGCTTCGAACGGTACATCGACCAATTTGGCTACACCTTCGACTGAACCATGACCACCTGCCCACTCCCCAGCGTCAGCGTGATCATCACGACCTATCAACGTCCGGAACTTGCCTTGCGGGCGCTCCGGAGCGCCCTGTCCCAGACGCATCCAAACAAGACCATCACCGTCAT
>CAZMSS010000037.1:0-18433 GCA_964568965.1 uncultured Verrucomicrobiota bacterium | reverse complement strand
TGTGCGCCGACACCGAGGGGCACATCATCGAGGTCACGCCGTCGGGCGAGGCGGTATGGGAATACATCAATCCCGTCACCTCCAGCGGAACCGTGAAGTTCAAGCGCGACCATTGGCCCATGGACAACTCGATCTTCCGCGCCTTCCGCTATAGCACGAACGATCCCCCGCTGGTTGGTCGCACGTTGATTCCCGGCGCAACGATTACCGGGCGAACCCCATCCTATTACTCACCCTGAAGTAGAGGTCCACCATGAAAAAGATCGTCGCAGTGTTAACCTTGGCGGTTCTGGCGGGGGTTTCCCATGCGTATGAACGCCTGCAGGGGCCGACCGAACTACTGTATTGGGACAAGGCCCAGACCTATGACGGCTACACCTTCTTTGGCGCGAATGGCACAACCTTCCTGCTCGATATGGAGGGGCGCATGGTTCATACATGGCCGGTGGGTGTCAATCCGCGCCTGCTGGACAACGGTCATGTGCTCGATGCGGTGGGGAGCAATATCAACGCATTCACGACCTTTACGGAGCTGGACTGGAATGGCAGCAATGTCTGGCAGCATACCGAGTCGCGGACGGGGTATTACCCGCATCATGACTTCCTCAGGATCTACAACAAGAAGCTCGGAGCCGACACCACGCTTTACATCGCGAACAAGGCCATTACTTCAAATGAGTGCATTGCCGCAGGGTGCAACCCGGCCAGCGCGCCCTATACCAACGTCACAGTGGATGCCGTCGTGGAGGTGGATGCCTCCGGCACTGTGGTCTGGGAATGGTGTTTCTTCGACCATGGCATTCAGGATTATAGCGCGGCCAAATCCAATTATGTCGGTTCGGGGAAAACCATCAGCAACTTCACGGGGCGGATCAACTTGAACTTGGCGGGCCGGCCGCTGACGAACGACTGGCTGCATTGCACCTCGCTTGACTACAACACGAACCTGGACCAGATCGTCATTTCCGCGGAAGGCGGCGAGTTTTATGTGATCGACCACGGCAACACGTTCCTGGCCAACAACCCCGCGGGCAGCATTGCGCTGGCGGCCAGTACGAATGGAGACTTCCTCTACCGGTTCGGTGATCCGGCCCGCTACGGGCAGGGGGACCCGCCCTCGGTGCAGTTGAACTGGACCAAGTCCTCCACCGGCAACAAACAGATTGGCGGCGTCAGTCAGGCCGCGTGGATTCCGGCGGGCGTGCCGGGTACGGGGCATTTCCTGGTCTTCAACAACGGCCAGGACTTGTTCGAGACGACCCCGCAGTCCTATCTCCTCGAGGTCAACGGGTTCCTGAATGCCGCCACGAATGACACGGGCGCCTACGTGAATCCTCCCGCAGCGGGGTACAACTCCTGGTCGGCCCCCGGCCATGACACCGACAAGGAGCGAAAGCTCATGTCGCGGCAGATCGTCTCCCTGTTCTATTCCATGGCAAACCAGGCGTTCTTCAGTCCCATCGGCGGTAGCGCGCAACGGTTACCCAATTCCAACACGCTCGTCTGTGCGACATCAGAAGGGCACATTTTCGAAGTGACGGCGGCGGGGGAGGCTGTCTGGGAATACATCAATCCGGTGGCCACCAACGGCATTGTCACCTACAAGCGCGATACCTGGCCGCTGTACAACCCGGTCTATCGTGCTACGCGCTATGCCTCCACGCATCCCGCCCTCACCAACCGGGCACTGACCGGCACAACCACGATTGCAGGGCTGTCCCCATCCTATGTTTCGGTTCCCACCATCAGCGAGGTCACGCGTAGCCCCTCCGTTCCGTCCCCGACCAACACAGTCTGGGTGACGGCCTCTGTCACCTCCAACAGCACACTTTCTGCGGTGGCGCTGGTCACGATCGTCGGGACGACCACCAACACGCTAGCCATGGCCAGGACCGGCAGCGTGTATGGCGCGACGATTCCCGCCTATGCCGCGGGCACGCTGGTTCGGTATTACCTGACCGCCACGGACGAGTTCGACAACGTGGGCAGGAGTCCGTCTTTGGCGCCGACGAACACCCTCTCCTACACCGTCCATCTCAGCGTCGTCGAGTCGGGGGCCTCCATTACGCAGGCTGTTTCCGGCCTCCATTTTACCGAAAGCCCGGCGGCTGACGCAGCGGGAAACATCTTCTTTTCGGATATTCCTTCGAACACCATCTACAAATGGTCCCTGGCAAACCAGCTTTCCATCTTTCGTACAAATTCGGGAGGGGGCAATGGCCTTGCCTTTGACTCCGCCGGGGATCTGCTCGTGTGCGAAGGGAGTAATGGGCGGCTAACCTCCATCAGTCCGCAGACCAATATTGCCGTTTTGGCCAGCTCGTACGGGGGGTATCCGTTCAATGAACCCAACGACCTGTGGATCGCGCCAGCCGGCGGCGTCTATTTCACCGATCCGATCTTTTTCGGCCATGCCAACGTCCAGGGCGGCGAATGCGTCTATTACCTCAATCCCGCCAACAGCAACATCATACGGGTCGTCTCCGATATGGTCCGGCCCAACGGCCTTGTCGGTACAACGGACGGCAAGACACTCTACATCGCCGACTGGGGGGGCGGTATCGTCTACCGTTACGGCATCAATGGTGATGGTACGCTGTCGAACAAGACGGCCTTCGCCAATGTGGCGTGTGACGGCATGACTCTGGATAGCGAGGGGAATGTCTACCTGACCGGGCCCGGGGCCGCCGTCCTGGTCCATGACACCAGTGGCGCACAACTTGAACAAATCGGCGTGCCCAATTCGGAACGGCCGACCAACCTGGAATTTGGCGGGAGCGACCGGAAAACCTTGTTCATTACGACGGCATCGGGCTCGCTGTACTCAATCCGGATGCGGCTCCAGGGCGCGACAAGCGGGGTAACGACTACGAATCCGCCGGTGATCCTGAATCCTGGCATTACTCCGTCATCCCCGACCAGTAACGATATCGTCTGGGTTACGGCATGCGTCACCGATGATGTCGGCGTGGCCTCGGTTGCGCTCACCTACGGCACGGGCACCGGGACCAGCCTGACAAACACGGTATTCCTGGAGACGATGGCGACCAATGGGATCAAGCCTTGGACCAACGGGCTGGGCTGCGACAATGTCTGGACCCTTAGCTACCTCAATGTCAATACGTTCGAGCAGGAGATTAACGCCAATTACAGCGGAAACAGCTGCGGTCTGACCTTCAAGAACGGCACAACCAACCTTTCCAGCAGCATGATCACGACGGCAAAGGGGGTTGATGCGCGCGGCAATGGCGGCACGGTAGGGTTCTCCATTTCGACCAGTGTGGTGAGCAACAATGCGGACTGGGCTTTCCAGCTCAATTCCGGCACGGGATTTAGCACGCGCCTGAGCGCGACGACCACCACGAACCAAGGCTGGCAGGTGTACAGCTACACTCTGCAGTCTGGCGACCTGGTCAGTAACTTGCTCATGCGGTTCCAGTTCAGTGAAGGCAACACTGGCAACCGGATCTTTCTCGACTCGATTTCCGTAAAGGTGGCCAGCGGGGTGAGCAGTTGGACGAACGTGGCTATGGTTGATGATGGCCTGCATGGCGACGGTGCGGCGGGCGACAGTGTTTATGGCGCGGCGATTCCGGCGAATGCCGCGGGCACATCGGTAAGCTACTACATCACCGCCACCGATGGGGTGGGGGTGTCCACCAATAGCCCGGCCGGCGCCCCGGGCAGCGGAACCTATTCCTACACGGTCAGCGCCCCGGCGACCGTCTCGAGCATGCTTGCCCTCGCCGACACCGGCCAGACAACCCTTTACACAAGCACCTTTGGTGAAGATGCCGACTATGCCGTCCATCCTCCCGCCTACACCGACAACGGCGACGGAACCATCAGTGACAAGGTTACCGGTCTCATGTGGCAAAAAATTGACGGTGGCGAAATGACCTGGGAGAGCGCCACGAATTATCCCGCGTCACTCTCGCTCGGTAGTTACTCCGATTGGCGCCTGCCTTCCTGCCATGAACTCTACAGCATCACCATGCAAGGCACGGTCAATCCGGCCATCAACACGAACTATTTTCCCGCCACCTTGGCGGGATACTGGTGGTCCCGTGATATTCAAGTCGACAACACAGGCAATGTCTGGGTTGTCAACGCCGGCGGCGGTATCGGTAACCATGCCAAAAGCGAGAGCTCCCTGATGGGCGGAACCAGGAAATTCCATGTGCGCTGTGTTCGCGGCGCCGCCGCACCCTCAGCCGCCAGCCCGAACCATCACTTCACCAACAACGGGAATGGCACCATTACCGATGCCGACACCGGGTTGGTCTGGCAACAGGCCGAGATTGTATCGAGAACCAACTGGGAAGGGGCCTTGCAATACGCCTCCAGTCTGTCGCTTGGAGGCCAAACTGACTGGCGTTTGCCGAACATCAAGGAGTTGCAATCCATCAATGATGAGACCCTGGTCGCGCCGTCCGTGGATACCACCTATTTCCCCGGCGTCACATCGTCGCGCTACTGGTCGAGCACGACCAGTCACAATTCGACGAACGAGGCATGGTATCTGGATTGCCAGTATGGTGTCACCAGCTATGCCGACAAGACAACCAACCTGCTGGTGCGCTGTGTCCGGGGCAGCGTCACGAACATCACCGGCCCGTTCAGCGCCCAACTGGTGCGGATCCCCGGCGGCAGCACCATCATGGGTGACCCCTTCGGCTACATCGACCCCGAACATCCCACCGACGAGCAACCCCTCCACAACGTCTATATCTCGCCGCTGTACATGGCCACCACGCTGGCCACCGTCAACGAGTATTGCGATTACCTCAACGCCGCGCTCTATCAGGGGTTGATTGAAGTCCGCAGCAATACGGTCTATGCCGTTGGCGGGACGAACGACTATTTCTATACGTATGGTGCCTCCCCCTACAGCCGGATCCAGTACACCAACAACAGCTTTGTCGTCCGGGACAACCGGGGCCTGCATCCGATTACCAGCGTGCGCTGGTTCGGCGCCATTGCCTACTGCAACTGGTTGAGCCAGCGGGGGGAGTTCAAGCCTTGCTACAACCTTGATACCGGGGATGTCGATTTTACCAGAAACGGGTTCCGCCTGCCGACCGAGGCCGAATGGGAGTATGCCGGCCGTGGCGGCCTGACAAACCCGTACTGCATGTTCCCGTGGGGTACTAATAGCAATACGGACGGCACCTACGCGAACTGGGAGGGGTCCGGGGATCCGTTTGAAGCCGGGACCTATCCCTACACCACGCCGGTGGGGTTCTATAATGGCGCGCTCCGCACCAGGACCGATTACAACTGGCCTGGCAGCCAGACAACTTATCAGACGAGCGATGGGTCCAATCCCTACGGTCTTTATGACATGGCCGGCAATGTCTGGCAATGGGTCAACGACTGGTATGGCAACACCTATTACACCTATTGCGTCAGCAACAACATCGTCACCAATCCGCCCGGGCCGGTGACGGGCGATGTTTTCAGCCTTTATGGCAATATGGCCTACCGCAATCTTCGGGGCGGCACCTGGTATAATGGCGGCGGACAATCGTTCTACGGTTTCAGCCGGGTTTCCAACCGCGACCCGGCCTGGTCTCTGGGACCTCTGATTGACGCCAATACCAATTCACTATTTTTCCAAGTCGGCTTCCGCGTCATGCGCCCCGAAAAAATCGACCAGACCGTGGGGCTCATCCTGAATACCACCAACGCCTACCCGGGCTACACGCTGATTGCCCCCATGCACCATACCAATACCTACCTGATCAACAATCAGGGCCAGTATGTCCACATGTGGAACAGCACCTATGAACCCGGACGCGCGGCCTACCTGATGGAGAACGGGCATCTGTTCCGCGCCTGTATGGTCACCAGCGGGGGTCCTTCAACCGGCGGAGGAGAGGGTGGGCGAATTGAGGAATATGACTGGTCTGGAAACCTGGTGTGGGCAATCGACTATTACAGCTCGAATTATATACACCACCACGACTTCAAGGTCCTGCCCAACGGCAATGTCCTGATGCTGGTCGCCGAGAAAAAGACCTATGACGAGGTGATCGCGGCGGGGTTCAATCCGGGATTGCTGGATTCGAGCATTGCCACCCAGGGCTATATGCTCCCCGACTGCCTGGTCGAGGTGACGCCGACCAGGCCCTACGGTGGCACTGTTGTCTGGGAATGGCACCTCTGGGATCACATGATCCAGGACTACGACGCCAGCAAGAACAACTACGGGGTGGTGTCCGCGCATCCTGAACTGATTGATGTCAACGGGCCCGGCATCATGATCCCCCAGTTCTGGAACCACGTGAACGGCATTGACTACAATGCCCAGCTCGACCAGGTAATGCTCAGCATCCGCGGCAACAACGAGCTGTTCGTGATTGACCACAGCACCACAACGGCCCAGGCGGCCAGCCACTCGAACGGGGTCCACAACATCGGTGGCGACATTCTCTACCGCTGGGGAGATCCCCGGCAGTATGATCGCGGCACGATTGCGAACCGGCAATTGTACCAGCAGCACCACACGCACTGGATCCCCACCAATTGCCCGGGCGCCGGCAATATCCTGATCTTCAACAACGGGATCGGGCGCGGCTATTCGTCCGTCAACGAGATCGTGCCGCCCGTCGATGCCGCCGGCGTATATAGTTGCACCAGCGGCGCGGCTTATGGACCGGGTGCCCCCGTCTGGACCTACACGAACAGTACGGCGGCGAATTTCTACTCGTCTGAAATTTCCGGCTGTCAGCGCCAGCCCAATGGCAACACCCTCATCTGCGAGGGGATCAAGGGGAAACTCTTCGAAGTCACGCCTGCCGGACAGACGGTCTGGCAATATAACTGTCCTGTTGCCGCCTCCGTGCTGGCACAGGGAGCGGTTCCCCCCACGGATGCGGCACGCACCGACCAGTTCATGAACGCCGTGTTCCGTGTATACCGCTATCCCACCAACTATCCGGGACTGCAGGGTAAGGATCTCACCCCCCGTGGAAGTGTCGAGACCTACACGGGCGCCTCGACCGACACCGTCGGCCTCGGCCTGCCGGATGTCTGGGTGCGATCCCATTTTGGCAGCCTCTCTGGAGTCACAACAAACAGCGATACTGATGGCGATGGACTGAGAGACGCTCTCGAATACGAGTATGGGACCGATCCCACCCATTGGTCATCAGCCTCGAACGGCATCCCCGACGGGTGGGCTCTCGATTACGGCTTCGACCCCACGTTGGCCAGCGTTGCTTCCCTTACAAATGCGAACGGCTTTACAACGCTCCAGTCCTATGTCGCCGATCTGAATCCCGCAAACCCATTTTCCAGGCTCGCCATCATCAATCTCACGGCAGTCAGCAACAGTGTCCAGCTCACCTGGGTTGGAGGGTCGAATGCGTATCAGTGCATAGAATGCTGTACGGATATTCTCGCCACCAATCAGTGGATTGCAATACTCACAAATAGTCCGCCGACCAAAATGACGAATTCCGTTGCGGATGCCGGTATTGGCATGATCAGCAATCTGTTCTATCGTATTTCAGCGTGGAGGTAGTTATGAGTGCACATATCACCGCCTGCTTGACATACATGGCGCGGGAGCGCGGCGCAGTGATCCCGAAATTGGTGACCGATCGGATTATTCCCTGGCCTCGGGCCGCAAGGTGGTGTCGTCAGAATCAACAACTATGTCCGACTTGTTCGTGGAGGATCCGGCCAATGAATCGAGTAATACCCGTCCTGCTATTCCTTTTCCTTGCTTCATCCCTTATGACTTCTGCCGTCGGGCAGGGGGCGGCCCCGTCCCGGCGGGCTGAACGGCAAGGGCAAGGACCGGTCAAGCATAGGCAACCGAGAGGTGAGGCCGCCGTTAAGGCGCTCCCTGCCGATGTCATGGCCCTGGAGGGGTTGTCCGTGGTGCTGGGTCGTCCCTCTGACAGGTCGATCACGGTGAGCGTTCTCTCTGCCGGCAGTATGGATGGGTATTGTGAATATGGCGCAGTATCCGGGGCCTACACGCGCAAAACCGGTACGATCAGCTTTCCCGCGGGGCAGCCGGTTAATGTGCTACTCGACCAGCTTACGCCCGATGCACCCTGCTATTATCGACTCCGGTATCGTAAGACGGGCGAGACGATCTTCTTAGAAGGGGTGGAGCATTCCTTTCATACCCAGCGAGCCCCGGGGAGTCCGTTTCGTTTTGAGCTCCAGGGCGACTCGCATCCCGAACGTCCACAACAGCATGATGCCGCGCTTTACGCCCAGACGCTGCGGGCTGCTGCTGCCGACCATCCCGACTTTTACATGATGATGGGCGATGACTTCAGCGTGGATGCGCTGGGGACAGTTAATGCCGACACGGTGACTCAACGCTATAAGATCCAACGCCCCTATCTGGGGCTTGTGGCCCATTCTGCGCCTCTTTTTCTTGTCAACGGCAACCATGAGCAGGCGGCTGCATTCAATTTGGACGGCACGTCCAGCAACGTTGCAGTCTGGGCGCAAACAGCCCGAAACCGCTATTTTCCGCAACCCGCGCCCGACAGCTTCTACACGGGTGACTCAAAGCCCGTGGAGCACATCGGCATGCTCAGGGACTATTACGCGTGGACGTGGGGTGACGCGCTCTTCGTGGTTATCGATCCTTATTGGCATTCGTCATTGCCGGTGGATAACAGCTTTGGCGGTGGAAAGAAAATGGACCGGGATCTGTGGGGGATTACGCTGGGCAATGACCAGTACCAGTGGTTTCGGCGGACGCTTGAGGGTAGCAAGGCGAAGTACAAGTTTGTATTTGCGCATCACGTGCTGGGGACGGGGCGGGGTGGCATTGAGAATGCCGGGCTCTTTGAGTGGGGGGGGCTGAACAAGAGGGGTGACCGGGAGTTTGAACAGAAACGCCCGGGCTGGGCCCTGCCGATCCATCCGCTGATGGCCAAGAACGGTGTGACCATCTTCTTCCAGGGGCATGACCATGTTTTTGCACGGCAACAGCTTGATGGGGTTGTCTACCAGACGCTGGCGGAGCCTGCCGATCCCCACTACGAGCTGTTCAATAAGCAGGCGTTCCGATCCGGTGACATTTTTCCGAACACCGGCCGTGTTCGCGTCTCAGTCGCCTCCGACAAGGTGACTGTCGAATACATTCGTTCGTGGTTGCCTAAGGATGTGACGGGCGAACACAAGGACGGGGAAGTGGCTTTCCGCTACTCGATTCCCTGCAAAGTGAATTAACAGATAGGAACATAAACCCTTGTAATAGGCCG
Source organism: uncultured Verrucomicrobiota bacterium (assembly GCA_964568965.1). GTDB lineage: Bacteria > Verrucomicrobiota > Kiritimatiellia > CAIKKV01 > CAITUY01 > JAABPW01. The sequence goes on along the minus strand of CAZMSS010000037.1, from coordinate 9,194 downwards.
AAAACGCTGCCCGTTCGGCTACGCCTTGGCGGATAACAGGCTTGCGATTTTCTGCAAATAGTAAAGACTGTTGCCTTTTAACACGCTGAAGGAATACGGTTTCCATGAAACGAAGACCTGTTATCACTCCCTGCCTTGTTGTCTGTGCCATGCTTGCCGCCTGGCCCGCCATCCTGCGTGGGCAGGAGGCAATCAAGCACCGTTTCCTGGTTGCTGACGAGTCGCGCAGCCAGTTGATCTATGTTGACCAGTTCGAGCCTTCAAGGGATTGGTCGATCAAAACCCCTGAAAAGCATCGCGACATGCAGCTGATCGGCGGCGGCAAACTGCTTGTCAACACGGGCAGTGGCTACCGTGAATATGACCTGAAGACACATAAAGAAGTCAGGGAAGTCAAAAGGGACTTTCTGAGCGGTTCCATGTCGCTGCAACGGTTACCCGACGGGCGCACGATTGTCGGCTGCAACCAGAAAGGCGGCATTTCGTTCTGTGAACTCGATGCCTCCGACAACCTGGTGGCGACCAGTACGTTTCCTCAGCTCGGTAACCTTCGCCTGTTCCGCCTTTCGCCGCGAGGCACACTGCTCTTTGGGGCCATCGAGCTCAAGGAAAACAAGGTTTTTGAGGCGGACATGCAGGGGGCGATCCTGCGCCGCGTGATCTTGCCGGATGCGCGGCACAACTATCAGGTGCTGGAACGGCCCAATAAGAACCTGCTCGTGGCCGACGGCTACGGAGCCTCTATTAAAGAAGTGGATCCAGCCGGCAGGACCATTCGCAAACTGGGTGGCAAGCCCGGGCAACCCGGCCTTCTGTTGAATTTCTTTGCAGGCATGCAGGTGCTCAAGAACGGTAACGTTGTGGTCTGCAATTGGACCGGCCATGGCGCCAAGGATAGTGAAAAGGCGCCTCAGCTCCTGGAATTCGGGAAGGATGGCACGATCGTCTGGAAATGGCACGACCCACAGCGCGCCGGCTCGATCCATGGAGTCATTGTGATGGATGACCTGGATCCTGACGTGCTGAATACCGATACCTCCTCGGTGCTGGGGCCGGTGCAGAAGTAAAGTCGCCCGATTTATCTGTCGATTGCGGGAGGGGACTCGTTAATGGTGAGCCAGTAGGTGCTGAGTTCGTGGGCGACCTCGACGAAACGCTTGAAGTCGATCGGTTTCTGGATGTAGCTGTTGGCGCCGGCATCATAGCAGCGGCCGACTTCCCCGTCCTCGCACGAGCTGGTCAGCATGACGACCGGAAGGCGCCGGGTCCGGGGATCGGAGCGAATGCGTCGCAGCACGTCATGGCCGGAAACCCGGGGGAGGTTGATGTCGAGCAGGATGAGAGCAGGCATATCCCGCAGGTCGCGTCCGGCATGATTTCCCTTGCCCCAGAGGTAGTCCAAGGCCTCCTGGCCGTCATGGACGATCATCAGGGTGCTGGCGATGCTACTCTTTCTGAAAGCGCGTTCAGTCAGCATGGCGTCGCCGGGGTTGTCGTCGACCACCAGGATAGTGTGCTCTTTCATGGTCCCTCTCTTTCCGGCAATGAGAAATAAAACGATGCCCCCTGGCCAACCGAAGCCTCAGCCCAGACGCGCCCCCCGTGGCGGCGGATGATCCGCTCGACGATTGCCAGGCCGATCCCCGTGCCGGGGAACTCGCCGGAGGAATGCAGGCGCTGGAATGGGGTAAAGAGACGGCCCACGTAGGCCATGTCAAAGCCAGCGCCATTATCCTTCACGACAAATACCTTTTCCTGGCCGGCCGACAGTTGCATCAATTCAATCACGGCCCGGTCACGGTGACCGGTGTATTTCATGGCATTACCCAGGAGATTCTCCAGTGCTATGTGCAGGAGGGGTCGGTCACCCCGCGCCAGAAGGCCGGGAGCGATCCGCCATTCGATCGATCGGTTCAGTACTTGTTTCTGGAGCTTGTGAGCAATTCCCGTTGCCATGTCGCTCAGGTTGACCTCCTCGCGGTGGAGTTCCACCCGGGTCATTCGCGAGAGGCGCAGGAGATCATCGATCAGACCGGCCATCTGCTGGGCATTCCCGCGGATCTGGCCCAGATATTCCCTGCCCTTGTCGTCAAGCCCCCCTGCGTAGTCTTCCAGCACGGCCTGGCTGAAACCATCAATAAGGCGAAGCGGGGCGCGCAGATCATGGCTGACAGAATAGCTATAGGCCTCCAATTCACGGTTTGCAGCCTCCAGTTCGGCGGTACGCTCAACCACCCGTTGTTCCAGTCCGGCGTTGATCCGGCGGATTTCATCTTCGCTATCCTGCAGGGCACGCGTGCGTTCTCGGACCTCCCTCTCCAAATCCTGGTACCAATGCTGAAGGCGGCTGATCATGCCGTTGAAGACGTTTGCCAGCAGGCCAAGTTCAGCTTGCCGACTGGCGGAAGCCCGGGCCGTGAAATCACCGGCTTCAACACGTTGGGCAACGACAACAAGCTCCTGAATGGGGCGGGCAATCGCCCTGGCAAGCAGGATACAGGCGGCGATGCCGACTACCAGAAGACCGAACCAGAAGATCAGTTGGCGGAAAAGTCCGGCCCAGGCCGGCTGGAGGGCGAGGTTCCGATCCATCTTGAGGGCCAACCCCCAGGCGATTTCCCTGTCGAGCTTGACCTGCCGATGGAAAGCCAGAACGCCGCGCCCAGTCTCATCGGGGCCGTCATAGGGACCTTCGATGCCAGCGATGGCCATGCGAAGGGCAGGAAAGACATTCCGGTCCGGAAGAGTATGCTGGACCGAGACCAGATCAGCGCTGTACTCCCGGATTCGGGTCGTTGAGCCACTGGCGTTGCTGGCGAGCACGAACTCCCAGTTTCTGGATCGGAGCGCGGCTCTTGAGCTGATAAGCGCCTGCAAGGCGCTGTCGAGATTGGATTCAGCGATGAGCAGGGCGCTGATCCTGTCAGGGGACCGCAGGGAGATGATCTGCCTGATAACGCGAAGGCGATCTCCCGTGATGTCCGAGAAGCGAATCTCGTTGGCCTCTGTGTAGCCCGGGATTACAAGGCGCCCGAGTTGGGCGGGGCTGATGCCAATGTCCGCGCTGCAGTGTGCGTTTGTGGACACTCCTGCGGCCGCCAGGATGGATCCATCATCGGGGTTGACCAGGGCGGCGCATTCAAAAACGGGGTGAGTTGCCAGGAAGACTTCCAGCGCGTTTGCCAACTCCAGGGTGGATCGAGGGGTGGCGGAGTCGACTGCCTGCCGCAGGAATGGCGAGCGACTCAAGCCCTCGGTGTCTTTGCGGCATTCGTTAAACCAGTTGATGAAGCGCTGACTGAACAAGTCGGAAACAAGCTCCATGTCGTTAAGCACGTTGGCGCGCTGGCGGGCGAATCGGCCCACAATGGCGGTGCCGGGGATGCCCGCCACTTCCACAGCGAGCATGGCGCCCAGGGAGAGGAGGATGAGGACGCTGAATCCCAGCGTGATTCGCAAACGTAAACTGAGAGGGGTAAATTTCACTTTCCGGATTAATCCTTGTTGTGCTTGATGAGTTTGGTTGGAGCATAGTTGAAGCTGTCAATTCGCCATTTATTTCCATTACGGATGATTTCCGGTAGTTCCGTAAAATTGATGGCAGAAACAATGCGGTTCCACGTCTGGGTCGCTTCGAGGCTGCCCATGAATTGCAGGTATTGGAATTGCCTGTGAAAACGGCCGAGGGGGGCGGCGAGGTCAAGTGGAAGCATCGGGAAGGAAGGACCGTCAATGCCTTCCTTGCGCAGGGTGGCTACCCATTTGCCATTGGTTTCAATGGCGGAGGCCCCGGCGAACGCGAGCTCACCCTCTCTCATCCAGTGAAGGCCTGAAAAGAGATTTTTCTCGTTCTGACTGCCCCAGCGCGTGGCCCGGACTAATGCAGCCAGAAGGGCTTTCGCGAGGGTTGGTTGGCGAGTGCAAAAATCGAGATCAAGGGCGATATACGTGAAGGTCTCGGATCGGAACACAGGGTGGCTTCCGGCGATATTGACAAAGATGCGGGACGCCGTGGGCTCCCAGGCGATGACGGCATCAACGCGGTGTTCGCGCAAGGAGGCTTCCAGGTCATTGGGCTGCAGGGGGACTGAAATGATGTCCGAGAAGGCGAGGTTGGCGATAGCAAGGGCGCGTTCGAGTGTGAAGCGGGCGCTGCTCCCGGGCGGGTAGCCGATCCGGAGCCCCTTTAGTTCTGCGGGAGTGCGCACTCGCGAGGCAATGATGGTGTCGTACCCGTGGCTGGTTATGGCGAAGATCCCGACATTGTGGGATGCCATGGCGACCAACGCGGGAAAGTCGCCCATGAACATGGCCTCCAGGCGGCCGTCGCAGTAGGGAACGATATCCTTGCCGGAACTGAAGCGGTGCTCCCGGAGCGTCCAGCCCGAGGCGGCGAGCTGATTCTGCAAAATGCGATCATGGAATAGGCATTCGCTGATAAAGGCCGGGCAAAGATCACTGGGTTGGGTGGCGATGTCGATGATCCGTGACTCGTCTCCCAAACCATAATCATGCCGGTCGCATGCGGGGACGACGGGTGCGGGCGCCTCCTGCCTTTGGCGGAGTGCCACCCACGCGCCTGTCCCGGCAAGGGCTAACACAAGCAGCAGAAGTGTTACACCTATTATCGGTTTCATCTGCCATGAACATTACACACAAGCCGGCGAAAGTAAAGTTCACATCGAGCTCCGAACTCGGCTCAGCATTCAGCCTCCCCCTAATCCCGTGCCAGACCCTCATGCCTCAATACAAAACGTTCCATCAGAACATAGAGGGCTGGTAATACCAGCAGGGTTAGAAGTTGGGACGTGATGATGCCGCCCATGACAACAACGGCCAGCGGTTTCTGGATATCGGCGCCGGATCCGGTCGCATAGAGCATGGGAAGATGGCCGATGAAACTTGTCATCGCTGTCATCAGCAGCGGGCGGAACCGGACATCGCAACCGGTGCGAACCGTATCGGCGAGACCCAGGCCGTTGGCGCTCAACTGGCGGAAGAAGGCCACCAGCACCACGCCATTTTGGACGGCAATCCCGAGCAGGACGATAAAGGCCACAGCCGCCGAGACGGACAGGTGGATGCCGAAGGCCGCCACGGCCAGCACGCCGCCGACCAGGGCAAAGGGCAGGTTCGCGAGCACCAGCAGGGAATGCCGGACCGAGCCCAGCGCTGCAAAGAGCAGGATGAAGATCAGGATCAGGGCGATGGGGACCACGATCGACAACTGGCGCATGGCTCGCTGCTGGTTTTCAAACTGGCCGCCATACTCGATGAAGTAGCCGGGCGGCAACTCGCTGGCCAGCGGGGCCAGTTTTTGCCGGATGTCCTTGACGAAACCGCCGAGGTCCCGCCCCCTGACGTTGGTTTCAACGACCACGCGTCGCATCCCGTTTTCCCGGCTGATCTGGGCGGGGGATTCAATGCGCTGGAAGGATGCCAGTTGCTCGAGCGGCACCCGTTCCCCGCCCGGCGCAACGATCCATAACCGCTTGATGGCCTCCTCGTCGCGGCGGGACTTCTCCTCGAAGCGCACCACCACGGCAAAGCGTTTCTCGCCTTCAATCAGGGTGGTGGCCCGGGTCCCTGCGATGGCGCTCTCGATGGTGTCATTGATATCGCCGATCCGGATTCCGTGGCGCGCCGCCGCCTGGCGGTCAATCACGACATCCAGCTGGTTCATACCCGTGACCTGTTCCACCTTTGTGTCCTGCGCACCGGGGGCTGAGCGGATGAGGCTCGCCGCCCGGTCGGCATACTGCCGGATCAGGGTCAGGTCGGGGCCAAAGACCTTTACAGCCAGATCGCTCTTGATCCCCGAAATCAGCTCGTTGACCCGCAGGGCGATGGGTTGTGAGAATGAAAACCGGAGGCCGGGAATAATGGAGAGATCCCGGTTGATGGCCTCCACGAGTTCTTCCCGGTTCCGGCCGGATGATCCCCGTTTCCGGTCTTTCAGAACGATGAAGACATCGGTCTGTTCAGGCCCCATGGGGTCCTCTGAGATTTCAGCCCGACCTGTCTTGCATACGACGCTTTCGATCTCAGGGAAGCGGCGCAACTGCTTTTCCATAAAATCGGCAACCCGCACGGAGCCTTCGATCGAGGCGTTGGGGAGGCGGACGACATTGATGGCGATCGCCCCTTCGTCAAGCGCCGGCATGAACTCCGTCCCGATAAAGGGAATCACGCCCAGCGAAAGCACGAGGATCCCCGCGGCCAGGATCAGGGTCAGGCCCGGCCGGTGCATCACCCGGTCGAGCAAGGCCAGATAACCGTGGTGGAAGCGGCGGATGAACCCGAATTCCCGCTCGGGTTCCTGTTTGAGAGACAGGTCCGCCAGCACGGGAATGGTCGTGAAGGCGACCCCCAGGGATACCATCAGCGCGATCAGCAGGGTCAGGGCCAGTGGGGCGAACATCTTGCCCTCGATGCCCTGCAGGGTGAACAGCGGGACCAGGATGATGGCGATAATCATTACCGAAAAGGCAACCGGGCGACCGACTTCCTGGACGGCCTCGATGATGACATCCCGCCGGGGTTCATGCAGGCCAGCGGCCAGTTGACGCCGGAGATTCTCGGTCACGACAATCGAGGCGTCCACCACCATCCCCACCGCGATGGCCAGTCCGCCCAGGCTCATCAGGTTGGAGCTGAGACCGGCCCAGCCCATGATAATGAAACTGACGAGGAAGGTGAGGGGGAGGGATAGCACGACGATCAGGGCTGTGCGCATCTCGGCAATGAAGAGGAAAAGAATCAGGATGACGAAGACGGAGCCTTCCAGCAGGGCATTCATGACGGTGGCAATGCAGGCTTCGATCAGCGAGGTGCGGTCGTAGAACACATTGACTCGGACCCCCTCGGGCAGGGTCCCCTGCACTTTTGCCAGGGTATCCTTGACGCGGGCGACCACATCGCGGGAATTTTCGCCCTTGAGCATGATGATCATCCCCGCCACCACCTCCCCGCGTCCATCCCGGGTCACAGCCCCCTGACGGGGTTCGGAGCCGATCACAACCTCAGCCACGTCCTTCAGTCGGACAGGGGTGCCATCCCTGGCCTTGATCACCAGCTGCTCGATGTCGGGGATGTCCTTGAGCAGCCCGACCCCCCGCAAGTAGACTTGTTCCCAGCCGCTGACAAGAACGCCCCCGCCGGCGTTGGCATTCCCGCGTTCCACGGCGGCGGTCACCTCCGCGACGGACAGCTTGTATTGGGCCAGCTTTTCCGGGGTCAGCAGGATCTGGTATTGTTTAACCACACCGCCGAAGCTATTCACCTCATTGACGCCCGCCACGGGTTTCAACATGGGGGCCACGAGCCAATCCTGAAGCGTCCGGAGCTCCATGGCGTTGTGGCGGTCGCTCTCCAGCGTATATTGGAAGACTTCGCCCAGTCCTGTGCTCAGGGGCCCCAGCTCGGGTTCCACCCCCGGCGGCAACTGGTCCCTGGCCATGGCCAGCCGTTCAAACACCACCTGTCGAGTCCAGTAGGTGTCGACCCCGTCCTGGAAGATGACGACCACCTGAGACAAGCCCGCCCGGGACAGGGAGCGTACCTGGGTGACCTTGGGGAGGCCCCGCATCACTTGCTCCAGGGGATAGCTGATGCGCTGTTCGACATCAATGGCCGCCAATCCGCTGGCCTTGGTCAGGATCATCACCTGTGTGTTGGTGACATCCGGAAATGCGTCGATGGGGAGGGCTCTCCACGCGAACAGCCCCGCCAGAGCCAGGGTGACGGTACCGAGCATGACCATCAGCCGCTGGGCAAGAACCGCTTTTATGAGGAATTTAAACATGGGTATGACTCCTTAATCTGCGCAGCCGGCACCCATTTTTTCACGCAACACGTCCGACTTCAGGAGAAAGGCGCCTTCGGTCACGACTTTCTGGCCCTCTGCCAGTCCCTCGACGATCTCGATCGATTCGTTGAAATCGCGGCCCTTCCTGATGGCGGTGCGAATGTAATAGTCATCCTTGAGGTGGGTGAAGACAAACCACTGGCCCTCGTCCTCCAAGGCGGCAGTACGCGGGACCGTGAGTGCCTCCTCATCGCGGGACCAGGTGAGTTTGGCGTTGCAGAACATTCCGGGCCTCAGGAGTCCGTCAGGATTCGGGAGCAGGGCGCGGGCCTTAACCGTGCGCGTGGTTTCATCCATGGTGGCACCGAGGGTCTCGAGAGTTCCTTTGAAACGGCGTCCGGGGTAGGCCCGTGTTTCAAGTGAGACCGACAATGCCTGCCTGGCCGACGCCTCGAGAACTGTGGCCAGATCGCGTTCGTAGAGGTCGAGCCAGACCCAGACAGAGCTGAGATCGGACACTGTCATGGCCGACTGGCCGGGCTGGATGCGATTCCCGGCGACGGCCTGCTTTTCAATCAGGGTGCCCCCGCGCGTCGCCCTGAGGGGCAGGGTGGGGGAGGATTCCCCTGAAAGGGCGGCCAGCTCCTGATCTGTATATCCCATGGCCTTGAGGACATGGGCGGCCGCATCCCGATCGGCCTTGGCGTGTTCATGGCGGCTCCCCGCCTCGTCGGCTTCCACCTGCGCAGAGACTTTTTGTTCGGCCAGCGTCTTCTCCCTCAGGTAGTTGCGCTGGGTCATGTCAGCCAGGGCCCGGTTTTTGACATAACTACTGATGGCGGTACCCAGCTCGGCACTCTCGATATCAGCGAGGACATCACCCGGCTTCACGAGCATGCCGGTGTCGCCCCTGACGTTCCGGAGGATGCCCGCGACGGGGGGGGAGAGACGGACGGTGGCGTTTTCATTGAGCGCGATTTCGCCGACCGTTTCAATTCCCTGTTCCACCTTCTGCCGGATGGCGGCTCCGAGCTGTATGAGCGCGGGACCGTTTGTGGATGGGGAGAGGAGCTCTGGAGCAAGCTTGACCACCCCCGTTTCATACCGGCATTCATCGCAGGTGTAGGTCAGGATTTTATGCTCGCACATCCGCGTCAACAAATCTTTTTTCGCTTCTTCGGCCCGTGCAGGCAAAGTCGATGTGGTCAGGCTGAGCAGGGTCGTGAATAGTATGGTTTGGTATCGGGTAGTCATTGTTATCCTCTCGTCATGGTTGGTTGAAAAATGTCAGTCCTGCGGTATCCCCCGTGAGCCGGCTCATCGCCGCCAGGGTTTTGTGGTAGTGGGCCAGGGTTGTGATCCACCGGGTGCGGAGACTCACAAAGGA
>CAZMSS010000036.1:0-18749 GCA_964568965.1 uncultured Verrucomicrobiota bacterium | reverse complement strand
AGAAACACCGCACGCTCACCTGGCTCCCTGAGCAGGAACGGGTGTACCGCCTTGAGATAGCACTCTCAACTACCCGTTCTTGGGGAGTAGGTCTTTCAGCTTCCCGGCCGCATAGGGTCGTAGTTGGCACATGACGACGCCCGTCTCGTCGTCGGTGTACTTGGCGCTGAACCTGCATGGGGTACTCGCCACTTTCAAACCTGTTCTGCGGGTTGCGTTTCCGAGGGGGTCATACTCATAGCGGGCCACGGCATCATTCATGACTTACTCCCGGTTTCGCAGAACGCGGGCAGGAATGCCGACGGCGATGACTTTAGGGGGGAGATCCGCATTCACCACGGCGCCGGCACCCACAATGGTCCCCTCACCGATGGTGCAACCATCCTGAACAATTACCCCGGCGCCAATCCACGCCTCAGGCCCAACGAAAATCCCCTTCGCCGTCCGCTTCTGATCCATGACCGAGGCGTCCGACCGTGAGAAGTCATGCCCGCCACCCACGATATAGCTATAGGCGGCAATCAGGACTTTTCGCCCGATTTCCACCCGGTTCGACGAGGCAATGTCGCAATTGAACCCGATGTTCACATCATCGCCGATCACAATGTCCCCGTTCTTGCAGTGGAGGATGGTGTTTCGCCCCATGAATACGCCCGACCCGATGGTGATCCCGGCATTGGATTCGCCCTTCGCGTCGAGCAGGCAGTTGTCATCAATCACCACATTGTCCCCGATGACGATCTTTTTGGGATGGCGCAGGACGACATTCGCGCCAAACACCACATTCCGGCCGCACTTTTTGAGAAGCCGGGGATAGAGAACCTTGCGTAACGCCAGCCCCAGTGCCCCGGGAATCGTGGACGACATCAGGATGATCACCTCGTACTTGAGCAACGACAGCCAGCTTCCCCGTCCGATCACCAGGGCGAGGTACTTGCGCATCGGCGAGACATCGCTGTTCACCAGCTGCTGCTGGATATCAAGGATTTCACGTTGCTCAGTCATAGGCTTGAATAGTGGCAATCCCTCCGCCTGCCGTCAACGCCGCAGTTTCCCGCTACCGCTTCCTCACGGCCAGGGACACCGCAAAGAAGCCGCAGGCCCACAGGACGATGGTGGCACCGGTCGCCGTGTTCCAGTAGTAGGAACAGATCAGACCGAGCACACCGGAAAGGAGGCTCAACCCCACCGCCCCCAGCACATACCAGCGGGTGTTGCGCGCCAGGTTCCGCGAGGTGGCCGCCGGCAGAATCAGCATGGAATTGATCACCAGCAGGCCCACCCAGGGAATGCTCACCGACACCACAACCGCCACCAGCACCGAGAACACCGCCTCCAGCACGCCTGCCGGAAACCCGCGACTGGCCGCCAGGGACCGGTTGAGGCTCACGAAGAAGAAGGCATTGAACAGGAATACCCACATCACCGCCACCCCGCCCGACACCACGGCCAACGTGCCGAGCTCGCCGGGGGTGATGGTGAGGATGTCGCCAATGAGGTAACGGGAATACCGGGCAAACCCGCCCCCGCGCGACAGCAGCACCACGCCCAGCGCCACTACAAACGCCATCACCAGGGCAATGCTCGTATCGGGCGGCACCGCGCTGTACCGGCGCATCAGTACCATCGCCACCGCCAGCACGACGGCAAACCCGACAATCGTGGCTGTGGGGTCGGCGATCCCCAGCAGCGCCCCCAGCGCCAGTCCGGTCAACGCCGAATGCCCCATCGCCTCGGAAAAGAACGCCATCTGGTTATTGATGACCAGGCAGCCAAGCAGGGCCAAAAGCGGGGAGACCAGCAGCACGGCGAGAAGCGCATTGTGCATGAAATCATACTGTGCCCACTCAAACGGCAGATTCATGAAAAGGGCATGCCAGGCGTTCATAGCGCCTTCCCCACCGGTAGCGCGCATTGCTCATGTTCAAGCTGCTTGAACAGGGGCCGGCGACCGTCAATCTCCTCCCCGGTGAACCCGAAGCCAAAGGTCTGGCGGATCAGGGGATTCAAGAGGACCTCCCTCGGCGCGCCATCGCACAATACCGTTCGATTCAGCAGGATCATCCGGTCGGCAAACTGCGCGGCGGCCGTGAGATCATGGGACACCAGGAGAATGGACAGGTCGTATTCCGTCCGCATCTGGGAGACCGTCTGATAGAACCGTTCCATACCGCCCTGGTCCAACGCCGCGACCGGCTCATCCAGCAGGAGCAGTTCCGGCACGGGGGCCAGCGCCAACGCCAGGAGCACCCGCTGGAGCTGGCCGACTGAAATCTCCGAAATCCTGCGGTTCAAGAGGGATTCCGCCCCCACGAGTTCCAGCTTGGCCTGCGCCTCGCGGATCACCTCCCTGCGGGTTCCCGCCCAGAGCGGCCACCGGCTCAGGGCACCGGAGAACAGATCCATCACCGTGGTCGGTGAGGTGCGGTCCAACTCCAATTTCTGGGGAACATACCCGATCCGCAGCGGGGTCGTGGTCTCGACATTGCCATGATGGATGAAGCGCAGGGTGCCCGTATGGGGCAATTCCCCCACCATCGCCCGCAGCAGGGTCGTCTTCCCCGCGCCATTCGGCCCGATGAGGGCGGTCAACTCCCCGCAATGCATATGCAACCGGAGGCGCTCCAGCACGGGTGTGCCTCGGAGTGTGACACCAAAGTCCACCAACCGTATGCAGCATTCCCCGCAGGAACGCATGGTTTTATGAGCGGTCTTATCCATCGGGTCAAAGTTAATAGCAAACACGGGCGAATATCAACCCCGCAGGCAGCCCCCCCACTCCACGATTGACAGGGGGTGGAGGGTTTTGATATCTAGCCTCCCCATTATGGGACAACAACTTAGAGCAAGAGCAAAACGTAAGCGTCGCAGCCGTCAGATTCAGCGTAAGATTGACACCGCCAAGGCGGTCGTCAAGACGAAGGCGAAAAAGTAAAACTGAACGAAAGTCAGTTTGCCGCCGCCTTCGTGCGGCGGTTATTATTTTTACAGGGCGCGGTAGCCAAGTGGCCAGGCAGGGGTCTGCAAAACCTCGTACATCGGTTCGAATCCGATCCGCGCCTCCATTTTCCTGACTTGATTACATGTCCAGCATGAGCTGGACGGTATCCTTGTCCAGGTTCCCGCGTTCCATTTCCGCTTCAAGCCATCGCCTCACAACCATGGCGATGTAGTCCTTTTCCTCATCCTCAAGCGGCCGGCCGGCGGGAATCTGATGCCAACTGGCCAGGCAACGGCGGCAGCAGGTGGCGGTGGCGTGCTGGGCGGCGAACACCGGGTGTCCCCGCATCGGCGTCTGCATGCCATCCTTTGCGGGCTTGGCGGGCGCCAGCCGCTGCTCAATAAATTCAGCGGCGTGGCTCATCACGGCGGCCAATCCTTTGGACTTGAGCATGCGCCAGTCATCTTTCCGCAGTTTGATGCGGCTCCTGAAATCCGAGCGCCGCAGGGCCTCAAAGACCTCTTCAATCCGGGCATCGTTCTGTTGCACTTGACTCATTACGCAATCGTCATCCTGATTATGACCGTCCCTACAGCGACACGATCGTCACCCCGTCACCACCGGGGGTCTGGCCGGCTTCGCCCAGCCTGAAATGCCGGATGCCGATGGCAAGAAGCCGCTGGTGGATGGCCTTGCGCAACGCCCCGGTGCCGTGCCCATGTACAATGCGGACTTCCGGCACCCTTTCCAGCATAGCATCGCTCAGGAACTGATCGAGCCGGGGCAGCATATCCTCCACCCGCAACCCGTGCATGTCGATCTCCCGCGCGGCCGGGGGTCTCCTCCCGGGACGCCGGACCAGGATCCGAGTCCCTATCGCAATATCAGACTGCTGTTTATTCTTCCCCTGCATGTCGGTCTATTCTTCTCATAACGCCGCTTGACCCACAAGACCGCAATGCCAATAATCAACTCTCGAGTCCTGAATATCATGAGCGACAACGTCATAGAGGCCCGCGAAGTCTGCAAACGCTACGGCATGTTCACTGCCGTGGACGGGATTTCTTTCGACGTGAAGAAGGGGGAGCTCTTCGGACTGCTCGGCCCCAATGGCGCCGGGAAGACCTCCACCATCCGGATGATCTACGGCTTCTCGCCCCTCAGCGGGGGTTCCCTTACGGTTTTCGGGCACGATATCACCACGGGGTGGCGCGAGGTGCGCGCCCGACTGGGTGTCTGCCATCAGGACAACAATCTCGACGAGGAAATGTCCGTCCGGGACAACCTCGAGATCTTCGCCGGATTTTTCGGCTTGCCGCGCCCCGTAGCGCGGGCCCGCGCCAACCGGTTGCTGGAGTTCTTCGGCCTGGGAAACCGCGAGAACGCGGATGTACGGGAGCTTTCCGGAGGCTTAATGCGGCGGCTGGCCATCGCCCGTGCCCTGATCAATGAACCCGACCTGCTGATTCTTGACGAGCCGACGACCGGCCTGGATCCGCAGACCCGCCACCAACTCTGGGAGCGGCTGGCGCGGCTCAAGCAGCAGGGCGTCACCATCATCCTGACCACGCATTACATGGAGGAGGCCGCCCAGCTCTGCGACCGGCTTATTATCGTGGACCACGGCAAGATTCTCGTCGAGGGCCGCCCGCGCGACCTCGTCGCCCAATTTGTCGGCAAGCAGGTCATTGAAAGCAGCCCGGTCTGCGACGGCCTCCGCCGGTTCGTCGCCGAGCGCGGGCTGGAGCACGAGGATCTCGGGCACCGCATCCTGATCTACTGCAAGGATGACGAGGATGTCTACCATGAGATCACGAAAAACTTCTGCAAGGACAACTGCATCCTCCGCATGGGAACGCTGGAGGACGTGTTCCTCAAGTTAACCGGCCGGGAGCTGCGCGAATGAGCCGGCACACACGACAACTCTCCTGGAGGCTCCTGCGGGTCTGGCGGCGGGACTGGCTGGTCACCCGCCGGTCCTGGCACATCGGGTTCCTGACACCGCTGCTGGAGCCAATCCTCTATATCACCTCGCTGGGCTTCGGCTTCCGCCTCCTTATCCCCGAAGTCCAGTACGAGGGCCACACACTCACCTACGTGGTCTTCATGGCTCCGGCCATCATCGCGACGAATATCATGTACACGGCATTCATGGAAAACTCGTTCTCATCGTTCGTCCGGATGTATTACCAGAAGACCTACGACGCGATCATGGCCACCCCGCTCTCGGTTGATGAGATCATTGCCGGTGAGATCATGTGGGGCGCAACGAAGTCCCTGATGGCCGCCACGATCATGGTCTCGGTCCTGAGCCTGTTCGGCCTGGTGCGTTATCCTACCGGCCTCGGGCTGCTGCCCCTTGCCTTCCTGGGGGGGCTGCTCTTCGGCGCCGTCGGCATGATCTTCACCGCGATCGTGAAGAGCATCGACATGTTCAACCTGCCGATCTTCCTCTTCATCACCCCGATGTACCTGTTCAGCGGCACGTTTTTCCCGCTGGAGAATCTTCCAGGCTGGGCACAGGAAATGGCCTGGGCTTTGCCCCTGACGCATCTGGTCACGCTCGCGCGCAACATGTGTCTGGGAACCGTCACCTGGATGAACATCCTGGTATCGGGCGGCTACCTGGTGGTCGCGGCGCTCCTGCTGATCCCCCTGGCCTTGCGCCTGATGAGACGCCGCCTGATCAAATAAGGGTCCCTAGTCCACAACGATCCGGGCGGGTATCCCCGCAGACGGAGGGGGAAGTACGGCGAGTTTCCGGGAATTCACCACCGTGGGATCCACCGAGGTTTTAAAATCACCCAGCGCCCAGATGAGGGCATCCTTGAGTTCAACATCCACCTTGGCCAGCCGCTGTGCGAGTTCCCTGGCAATACCGCGGTACAGCTTCAGCCCGATTGACGGGCGGGCGGCGATCAACTTCTCGAATTCATCCCTGGCGAACTCCATGACGTGGGTCCGCTCCACCGTCAGCACACTGGCGGAGCGTGATTCAACGCCGAGGAAACAGACTTCCCCGAAGATATCAAGCGGACCCAGCTCGACCAGTTTCTTGTACTTATCGAGGCCGATCCCCTTTCGAACCTCCACGCGGCCATCCAGGATCAGGAAGAAGGAACACCCCGCCTCCCCCTCGCGGAGGATAACCTGCCCCGGATTAAAAACCCGCGACACGCCGATCTTCTCGACGGCCGCCATCTCGTCAGGAGTCAGGTCTCGCAGGATCATGCCACCCTCTAGGGAATCGGGAACCTCACCGCCGTTGCCACAACCTCCGCCTTGATCCGGGCCAGCGCCGCCTCATCGGCCTGGGATCGCACGGCGTCCACAATCCAGCCGCCCAGCTTCTCCATCTCGGCTTCCTTCATGCCGCGCGTGGTCACGGCGGGGGTACCGATACGGATGCCCGACGTCACGGCCGGCGGCCGGGTATCAAACGGAATCGCGTTCTTGTTCACGATGATGCCGGCCTTTTCCAGGGCCGCAGAGGCATCCTTGCCGGTCGTCCCGAGGGGCGTGAGGTCCACCAGCATGAGATGATTGTCCGTCCCGCCCGACACGATGCGCATGCCGTTCGCCGCCAGATAGGCCGCCAGCACGCGGGCATTTTTGACCACCTGTTGCTGGTATTGCCGGAACGCCGGGCTCATGGCTTCCTTGAAACACACCGCCTTGGCGGCAATGGTGTGCATCAGCGGGCCGCCCTGGAGCCCCGGGAAGACCTGCTTGTCCAGTTCCTGGGCGTACTTGGCCTTGCACAGCACCATACCGCTGCGCGGGCCGCGAAGGGTCTTGTGCGTGGTGGTGGTGACAAAGTCGGCGTAAGGGACGGGGCTGGGGTGCACACCGGCGGCGATGAGTCCCGCGATGTGGGCCATATCCACCATGAGCATGGCACCCACGCTGTCGGCGATGTCACGCAGCCGTTTGAAGTCCAGGATGCGCGGGTACGCGCTTGCGCCGGCCACGACCAGTTTCGGCTTGCTCTGCAGGGCGAGGGCCGCGAGCTCATCATAGTCTATCGTCTCGGTTTTCTGGTTCACCCCGTACGGCACGATCTTGAAGAAGCGCCCGGAGAAATTGATCTTGTGGCCGTGCGTGAGATGGCCGCCGTGGGCCAGGCTCATGGCCAGAATGGTATCGCCGGCCTGCAGGGCCGCAAAATACACCGCCATGTTGGCCGAACTGCCGCAGTGGGGCTGCACATTGGCGTGCTCGGCGCCGAACAGGGCCTTGGCGCGGTCAATGGCGATCTGCTCTGCCACATCCACAAACTCGCAGCCTGCGTAATAGCGCTTGCCCGGGTAGCCCTCGGCATACTTGTTGGTCATCACCGAACCCTGCGCCTCACGGACCGCGCGGCTGGTGTAATTTTCGGAGGCAATCAGGTCAAGCGTCCGGAGTTCACGTTCCTCCTCGTGCTTGATGGCGTTATAGATGTCGGGATCCACGGCTGAAACCGAGGCCGCCTCCATGGCGACCCCGCCCATGGCGCCGATCTTGTCGACACGCCGCTGGTGCCGGACCTCACCTGTAAAAGGCTGCTTGAGCCAGGCCATTAAAATGGACTCCGCCAGGTCGACCTTCACCATATCGCTCCCCAGCACCAGCACATTCGCATCATTATGCAACCGGGTCGTCCGGGCCATCTCGGGAGTCAGGCACAGGGCGGCACGCACCTTTGGAAACTTATTGGCGGCCATGCTCATGCCAACCCCGGTCCGGCAGATCAGAATTCCCTGGTCAACCAGCCCCTCCGAAACCATCTCCGCCACCATGCGGGCAAAGTCGGGATAGTCCACGGCATCCGCGCTCATACACCCCACGTCCTCGACAGTGATGCCTGCCTTCTTCAAGACCTTCTTCAGGGCTTCCTTGAGTTCAAATCCACCGTGATCCGCGCCAATCGCCATTCTCATTGTCAAAATCCTCCCTCAGGTCTGTTTCCCTACCTGTACAAGCCATGCAGATGCAATATCAACTCCGGCATTGCCGCCTCAATCTCATCACGTATAGTCCGGTAGACACCGGGCTTCATGCCAAAGGGATCCGGCACATCCTCCCCCGATCGGCGGGGGTTGAAATCATTCAGCAACACCACTCTCCCCGCAGCCGCCGGAAACCGGCTCAAGACTCCGCTTTTGTGAGCTTCCGTCATTACCACAACCAGGTCGGCAGCGTCAATCTGGGCCTGTGTCAGCGGCCGGCTCCGGTGCCCGGACAGATCGATTTTCTTCTCATCCATCACGATGATCGCACCCTCGCTTGCCCGCTGTCCCGGCACGCCCGCCACCCCCGCCGACTCCACCTCCCACACCGGATTCTCTCCCAGCCAGTGCCTTGCCAGCGCCTTCGCCATGGGACTGCGGCAGGTATTGCCCGTACAGACAAACAGGACGAGGGGACGCGCCATCACACTCTCCCTGGAAAGGGCACCCTGCCGGAGGATCACGGGGGTTTCTCCGGTGGCATCCACCACCGTGCTTTCAACGCCCAGTGCAGACGGCCCCGCATCCAGTGCCAGGGCTACACGGTCGCCCAGGGCCTCCATGGCGTCCCTGACCGTCCGTGCAGCGGGGTCACCGCTGATATTGGCGCTGGTGACCCTCAGGAGGCCGCCAGCCGCCTTCACTACGGCAAGCGCCACGGCATGGGCAGGGACGCGGAAGCCCTCGGTTCCGCCCCCGCACTTCAGCACCAGGGTGAGGGGGCCGGGCCAGTAGCGGCACGCCAGCCGGCGCGCCCAGGGCGAAAGCACTGCCCCCTGCCGCTCCACCACCTCGAGCCCGGATGCCATCAGGGGGATCGGCTTGCCCCGGTCCCGCTCCTTGGCAGCATAAATCCGTTCACTGGCGCCTTCCACACCGGGAGCGGCGGCGACCCCATATACCGTTTCCGTCGGAAGGATTATCAGGTCGCCGGATCGCAAGGCGCTGGCAGCGGCAGCAATGACGGATTTTCCAGGCTTCGCAGGGTCCACCTGAAGGATTCTGGGCTTACCGCTGGCCATAGCCACTCAATGTGCGAAGGCCCAGGAGAATGTCGGTGGCCCGCCGCAATGCGACATCACCCTCCACCCGGTGCATGAGCTCCCGATCCTTCTCCGACTTCATGCTGAGAGGCCGTGCCGGCAGGTTGGTGCTGGAAAGCATGGTGATCCCGGCTTCCACGTCACACGCCACATCCACATCAGGACAGATTCCATGCCCCTCATAGCAGGCGGCTTCCAGCGGGAGAAATTTCCTGGTGGCCAACGTGATGAGCTGCCCGCCCGGCAAGGTCAGAGCCTCGCGGAAGCGGGCATCTCCCGCTGTGGCAGACCCGATCAGCATGATTCCCGGACGACCATGCCATAGGGCGGCCAAGGCCTCGGCCGCCAGCCGGGTCTGCCTGTCAATGAGCACCATCAACGGTGCATGAAAAGAGACTCCGATCCCAACGACGTTCGTCGAGAGCGGTTTGTCCTGATTATCCGTCACAACAAATAATGGATCCCCCTCGGAACGGCCAATGCCGCCCAGTTGCGAGACGGAATCAAGGTCCTCACCGGCTGCGCCCCGGAAATCCAGAATGACCCCGGCCTTGCCTTCCAGCGCCCTGAGGTGGTCCAGAATCTCCCTCCCGCTCCCCTTGGCAAGCGCATCGACTTTCAGGTAGGCGATATCCTCCGGCCAAATCTCGACCGTCGCCACGGCCAGCGTCCCCGTGGCGCCCTGTCCAGCCGCCGCGCCGGATTCGCCCGCGCCGATAAACGCACCGGGATCAATGGCCTTCAGGATCCCCTCAATCCCGCCACGAACCGCCTGCGGGCGGTCAACAAGAATGCCCTTGGTTTCAAGGCATGAGAGAACATCATCCAAACCGACCGTGGCAAATCCGGAACAGGCGGCTGTCAAAAACACGAGGAGGACAATAAAAAGTGAACGTCCCATGTTCAAGATTCCGCTCCTTCAGTCTTATCTGGCTTTTTTTGCAATTTCGTCCTGGACCCTGTCGTTCCCCGCATTCACCTTGTCCATCAAAACCTGCTTGTGGACCACCAGCTGGCGCGCCAGGTCCGGCTGGCTCAGGGCCAGTATCTGAACTGCCAGAATGGCGGCATTAACC
Organism: uncultured Verrucomicrobiota bacterium; assembly: GCA_964568965.1. Taxonomy (GTDB): domain Bacteria; phylum Verrucomicrobiota; class Kiritimatiellia; order CAIKKV01; family CAITUY01; genus JAABPW01. The sequence continues at coordinate 8,698 of CAZMSS010000036.1, read as the reverse complement.
GCGCCTGCCTTGCCCACCGCCACCGTGGCAACCGGCACGCCAGCCGGCATCTGAACGGTCGAGAGGAGGGAATCAAGCCCGTCCATGAAGCTGCTGGTCACGGGGATGCCGATAACCGGGAGGGTTGTGTGCGCGCAGATGACGCCAGCCAGGTGCGCGGCGCCGCCAGCCGCGGCAATGATCACTTTGACGCCCTGCCCGGCGGCCTTGCGTGCAAACGAGGCCGCCAGATCCGGCGTACGGTGTGCAGACATCACCCGGACCTCGGACACGACCCCAAAGCGTGTCAGCGTGGCTACGGTTTCCTCCAGCAGCGGCCAATCCGAATCGCTCCCCATCACAACCGCCACTTCCGGCTTCCGTCCCGATCCTGTCTTCTGTTTGGCCATATTCATATTTCCTTTAAGTTTATCGAATTTATCATGCCTTTGAAAGCGCCTTCGCCGCGATGTCACGACGGAACATCGCCCCGTCATAGCTGATCTTTCCCACTGCCTGATAGGCGCGGTCCACCGCCGCCTTCAGCGTGGTGCCCAGCGCGGTGACTCCCAGCACACGGCCGCCCGCGGTGGTGACGTGCCCATCCTTCATCCGGGTACCGGCGTGAAAGACGACCGTCTCCTTGACCTTCGCCGCCACCTTGAGCCCCCGGATTTCCTTGCCCTTCTGATAGGCGCCGGGGTACCCGCCAGCGGCCATGACGACACACACGCACGCCTCCGGCTTGTAGCGAACCAGTTCGGGCCGCAGGGACCCGTCAATGCAGGCGTCCAAGGCTGGAATCAAATCCCCGTCAATCCGGGGAAGGATCACCTGGGTCTCCGGGTCTCCAAAACGGCAATTGAACTCCAGAACCTTGGGACCCGATTTTGTCATCATCAGGCCGGCATAGAGCACTCCCTTGTAATGAATTCCCCGGCTCTTCAGCTCCGCGAGGGTCGGAGCGAACACCGTTCGCTCAATGTCGGGAAACTGTTCAGGCGTGAGAACCGGGGCGGGTGAATAGGCTCCCATGCCTCCGGTGTTGGGCCCCTGGTCCTTGTCGAACGCCCGCTTATGATCCTGGGCACTGGCCAGCAACACCACATGAACACCATCGGTCAGGGCCAGCACGGAAACCTCCTCGCCGGCGAGAAATTCCTCGACGAGGATGCGGCGGCCGGCATCGCCGAACGCGCCCTCTACCAGCGCCTCATTCACAGCCCGTTCAGCGGCCTCGCGGGTGTCGCAAACGGTGACGCCCTTTCCTGCGGCAAGCCCCTCGGCCTTGATTACGATCGGCAGGCCGATATCATGGATAAAGTCGATGGCCTTTGCGGCGTCTGTAAACGTGCTGGACTGGGCGGTGGGCACGCCGGCGGCCACCATGACATCCTTGGCAAAAACCTTGCTCCCCTCCATCCGCGCGGCCTCCTTCGAGGGGCCAAAAACTCGCAGGCCCTCCCGTTCCAAGGCATCCGTGAGGCCGGCGCAAAGCGGCGCCTCGGGACCCACCACGGTCAGATCCGGACGATTCGCAACGGCCCAGGCCGTGACCCCCTTCACATCCTCTGCCGCGATGTCCAGATTCGTCGCCAACTCCGCTGTTCCGGCATTGCCGGGCGCGCAAAAGACCTGCGGCCTGCGGCTGTCATTGACCAGCTTCCAAACCAAGGCATGTTCCCTACCACCAGCACCTACAACTAGAACTTTCATGGCGAAAAGGATATAGGATGCCGTGGCGGAGTCAACGGTTTTAGGGATGATCCCTCAGAACAGTTCGCCCTGGTCGGCAACCTTGACCAGTGAATGGAAGTCCATCCGCACATAGAAGGACCTCATCACGGCGGGTGACTCGGGCTTGAGCACAAGATCGTCCCAGCCCGGCACACAAGGGAGATTATCCTGCAGTCTGACGAGGGCCAGATTGCGCTCCACGCGATCACGCTGTGAAAGCAGGTTGCCGCGGATGCGTGGCGAGTGAATCTCATCCAGCCGCGCCCACATCGTCTCGAGGCTGCCGAATTGTCCTAGTAATTTAGCGGCCGTTTTCGGCCCCATTCCCTCGACCCCGGGAATGTTATCCGCGGTATCGCCTGTCAGCGCCAGCCACTCGACAATCTGTGAAGGATGGACACCGGTCTTCTCAAACACTTCCGCCCGCCCAATCCGTTTGTCGTCCTTGCCCCATCCGGCCATGCCGGTTTTCTCGGAAACCAGTTGATAGAGATCCTTGTCAATGGTCACAATCACGACTTCGCCGGCATCCCGTTCCCCCCACCGGACGAGTGATGCCAGGACATCATCGGCCTCCTCATGGTCGAGGCGAATCAGGGGAATGCCGGCCAACCCCAGGAATTCGCGAACCGGATCATACTGACAACGCAGATCATCCGGCATGGGCGGCCTCTGGGCCTTGTACTCGGGGAGCAGATCCAGCCGGGCTTTGGGAACCCCGCCATCCCAGGCCACCGCAAGATGAGACGGCTTCCAGACATCAATTATCTGATGGATCCCTCGGATGAAACCGAATACGGCATTCGAGGGGTGCCCGTCATGTGTGCTAAGCCCCCGTATCCCGAAGAACGAACGGTAGAACAACTGAGTCCCGTCAACCAGAAGGAGTCTTCGGGCGCTCATGGGGGTAAGCGCTTATTTCAACACGGCATCAGGAGACGGCGCAGGCGTCGTCGCAGGCGCAGACACGCCCCCGGACGGAGCCAACTGTCCGCCGGTCTTGGCGGCTTCCTGATCCGGCTTCTTGAGTAACTGGCCACCCGGATCAACGAGCTTGGCGGTCACAAAGATCAGGAGGTTCTTTTTGATGCTCTTCTCCGATTTTGACCGGAAAAGGGCGCCAATCAGGGGAATGTCGCCAAGAATGGGGATCTTGTCGTTCACCTTCTCCAGTGCTTCCGTGATCAGACCACCCATTACCACCGTGGCGCCGTCATAGATTGAGATTTCCGTCGACAGCGACCGGAGATGGAAAAAGGGCTGGGGCATGTTCAACTGCTGTTCCGAGCCATCGGCGCGACGCACGGTCGAGCCGTACTGGTACCAAGTCGGCTCGGTGACAACCTGAGGCGACATCTTCAGGTTGATCATGTTGCCATCGGGGCTGACCTCCGGCGTAACCGTCAGGATAACTCCCACCTCACGGGTGGCAAAGTCAGTGGGCATGACGGTCGTTTCCTGAATCGTATTGGCAGTATTGTTGTTGTTGTTCTGATTGAGCGTGCCCCCCTGCATTTCAAACGCGGTGGGATAGATATACTCTGTCACGACCTTAATGATCGCTTCCTTTCCGGACTGGGTCGTCACCTTGGGAGCCGACAACAGGTCGGAGTTTCCGTTCTGTTCCAGGGCGTGGAGGATCATGGTAATATCGGGATTCGTCAGCACACTTGCAATCGAGGCGATGGATCCCGCCGTTCCACCAACGATGGGCGTGGAGGCGTTCACCTCGGTCCCCTTGAACCGCAAGCCCTTTGTAAAGCCGTTGTCGGACGAGTTTGCGTTCATCTGGATGCGGGGAGTGGCGGTGGCGGGGGCATAAGGATTGCTGCCCTGTTTCAGTAACATCTCCCAATTGTCCGTCAGCAGCCATTCCAAACCGGCCTCGTACATGTCGGTTTCATTGACCTCCACAAACCTGGCTTCGATTTCCACCTGCTTCGGCACTACGTTCAACTCAGAGAGCAGTTTCTCGAACCGGATCAACTGGTCCTCAGTGTTGACCATGATGACCTTGCCGATGGCGGGGTTATAGGTGACAGAGGATCCCTTGGGGAATTTGATGCCCATCTTCTCGAAATACCCATTCAGGTCGGACGGCACGGTCTCAGTGCTGCCGCCTCCTGCATTCATGGTTTCCCGATCCTTGCCACCGATCCGGCTGATCGTCGGCATGGCCGTACTTGCCTCCTGGACACGCGTGATAAAGGTTGGCTCCACGGGATACATCTTCATTTCCATGGTTTCGGGCGTCCAATCGACGGGCACAATCATGACCACTCCGCCATCGATCTGCCATTTCAAGCCGTACATTTTAGTGATCGTTTTGAGCACGTCGTACAGGCTGATGTACCTCGCCCCAAATGTCACCTCAGGCACGCCCGGAGTCGCCGCCCCTGTCGCCGCACCCCCGAAAACATCATCCGTCCCTGTACCAGCGGCCGGCTTCGGCGCAGCGGGCGCTCCAACGCCAAGATTCAGGATAATATTGATGCCCTTCTTGGACTCATCATCGGTGCTCTTGTCGTTCTCACGGCTTTGCTTGTTCAGGAATTCCACGCAATCGTGCATGTTTGCCTGGCGCCACTCAATGTTCTCGATGATGATTTTCTTCATCTTCTCTTCAATGGGATTGACGAGCGGACTGGTCTCCTTGGTCTTGTCGCCTTCTTTTCCCTTGATGACCTTATATTTGGAATTCCACGCCTCGCGAACTTCAGCCGTCATTTTCCGCGCGGTGGCATCGCGCTCGACCGTCCTGTTACCGTATTCGCGTTCGCCAAGCACCTTCAGGTAACGCATGGCTTCCCGGTTCTCCGGATCGAGAGCCAGGACAGACTCAAAACGTTCCCTGGCACCATTATACTCCCGCTTCGCCATGAATTCCCGTCCGAGACGCATCTGCTTTTCAATTTCCGTCTCGCCCGGGCGCGCAACATCGGCTCCAGGCTCGGGCCGCTTCTCCTGAGGCTTCGTCAGGGTGGCAATCAAGGTCGACAGCCGGAGGTTGCCGGGGCGTTGCTTGAGGAATTCCTGCCCCTTGGCAATCGCTTCGGCATCATGGCCGTCCTTCACCATTTTGCGAACAAGCTGGAATTCACATTCTGGAATCTGCGCGATCGCCCGATTCCGCAACGCTGCGCAGTGGGGGGCAACCTTGAGTTTTTCTGCGGCAATCTTGTACTGGTCGACCGCCGTAGCGTAATCCCCTGACTTAACGGCCTTATCTGCATTATCCATGGCCAGCCGTCCATCCAGTTCCCGCGCCTTGCGCCTGACGGACTCCTGCTCCGCAACCGAGGCGGAAACCTTCATGCGTTCATCCGAACCAAAACTCTTAACGGCAGCCTCCAGCGCCTCCTTTGTGGCGGCATCACCAGTGGGCGCGGCAACCGTGGGGGCGACGGCTGGGGCGACAACGGCGGGAGTAATTTCAGGAGCCTCTTTAGGCGCGGGAGTTGTAACCTTGGGAGCCGGCGCCAGCTCTTCAATCGCGGGCGCGGCAGCGGGAGCAGGCTCAGTTGCCGGAGCGGCAGGTGCAGGGACAAGCTCTTCAATCGCGGGCGCGGCGGCTGGAGCCGTTTTGGCGGGTTCGGCCGGGGTGGCGAGTTCTTCAATAGCGGGCGCGGCGGTCGGAGCAGGCTCGGTGGCCGGAGCCGTTTTGGCGGGTTCGGCAGGGGTGGCGAGTTCTTCAATGACGGGAGCCGGGGCTGCAGCTTCAGGCTTCTTCTCGGCATCACCCGGAACGGCTGTAGCGCCGGCCGCCGCAACACCCTCAGCCTGGTTCATCTCCTGAAGCAGGACCTGTGTGCCCGCGTCCTGTCCCTGGGCATAAACCTGCTGCTCCGTCACCGGACTCAACAGGGCGGTAATCAGTAAGCAGAGAACAACGTTCAATCTCATAGAGTTATCTCCTTTAACCCGGACAAAAAAATCTCAAGCGCAACGGATTACGACTATTTCTCGGGTGGCGCCCCTGACGCTTGCCCATCAATCCACCGTTCGGTATTGTTGGAAGGGTCGTTTATTAATACACGCTTCCCCTGTGTGTCAACTTTTTTGACCCTGTATTTCGACCCCTTCAGGTCAAAATCGATATCGGGCCGGACCGTAATGACAGTCGGATCGATCAGGGAAACGAGCTTGATTTCGTAGTCATCACGGGGCACCAGCCGGTTCTTGATCAAGGGGATCTTCTTGCCCTTGTCGCTTAGAGTCAAGGTGGGGCCATCCGGGGCGTGTTCGTCAAAGGACAAGAGTTTGAAGCCCTCGACTTCCTCGCCTAGTTTCTTCCAATAGGTCTGGCCACCCACCCGCAGATTGATCTGGAAGATCAGCACGCCCCCCGCCTTGCTGACGCCCTTGAAAATCATCCGGAACGGAATGGGCTTGATATCGGACACGGCCAGCTTGGCCAGATAGGGGGGGTGGCTTTCGGCGTTCTTGGGATCGGTTTTCCAGTCGTGCTCCTCGCGCGTGGTAAACCCATCATTATCCGGATCCGTATCGGCAAGCGCGCCGTCAAAGGCGAACACACCGTACTTCTCCTCCCAGTCATCGGGAATACCGTTGTGGTTGCGGTCAACGATTTCCTTCAAGTCAACCGGCTGAGGCGCCCCGCACACCACGAATGTGCAGTTGGTGGCCGAATACGGAATCGGGCGATCACAGTTCACGCATTTGACGCGAAGCTCCGGGGTCAACAGGGCGAGGGGCCAGGCATCATTCTGGGAAGGGGCGCCCAGCCCCGTGAGGGCATTGCGGAAGAGCGCAAGATCCGCGGCCTTGGCCTTTTCGAAGGCGGGCTTGAGCGCCTTCAACTCAAAGTTGAACTGTTTCTCGGCCGCCTTCTGCCCTTGCGCCATGATGGCCAGAATCATCAACGACACCAGAAGCACAATGAGGACCATGGCAGCCATGATCCGGTCATAGTTCTTCTTAAACCAAGCTCCTATGCCGGCCACCATTATTTTACTCCTCCCGGCTTTTTCTCAAGCGCGACGGCCTGGGGTTTTGAAAACTGGAACACGTCGAGATCCATCTTCACGGTCAGCATGTTTTCACGCCCGCACACAACACGGTAATCCCGGCCTTTTGGGGCTTCCTTTTCGACCGTACCCCCCGCAGTCACCTTCGCCACCGCCCCTTCGCCTTCCTTGCGTTCAAAAAGCTTTTCATCGCCCTTGACCTCGAGGCGGGTTACCACCGTGAAGATCGAGCTGCAGGCCAGGCCGTTGAGGATCTTCATCACGGCGCTCTCACGCCCCTTGAACTGGACCTGGAAGCGCCACCGCCCGTAGAGCTGCCCCTGGGGGACAAGTCCCGCACCGGGATCCAGCACATTACGAACATCGATCTCGCCGGCGACCGCCGCGGGTGCCCCCCTGCCGCCCGGGCCGGTTTTTGCCGCAACGGGAGCCGCATCAACCTCAAACTCCTGCCGAGACAGGGCATCCAGCGAGGAGATATTGCCGTTGTACAGGATCAGGCAAAGCGCCTCGACAATCTTGAGCTGCTGGGTCAACCGCGGCACATCCTGGGGTGCCGGAAGATCCCCCTTCATATGGCGCCCGAACCCGAAATCGAATGCCTTGGGAACCGTGATTCCGGAGGAGGCCGCCCGCGTCAACAAACTATGCTGCGTATCAAAGAACTGGGTGATGAACTTGGCCGGACTCTGCACCACCGGCTCCACCTGTCCCACTCCCATGGCCACCTGGAGATCCAGCAACTCCTGCTTGATCACCAGGATATTATCCCGTTCCTGCTTCAGGTTGGCGGGCGAGGGAAAGGGGTTCTGGGCATACAGAACCTCAAGGTGCTCCTTGTTCGACTTCAGCACGGCCTCGGCCTCGGCAAAGTTCATGAATTTAAACACCACCAGCGCCACGGCACCCAGGAACAGGAGGCACAGCAAAACCGCCACGGCGATAATGATCATTTTTCGACGAGATTGCATACGCTATGCCTTCTCCTTGTCGGTCTTCGCGTTTTGGGCGGGGGGAACAGCCGGCTCGACCGCCTTTACCGCCGGCGGTACCGCCCGCTCGACCGGCTTTTCATTCAGCCCGATTTCAATCGTGAATTCCGTGGCGAAATCCGTTCCCTCCACGGGTTTTATCCGCTTGATCTGCAGGTCATCAGAGAAATACCCCGTGGATTTCAGGTTCGCCACATACTCGGTAACGGCCTGATTGTTCACCTTGTCGCTAAACGCCATGCCCCGGATTTCGAGCCGTGTCGCCGGCGCAACCGCCGGTGCCGGCACCTTCGCGTCCTTGGGCTGCAACAACCGGATACTCGACAACCACATCCCCGGCACCAACCGCTGATGCAGGTCGTTCATGATGACCACCCAGCGGGTGCGGGCGACAATCAAGTTGTTCAAATCCCCCGCCTTGGCGTACAACTGCTCTTTTTGCTTGGCGAGTTCCCCCAAGGTCACGTTGGGCCTTTCGAGGTCTGTCAGCAGTCCCTGAACCACATCCCGCCGCTGCTCGGCCATGGTAGACATCCGGTGCAGGAACAGGCCGAACACGAGCACCGTAAGGACCAGCCCCATTGCCGCCAGGCCGAAGAAGGGCAGGCGGCGCTGCAATACCTTGCGGGCCGCCAGCTCGGGGGGCAGAAGATTGATTTCCACGGGGCATGAAAGCGTGCGGCGCAAAGCCAGCCCGACCACTTCGCCCAGCAGGTGCAGGCTACCCGCCACCTTGTCGGACTCAATTGCGGAACTGACTGTGACATTGCGGAACGGGTTGAGGTAATCCACTTCCGTCTTCAGCTTGTCCTTGAGGAACGCATTAAGGTGCGGGATCACCGAACAGCCGCCGGTCAACAACACCATTCCCGGCTGGCTCCCACCCTGCTGGCTGCGGTAGAAATTGATGGTGCGGATCACTTCGGCGTGCAGGCGGGTCATGATATTGCGGACAATCTTGGAGGTGCGGTCCGCCACCCCCACCTCATGCCCCTCGTACAC
>CAZMSS010000035.1:0-18870 GCA_964568965.1 uncultured Verrucomicrobiota bacterium | reverse complement strand
TCGTGCCCGGCGCCTGGCTCCTAACCATCCTCATCAACGCCCTGCGCCTGAACGCATGCTGGCAGGCTGATCGCCTCGCGCAAGTCCTGCTGCCTCCCTCGGTCTGGCCGGCAACCCATATGGCCGTGGGAGTCGTAACGTTCCTCACAGGCCTCATCGCCGTGTTCTGGCTCGCCTCGGTCCGTGAGTCCAGGGTCCTGCGTCCGAAAGAACTTAACAAGGAGAATGCATCATGAGCGAAACCCTCGAGAAGCAAACCGGTGACATGAAGGCGGCGTGGTTGGGCTGGGCCTGGGTTCTTCCCCAGGCACTCCTTGTGGCCCTGAACTGGCATACGTGGATCCTGGTCCGGGGCGATATGACGCCGGAGCAGTATTCCAAGGCCCTCCAGATCGGGATTTTCGAGATCACCCTGCTGGCCAGCGGAATCCTTGCCTGGCTTCTCCTGACGCTGCGCCGGAAACCCATCGGCATCGGCCTGGCATTGGCGGCTATTGCCGGACATACCGGCTTCCTCTGGCTGTTCCTCCAGCGCCTTGACCGCCTGCTGCCGTCGACCGTCACCCTCTGGATGCTGCCGGAGACAGAAGTGGTCTTCTACCAGTTCTCCCTCATGATGCCCGTGGTGTTCCTTATGCTCGTCCGGCTGGCGCGGATCCGGCTGCGCCTCTCCACCCCCGTGGACGTGGGCCTTTCAATCGCCTCGCTCGTCCTGATTCCCGCAGGCGCCTTCATCTTCGGGCAACTGCTCATCCGTTTCGACCACATCTTCTCCAGACACTGGCACGAGTATCATCAATATTTCCTCATCGCCGCCCTCGTGGCCCTCACCGCCTTCGTCCTCGTGACCTTCCTCCGGCTGATGATCCGGCTCCATGACCTGGTGCAAACCCGGCGCTGGTCCGACTGGGCCATCCCGCTGGTCGCCGGACTGGCGGCTCCGCTCTCAGGCCTTGCTCTGAACGCCACCATCCCGTTCCCCTACGACTTCCAGGATCTGGCGGTCTACGGCCTGACCGTCCTCAACGGCATCGCGCTGCTGATCCCGTTCCGGCCGGGCTCCCCCTGGGCATTTCCCGGCTGGGCCGCGCGGGCGGTCATGTATCCCTTCACGATCTACTTCTTCCTCGTTTTCCTGCCCTTCCTCCCGTTGTCCCTGCTCGCCATGATCGCCGCAGGCTCCGGCTTCCTGATCCTGGCACCCCTGCTCCTGTTCGTCGTCCACACCCGCCGACTGTGGGAACAGGGACGGACCCTGGCAACTCAACATGGCTCCGCGCGCCTGGTGGCGGCGTTTGCGGCCTGCCTGCTGGTCATCCCCGCCGCCTGCCTGCTGCGCAATGAAGTCGACCGCCGCACGCTTGACCAGGCGGTAAACGCCGTATTCAACCCGGACTACACCGCGACCAGCATCCCGATACGCACCGCCTCGCTGGAGCGTTCGCTGGAGCGCATGGACGACATGAAGCACGGGATCTACCTGCCCTACCTCTCGGATGCCTATGATACCATGGTGTTCCGCGGGATGGTGTTGCCGGACGAAAAGGCCGCACTGATCGAGCAGAGCCTGATCGGCAAGAAGCGCGAAAAGAATAAGCATTGGGGATTATTTGGAAACGGGTTCCTTGGCATGCGCTCCTCGCGGGGCATGCGCGGCAGCCGCCGCTGGAACAGCGCCACTTACGGGGTGGTCGTCGCCTCGCACGAGGTCGAACGACGCCAGACCAACGGGCTCGCCGAAGCCGAAATCCGCTTCGTGCTGGAAAACCGCGGTCAGGCTAACGGGGAGTTCACGGAGTTGATCGCCGTCCCCGAGGGAGTTCTGGTAACCGGCTTCTGGCTGGATGTCAACGGGACCAACAAGCCCGCCCAGCTCCGCGAGCGCAAGGCCGCCACGTGGGTCTATGAAATGATCCGCGACATGACCCGGCGCGACCCCGGCCTGGTGGTCTACGAGGGCGACCGCCATGTTCGCCTGCGGGTCTTTCCCTTTGCCGCCGGCGAAAAGCGGAAGTGCGGCCTGACCTTCCGCTTCCCGGCCGAGCTTCACCCCTCCATCTCCTTCCGGGACACTGCCCTGCTGAAGGATTCCGCCCTTGCCTTGACTGATCCCCTTGAAAAGGGCTCCCCCGTGAGCGCAACCCTCCCGAGCGGGGAATCAGCCCTCATCGTACCTGCGGCCGTGATGACCAACTGGCCTTCGTTCCGCCGCGAGGTTGTCGCGCACCTGATCCTCGACCAGTCGGCCTGCGCAACCAACCGGGCGGCCGTGGTCGACCGCGCCCGTGCCGCCCTGGCCGCCCTACCCCCATCCATTAGCCGGGTGCGCGTGACCTGGGCCAACTATGAGCAGGACGACCTGCCTGGCGAACCCGTCTCTCGCGAGGAGGCGAACCGCGCACTGGAACATACCCCGTCGCTTCCCTGCCGGGGCGGATTCTGTGCCGACCGGGTCATCACGCGCGTTCTGCTCGCCGGAAACAAGGCGCCGGGCCTGCCTACTCCGGCGGGCTATGCGCCCCTGTTTGTCGTCGTTCCGGCTCCCGGGTCGACCCCGGTGCGCGCCACGAACCTGGCCCCCTTCATGCAGCTGGCGCCTGATCTTCCGGTGAGTCTGATTTTTGACGGCACCTCCCTGAAGCGCATCCCATTCAACTCCGCGGTCGCCGGCCCCTGCCAACCCGCCGATCTCGTCCCGTCGGCTGTCGCCATGATACATAACGGTACCTCAACCCTGGTAGCGGCGGGCCAGGACGCTCTGGTGTTTGCGCCAGCCGGTCATCATGCCGGCTGGGCGGTCTGGACTCCCGAATCCGGCAGGTTTGAAAAACTGGGGACGCCCACCCCCTGCACCGATCCGTCCTATGTGGCGGGGCTCTCCCTGTGGTCGCGCCACCGCGCCCTGACCTGGACGCCGGCCAAGGTGGACGCGGCACTGCCGGCTCTGGTCAGCGACACCCGTTCCGCGGGGCTGCTCATCCCGGAAGCCGCCTTCATTGTGCTCGAAACAAAAGCACAGGACGTGATGTTGTCGCGAAAGGAACATCAGTCACTGGGGGCCAACCATGCCCTTGAATTCGATGAGGTCAACACCCAGAAAGCGCCGGCGCCGTCGGCCTGGCTCCTCCTCCCCGCACTCTGGCTGCTGTGGCGGATGAAAAAACAGCGAAATTCCTATTGCAACTTTTGACATCCCCCTCATCCTTGTGGTAGCTATTCACGATCTCAAGAAATAGAAGCCAAGGAAGTTATGCAGTCATTTACTTATCAGTCTGGAAAATTGTTCGCTGAGGGTGTTTCGGTCGAGGATCTGGCACTCCGCTATGGCACTCCGCTTTATGTCTACAGCCGGGGGCATCTCCAGGAACGGTACCGCGCCATCGCCTCCGCCATGGCCGAGGTGAAACCGGTGATCTGCTACTCCGTCAAGGCCAACAGCAACATCGCCGTGATCAAGACCCTGGCCCTGGAGGGCTCCGGGTTCGACATCGTCTCCGGGGGCGAACTCTTCAGGGTTCTGCGCGCGGGGGCGGAGGCCAACAAGATCGTCTTCGCCGGCGTGGGCAAGACCCGCGAGGAGATCGAGTACGCCCTTCAGGAACAGATCGCCTTCTTCACCTGCGAGTCTGAAGCCGAGGCCGTCCGCATCTCCGAGTGCGCGAAGCGGCTCGGGGTCAGGGGACGCATCGCCTTCCGCATGAATCCGGACGTCGATCCCAAGACCCACAAGTACATCAGCACGGGGAAAAAGGAGAACAAGTTCGGGCTCGACCTCGCCCGCACGATGCAGGCCTATGAACTGGCTGCTTCGCTTCCGAACATCGACATCGCGGGCCTGCACATGCACATCGGCTCCCAGATTCTCAGCGCCGAGCCCTTCGGCCAGGCGCTGGAGAAGGTGAAGGAATTCTGCAAGACCCTGAAGGCCAAGTACCCGACCTTCCGCCATCTCGATATCGGCGGCGGCCTGGGGATCAACTACACACCCGATCAGCAAGCTCTCGACCCGAAGGCCTACGCCGCCGTCCTGCTGCCGACCCTCAAGGAGCTGGGCCTGCAGGTGTGGATGGAACCCGGGCGCAGCATCGTCGGCAACGCCGGCATCCTCGTCTGCCGCGTGCAGTACGTGAAGGACAGTCATTTCAAGAAGTTCATCGTCGCGGACGCCGCCATGAACGACCTGATCCGCCCCGCCCTTTACCAGGCGCACCATGAGATCCTGCCTGTCGTCGCGACGGACAAGAAGGTGACCGGCGACCTGGTCGGGCCGATCTGCGAATCCGGTGACTTCATCGCGCAGGACCGGGAACTGCCTGACGTGAAGCAAGGCGACCTGCTGGTCGCGCTGAGTGCCGGGGCCTACGGGTTTTCCATGTCATCCAACTACAACAGCCGGCCGCGTGCCGCCGAGGTGATGGTGGACGGGAGCCGGGCCACGCAGATCCGCCAGAGGGAAACGTGGGAAGACATCGTTCGCGGCGAAAGCTTGTGAGATCCTAAATCTGTGATTTGAGATGCGGGCGGACGCCTGCCAAGGAGAGAAGTCATGTTTACAGGTGCCTATACAGCTATTGTGACCCCGTTCAACCGGGATGGCCAGGTGGATTATGGAAAGCTCCGCGCCCTGATCGCAATGCAGATCGCGGGCGGGATCGACGGGATCGTGCCGGTGGGCACCACCGGGGAATCCCCCACGGTGGATTTCGACGAGCATGAAAAAATCATCGAGGTCACCATCGAGGCCTGCAAGGGGAAAATCAAGGTCATCGCCGGAACCGGGGCCAACTCCACCGCCGAGGCGCTGCAACTGACGAAGCATGCCCTGGCCGCCGGGGCCGACGGCACGCTCCAGGTAACGCCCTACTACAACAAGCCCAACCAGGAGGGGCTCTACCGCCACTTCTCCGCCGTGGCCGACCTCGGTTTGCCCGTGGTGCTCTACAATGTTCCCGGCCGCTCGGCCCGCGAGATTGAGGTGGCGACCATCGCCCGCCTTGCCAAGCACCCAAAAATCGTCTGCGTCAAGGAGGCCGGCGGCAGCGTCGACCGCGTCAGCCAGATCCTGCGCGCCTGCAATATCACCGTGCTGTCCGGTGACGACTCCCTGACGCTCCCGATGATGTCATTGGGCGCCAAGGGCATTATCAGCGTCGCCTCCAACATCGCGCCGAAGGCCGTGGCCGACATGGTCCATGCGGCGGCGGCCGGCCGCTGGGACGAGGCCCGGGCCCTGCACATGAAATACTACCGGCTCTTCACCGACATCTTCATCGACACCAATCCCATCCCGATCAAGGCAGCGATGGCCATGGCGGGATTGATTGAGGAAACCTACCGGCTGCCGCTCTGCGAGACCAGTGAGGCCAACAAGAAGAAACTCGCCGAATGTCTTAGGGAAGTCGGGATCCTCAAGTAAGGAGTAATGTATGATCAAAGTCGCGATTGTCGGGGCGGCGGGCCGGATGGGCCAGTCGCTGGTGCGGTGTTCCAAGCTGTTGCCCGGACTGCAGGTTGTTGCCGCCATTGAGTCGGCTTCCTGCCCGCTGTGCGGCAAGGATAGCGGACTGGTTGCCGGGATCGAGGAAACCGGGATCAAAATCACCCATGACCTCGCCGCCGCCGTGAAGGCCGCAGATGTCCTTATCGATTTTAGCTTCCATGAGAATGTTCCCGTCACGGTCAAGCTGGCCGCCGAGCACAAGAAGGGCGTGGTGGTTGGCACCACGGGGCTCAGTCCTGAGGAACGCACAGCCCTGGATCAGGCGGCCAAGGTCATTCCCATTGTCTGGGCGCCCAACATGAGCCTCGGCGTGAACCTCCTCTTCGCCCTCGTGGAGCAGGCGGCCAAGGCGCTCGGCTTGGACTACGATGTCGAGATCACCGAGGCGCACCACAAGTTCAAGAAGGACGCCCCGAGTGGAACGGCATTGCGGCTGGGCGAGAAGGTTGCCCAGGGTCGCAAGCAGAACTTCCGCGACGTGACCATCTACGGACGCGAAGGGTTGGGCGGCGAACGTCCGAAAGGCCAGATCGGCATCCATGCCATCCGGGCGGCGGACATCATCGGCGACCATACCGTCCTTTTCGCCACCGAGGGGGAACGCGTTGAAATCAGCCATCGCGCCACCAGTCGTGATGCTTTCGCCAAGGGCGCCCTTCATGCCGGCGGCTGGCTCGTCGGCCAGAAACCCGGCCTTTACGATATGCAGGATGTCCTGGGTTTGCGGTAACACAAGGAGGGCGCCATGGAAATCGGATTGAGTCTCGGCTCCAATCTGGACCAGCGGTTGGAACATCTGCGGAAGGCAACAAGCCTGATCACCGCGCTGCCCGGAACTCATATCCTAGCCAAGGCGCCTATCTACGAAACCGAGCCGGTCGACGTTAAAGAAGAATTCCGGCACTTGGAGTATCTCAATACCGTCATCATCATTGAAAGCTCCATGGATCTTGGTGCGTTCTCGGACGCCATCCACAAGATTGAAACCGACATGGGCCGTGTGCGGACTGAGGATCGCAATGCACCGCGGGTGATTGATATTGATGTCCTGTATGCGGGGAACATCGAGAGGCATGACGGAATTCTCGACCTCCCCCACCCGAAGTGGGCCCACCGCCGGTTTGTGATCCAGCCCCTGGCGGATGTGCGACCGTTCCTGCACCTGCCGGGCGAGCCCCGCCCGGTTTCAGAAGTCCTCAAGAGCCTCCCCCCCGCGAACATCAAACTGTTCCGCGCCGAACACCAGTGGTGAGTTTGACTCAGGCTTCCCGCACGATGTCGGCGCCGAGGGCGCGCAACCGCTCTTCCACTCGCTCGTAACCGCGATCGATGGTCTGGGCGTTGTGGATGACGCTCTCCCCCTTGGCGCAGAGGGCGGCGATGAGAAGCGCCATGCCGGCACGGATGTCCGGACTGGCCATGTTCGTTCCATGCAGGCGGGACGGCCCCGTCACCAGGACGCGGTGAGGGTCGCAGACGACAATCCCCGCCCCCATGCCGATCAGGTAATCCACGAAGTACATGCGGCTCTCGAACATTTTCTCGAAAAACAGGACCGTTCCCTTCGCCTGCGTGGCGGCCACCAGCGACACGCTCATCAGGTCGGAGGGGAACATCGGCCAGGGGCCGTCCTCAATCTTCGGGATCGCGGAACCAAAGTCCTTGATGATCCGCCGTGTCTGACGGCTCGGACAGGTCAGCGTGTTTTCTTCAACCTGGAGCTTGATGCCAAGCTTCTGAAACGTCTTGCTGATGATGAGCATCGGCTCGGCTTCCACGCCGGAGACTTTGAGCTCGCCGCCCGTGGCCGCCGCGGCGGCCACAAAACTGCCGATCTCAATGTAGTCGGGCTGAACGACGTGCGTGGCGCCATGCAGGGATTCCACCCCGCGGATGACCAGGCGGTTCGTCCCCACCCCGCTGATTTGCGCCCCCATTTTATTCAGAAGGAGGACCAGATCCGTGACATGCGGCTCGCAGGCGGCGTTGAAGATCGTGGTCTCGCCCCGGGCCAGCGTGGCGGCCATCAGCACATTTTCCGTGGCCGTGACACTGGCTTCATCGAGCACCATGGCGGCACCCTCGAGGCGTTTGCGGCGGAAGACAAAATGCTTTCCGCCCTCCACCTCAATGCCGAGCGCCTGAAGTCCCAGGAAATGGGTGTCCAGCCGGCGGCGGCCAATCACATCGCCCCCAGGAGGGGACAAGGTTACCCGCCCCAGCCGCGCCGCCATCGGCCCGGCCAGCAGGATTGACGCCCGCACTTTCCGGCACAATTCAGGATCCAACTTGCTGCGACGCAGCCCCTTCGCACACAGCTTGACGGCATGGCCCTTGGTCTCGACCTCGACTCCAAGACCGGACAGGAGGTCCAGCATGGTGCGAACATCCTCGATCAGCGGGACATTCTCCAAGGTCACGGTCTCATCCGTCAGAACACAGGCCGCCAACATCGGCAGCACGGCATTCTTGTTGCCGCCTGGAACGTAAGTCCCGGAGAGCCTTTTCCCACCATGTATGATGAATCGAGCCATAGCTACTGAGGACGAGATGAACCCGCTGAACCTTTCCGCTTTGCGCGACCCGTCTTGTAAGTCGCCCTGTCTTCTTTCACACGATTGGAGCCGACCGCAGACGTTGCGATGTCGTCGTCCTGCGCCGACAGCCTCAGGCGCGGCAAAACTTCCAGGGGAATGGCATCGAAGTGCGCATCCCTGTGAACCAGCACGGCACCGCAAACCGCCGCGCACGCGGCAATCAACACATCCATGGCCGGTAAACGGCCCACCGCTGCATCACGGATCTCCATGGCGCGCCTGGCCACTCGCTCGTCCACCGTCATGACATGGACGAGTTCACCCGCGTAATCATTCACCATCTTCCGCCGAACAGCTTCTTCGATGCCGATGTCACGGAGACAGACATCCAGCTCGAGAAGGGATGGCGCGGCAATCCACAGAACCGCGTCGTCGTCATCGAACAAGGCCTGCACACGGGCATGACCGACTTCCTTCCTGTAATGCGCAACCACTGCGGAGGTGTCCAGCAGATAGGCGCTCATGAGTTCCCCAGGGCCTTCCCGCGTTCCTCATCGTCACGAACGCGCTGTTCGATGAGCATGACGACCGCATCCGCACCCGGGCGTCCTTTCTCACGCCCGGCACCCCAAAGTTTGCGCGCGACTTCTCCGCGCGTCGGTAAAACCCGCACCTCAACGGAATGACCATCAGCAAGCACCCGCCAATCCAGCCGCGACCCGCGATGAATATCAAGCTGTTCAGCAACCGTAGCCGGTATGGTGACCTGATTTTTACCTGTTACCTTCGTTATCATAAACCGCTCATAAATCCTTGAAATATTTCATCAAGGAACATTATCAATCAATGACAAATCATCGTCAAGGATCAATCAAAGTCCATGACAGTATTCTGATGCCGAATTCTGTTTACCAGCCCCTTGTCAGCTCAATACTTCCTTCGCCAATTTCACCACATTCGCCGTGGTATAGCCGAATTTCTCAGCGATGGTCTTAGCCGGGGCGGAGGCGCCGAAGCGGTCCACCGTCAGTTTGCGTCCCTGACATCCCACATATTTGCTCCACCCGAAGGAGCTGCCGGCCTCGATCGCGACGCGCTTCTGGCAGTCATGAGGCAGCACCTGCGCCCTGTATTCCGCGCTCTGCTTTTCAAACAGATCCCAGGACGGCATGCTTACCACGCGGACATTCCTGCCCTCCTTGGCCAGTTCCCTGGCCGCATCGAGCGCGAGGCTGACCTCGGATCCCGTTCCGATCAGGATCAGGTCGGGTGTCCCCTGGCCACTCTGCCACAGCGTGTAGGCGCCCTTCTCCACGTTTGAGGCCGCCGGATAGACAGAGCGGTCAAGCACCGGCAGGTTCTGGCGGGTCATCAGGAGCAGCGTCGGGCCGGTGGTGTTCTTTAGCGCAGCCAACCAGGCGGCGGCGGCCTCGGTCGGGTCGGCGGGCCGGATCACGGACACGTTGGGCATGCAGCGCCAGGAGGCAATCTGCTCGATCGGTTCGTGCGTCGGGCCATCCTCGCCCACGTGGAAACTGTCGTGCGTGAACACATAGATCGTCGGCAGGTTCATCAGCGCCGCCACGCGGATCGTGGGCCGGCAATAGTCCGAGAACACGAAGAACGTGGATCCGTAGACGCGGAACCCGCCATGCAACTGCATTCCATTCAGGATGGCGGACATGCCGAGCTCACGGATGCCGAAGTGCAGGTTACGCCCCTCGAATTTGCCCGGCATCACCGAGGCAAAGCCCTCAAGGAACGTCTTGGTGCTCGGCGCCAGATCCGCCGCACCACCGACAAACCACGGCAGCGCCTTGGCAAGCTTCTGCATGACCTTCCCGGAGGAGACCCGTGTCGCCTCAGGTTTGTCGAAGACCGGCATTTGCGCTTCAAGATCGGCGGGAAGGGCCTGCTTCATGCAGACATCCCACAATTTGGCCTGATCGGGATGGGCGGCGGCATATTTCTTGAAATCCGCCTCCCAGGCGGCAACCTTGGAATCCAGCTCGCGGGCCCTCGCGGCAAACAGGTCTCGCACGGCGTCTGGAACATAGAAATCCTTGTCTTCCGGCATTCCCAGGGCCTTCTTGGTGGCCTTAACCTCCTCCACGCCAAGAGGTTCGCCATGAGCTTTATGGGAATCGTGCAGGTGCGGCGAGCCCTGGGCGATATGGGTATGGGTGATAATGAGCGTCGGGCGGTCTTTCTCGGCCTTGGCCGTGACGATCGCTTTCTCAATCTCATCATAGTTGTGGCCGTCGATTTCGAGGACATTCCACCTGTATCCGACAAAGCGCTTGCGCACATCATCACTGTAGGCCAGGTTGGTGCTCCCCTCGATCGTGATGTTGTTGCTGTCATAAAAGACCACCATCTTGTTCAGGCCGAGATGGCCCGCGAGCGAAAACGCCTCGTGGGAAATCCCCTCCATCATATCGCCGTCGCCACAGAATACATAGGTCCAGTGGTCCACGGGCGTGAAGACCCCGCTATTGAAGCGGGCGGCCATCATACGCTCGGCAAGCGCCATGCCGGTGGCCATGCCGCACCCCTGCCCCAGGGGGCCGGAGGTGGCTTCGACGCCCACGGTGTGGCCGTATTCCGGGTGGCCGGGGGTCTTGCTGTCCCATTGGCGGAACTGCTTGAGCTCATCCAGGGGTAGGTCATACCCCGTCAAATGCAGCAGGCTGTACAACAGCATCGAACCGTGTCCACCGGAGAGCACAAAGCGGTCGCGGTTGGCCCACTGGGGTTGCGCGGGGCAGTGGTTCATGTGTTTCAGGAACAGGACCGCGGCCACGTCGGCCATGCCCATGGGCATTCCGGGATGTCCGGAATTGGCTTTTTGAACTCCGTCCATCGCAAGCCCGCGAATGGTATTGGCCACCAGGTTGACTACTTTGCTCACGCTATCACTCCTTCGTTGTTTTGAAATCGCAAGAAACCCCTTGCGCACTCTCTTCGCTTTCCATATAGTGCGACCGTTAATCGTAGCGATTCACGTTCGGTTGTCCAGCCCGCAATTCCCGCGGTCTCCGGCGAACACCTGTCACGACATAAATCGTGGCCGAATTATGCCGGAAGTGGGGATTTTTACTGGAGTTTCCGGACATTTCGTTGCGGGTGATATTTTTTCTAAACTCAGTAACGCGTCGCCGGGAGTGTGACGCATCATAACATAAACAGGAGCAGTGGGTATGGCAGCGGATAGCGGAAAGAAGTATGTATATAGTTTCGGCCCGGGTAAAACCGAGGGCGGCGCCAGTGACAAAAATCTATTGGGCGGCAAGGGCGCGAACCTTGCGGAAATGTGCCTGCTGGGCCTTCCCGTGCCGGCAGGGTTCACAGTCTCGACGGACTGTTGCAACGATTTCTTCGGCAACAAGTCAAGGTTCCCCGCCGCTCTGGCCGCGCAGGTTGGCGTCGCGTTGCGCCAGATGGAAGCCGACATGGGACAGAAGTTCGGCGATCCCAAGGACCCGCTGCTCGTTTCCTGCCGTTCCGGCGCCCGCACCTCCATGCCCGGCATGATGGAGACGGTCCTCAACGTCGGTCTGTGCACGAAGACCATCCCCGGCCTGATCGCCAAGACCGGCAATGAGCGCTTTGTCTACGACTCCTACCGCCGCCTGATCATGATGTACTCCGACGTGGTGATGGAGAAGTCCGAGGGCATCGAGCCTGCCGAGGGCAAGGGCATCCGCATGCAGCTCGAGGGCATCATGCATGAGCTCAAGGCCAAGAAGGGCTACAAGTCCGACACGGACATGACCGCCGAGGACCTGAAGGGCCTGTGCGAGAAATTCAAGGAGCGCGTCAAGAAGGTGCTTGGCAAGGCGTTCCCCGATGACCCGATGGACCAGATGTGGGGTGGTGTCGGCGCCGTCTTCAAGAGCTGGAACGGTAAGCGCGCGATTTCCTACCGCCGCATCGAGTCGATCCCGGATGCGTGGGGTACGGCCGTCAACGTCCAGGCCATGGTGTTCGGCAACATGGGCAACACCTCCGCCACCGGCGTGGCCTTCACCCGGAACCCGGCCACCGGCGAGAACCTGTTCTACGGCGAATGGCTGATCAATGCCCAGGGCGAGGATGTGGTGGCGGGTATCCGCACCCCCAGCCCCCTGAACAACGACACCAAGAACGACCAGAACAAGCACCTGCATTCGCTCGAGGAGCAGATGCCCTCGATCTACCAGCAGCTGCTCAAGATCCGCAACACCCTTGAGAAGCACTACAAGGACATGCAGGACATCGAGTTCACGATCCAGGAAGGCAAACTGTACATGTTGCAGTGCCGCAGCGGCAAGCGCACCGGCACGGCGGCCCTGAACATGGCCATGGACATGCTGGGCGAGAAGCTGATCGACGAGAAGACCGCGGTGCTTCGCCTGAAGCCCGCCCAGCTCGACGAACTGCTCCACCCGATCGTGGATCCCAAGGCCGAAGTCATGGCCAAGCTGCTCTGCAAGGGCCTGCCCGCGGGGCCCGGTGGCGCCTGCGGCCACATCGTGTTCACGGCCCATGAAGCGGTCAAGCAGGCCAAGGCCGGCAAGACCGTGATCCTGGTCCGCGAGGAAACCAACCCCGAGGATGTCGAGGGAATGCGCGCGGCGGAGGGTATCCTTACCGCCCGCGGCGGTATGACCAGTCATGCGGCGCTCGTCGCCCGCGGCTGGGGCAAGTGCTGCATCGTCGGCGCCGGCGGCATGCAGGTGCATGCGCACAAGAAGACGCTGGTGGTCGGTAACATCACCCTGAAGGAAGGCGCCCTGATAACCCTGAACGGAACCCGCGGCCACGTCTACAACGGCAAGGTGCCGCTGGTGGATTCCTCCGAGAATCCCCGCTTCCAGGCCTTCATGCAGATGGTCGACAAGTTCCGCACGATGGGTGTGCGCGCCAACGCCGACACGGCGGAAGATGCCCGCAAGGCCCGCGGATTCGGCGCCGAGGGTATCGGCCTGTTCCGCACGGAACACATGTTCTACGGCAAGGGCAGCGATGAGCCGTTGTTCCTGCTCCGCAAGATGATCCTGAGCAAGACCGTCGAGGAGCGCACCGCGGTCCTGAAGAAGCTCTTCCGCTTCGTGAAGAGCGACATCAAGGCCACGCTCGCCGCCATGGACGGCCTGCCGGTCACCATCCGCCTGCTGGACCCGCCGCTGCATGAATTCGTGCCGCAGAGCCCCGTCAAGCAGAAGGAACTGGCCACCAGCCTCGGCATCAGCCCCAAGGAGGTCGCGGCCCGCGGCGCGGCGCTCCATGAGTCGAACCCGATGATGGGCCATCGCGGCGTGCGGTTGGGCGTCACCTACCCGGAAGTCTCCGAAATGCAGATCCGCGCCATCTTCGAGGCGGCAGCGGAACTCATCAAGAGCGGCAAGAAGTGCCACCCGGAAATCATGGTCCCGGTCACCTGCGACATGAACGAGCTGAAGCACCAGAAGGCCCTTGTCACAAGCGTCTACGAGGATGTGATCCTGCGCAAGAAACTCGACGAGATCCCGTACTCATTCGGGACCATGATCGAGATTCCGCGCGCCGCACTGCTCGCGGACCGCATGGCGAAGGAAGCGGACTTCTTCTCCTTCGGGACCAATGACCTGACCCAGATGACGTTCGGATTCAGCCGGGACGATATCGGCGGATTCATGAACGACTACCTGGAACAGAAAATCATCCCGGCGGATCCCTTCCAGACCATTGACCAGGATGGCGTGGGCCAGCTGATCAAGGTCGCGGTGGACAAGGGTCGTTCGACCAAGAAGGCCCTGAAGGTGGGCATCTGCGGTGAACAGGGCGGGGATCCCGAGTCGGTGAGGTTCTGCTTCAAGACTGGCTTGAACTACGTGAGCTGCAGCCCCTACCGCGTGCCGATCGCACGCCTGTCGGCTGCCCACGCGGCACTCCAGGCCTAAGCGGCCCCGCTGGATAAAGACAAAAAAAGAGCGCCCCGGAGTCAAATCCGGGGCGCTTTTTTTTCACGACCGGCAGGCTATTCCGTTTTGGCTTCCGGTGTTTTCACGGGCTCCTGCCCGGCAGGCGTGGGCGCCTCCTGCCCCTCGCCAGTCCTGCCGTGCCCCTTGCTCTTCATCCGGTCCCCGCCGCGGCGTTGTTCCATATGCGCCTTCATTTTCTCGCGCATCTTCTGGCGTTGTTCCGGAGTGAGGATCTTCTGTGCCGCCAGCATCTGCTTCATGCGGATGCGGCCAATCTCGGCACGGATACTCGAGATCTCATCCGCCCCCTTCAATACCGCCTCTTCATTGGGCAGATCCTGGCCCATCAGGTCGGCCTGATGCCTGGCAAGGTCCTGCATTTTCGCTTGCAGCACCTTCATTTCATTAGTGGAGCCCGCCGCAATGTCCTTCAATTGCTGTATCTGTTCTTTTGTAAGGCCGAGTTCCTTGTTTCCAAACATCTGCGTCAGGGGCATCATCGGGATATCTCCCTCCATCGCTCGCATCCCCATGCCGGAATGCCGCTCCATTCGCGCCGGCGTGCCGACCGCTGTCTTATTCTGGTCCACTGCCAGCGCCGCCCACCCCATCAAACAGACCGTCACGATTATCACCTTTTTCATTGTGCCTCTCCTTTGCTTTGTTGTCGCACCATACCGAATAAACGAACCGGCGGGTCATTTTATTGCAGTAGCCCGGATTTATTTTTTGGAAATAGGGTCTTTTCAGGCTGTTTTCAAGGTTTTTTTAAAGCGTTCAGGGGGCTGTTAATTTCTTTTCATATACATACCCTTCAAAACAAATGAGTTAGGAATACGTTAGCGTTTCCCTCCCCCGCCCCGGAGGGCGCGGGATCGCGGAATTGTCCCCTCGATCTAAAAGAGGATTCCACCAATTACGCTACATATAGGGGGCACCGTGCTAGAACGCAACTACCCCTCGTGGGTCAAAAAAAAGTGGAATAAAATTGAGAAAACCCCTTGCCTGCTTGGGTTTTCTTCCCTATTGTCCTGCGTCAGCGGGTTCAAGAGATGAGAAATAGCGGACTGTTAATAACCTGTTAACAAGTCGCACGGGCTCATCACAGGCCCGTGAATATTGGTTGTTTTATATACCGGCCCCGTTTGGAGCCTGGTTTGAGCGTCTGATGATTTGAAAGATTCTGCCGTTCCGGCCCGAGCGGACTCGGCAGGAGGGGAGTATAACCGTGTCAGTAAATAATGCGAAGACTGTGTGGAGGGCGGCATGCGACCATCTTCAGAAGCTTTTGCACCCGGACGTTTATTCCCGGTGGATTGAGGTCATTGAACCCGGCTCGCTGGAGGGCGACACGCTCTCGCTGATGGTGGGAAACAATTTTTACCAGACCTGGCTCGAGGAGAATTATCTCTCCCTGATCCAGTCGGCGGTAGCCTCGGTGTCAGGGCAGTCATATGCCATCACCTTCCAGATCGAGCGTCGTACCGAACCGCGTCCGGTGGCGGAGGAGCCTGAGTCTGAAGTCAAGCCCGCGGCCCCACGCCGGCATCCCGTTTCGTCGCGAATGGCAGGCAATCCGGTTTTCAATCCGCGGTTCACCTTTGATGATTTCGTGGTCGGTCCCTCGAATAACTTCGGGCATGCGGCCGCCCTTGCCGTTGCGCAGTCACCCGCCCGCGCCTACAACCCGTTGTTCATCTACGGCGGCTCCGGGCTGGGCAAGACCCACTTGATGCAGGCCATCGGGCAGCACGTGCTGAAGAGTTCGAACGCGAAGATCGCCTACCTCTCCTCCGAAACCTTCACCAATGAGTATATTGACGGGCTGCAGAACAAGTCTCTGGTCCAGTTCCGCAAGAAATACCGCAGCATGGACCTGTTGCTCATCGATGATATCCACTTCCTCGCGGGCAAGGAGCGCATGCAGGAGGAGTTTTTCCACACCTTCAACGCTTTGTTCGACGCCCACAAGCAGATCGTGCTGACCAGTGACCGGCCCGCCAGTGAAATTCAGGGGCTGGAACAACGTCTCGTGACCCGGTTCGAGTGGGGGCTGGTGACCGAGTTGCAGCCGCCGGACCTTGAAACCCGCATCGCCATCCTGCGGAACAAGCAGGCCCTGAGCGGATACAAGCACACCGACGAGATCATCCTGTTCATCGCCCAGAAGATCCGCTCCAATATCCGCCGCCTGGAGGGCGCCCTGATCCGTGCCACCTCCTATGCCTCGCTGATCAACCGGCCCCTGACCATCCAGGACCTTGAAACGCTGCTGCGCGATGCCATTGACCAGGAAAAGCAGGAAGACCTCACCTTCGAGCAGATCATGAAAACGGTGGCGGAGTATTATGATGTCCGGCTCGTGGACATGACCAGCAAGCGGCGCCCGGCGGTCATCACCATGCCTCGCCAGGTCGCCATGTACCTCTGCCGGTCACTTACCCCCTCCTCCCTCCCTGAGATTGGCAGCGCCTTCGGCAAAACGCACGCGACCATCCTGCATGCATGCCGGCTCGTGGGGAAAAAAATGGAGACCGATTCCGACCTCCGCCAGACCGTTTCACACCTGTCCCGGGTACTGGAGAAGAAAAGTTGACAACTGTGTTCATAACTAGCAGAAATGGTGTTGGTAAGTCATTGGAAGAATGTTATCAACTGTTGTCTTCAGAATGTTGAGGGGGGTCATGAACAGGCTGGGCGGGTCTCCAGGGGCCTGTTTTTATGCATTAATGACCTGTTCTTGAAGTTATTGACGTTGTTTACAGGGTATAATACGGATAAGAATTTGATATATAGAATAAGAATACTATTCTTCAATTGTTAAGAACGTGTGTCAGGAGGATAAATGAAACTGGTCATTGCTAAAGATGCGATCATGTCGGGACTTCAAATGGTTCATGGCGTGGTGAATGTTCGACCCACTCTTCCTGTGCTTTCAAATGTTCTACTGGAAGCCAAGGAAAACAAACTCTGGATGACCACCACGGACATGGAAGTGACCATGCGCTGCGCGGTGGAGACACAAACCGGTAAAACGGGGGCCACAACGCTTCCCGCCAGGCGGTTGCTGAGCATCATCCGGGAACTCCCGGTCGACAATATTGAAATTGATGTGGATGAGAAGAATGCCGCGTCCATTACCTGCGGCTCGGCGTTTTTCAAGATCAATGGCCTCCCTGATGATGAATTTCCCGTGGTTTCAAAAAGTGAAGAGGGTCATACTTTCACGATGGACCAGAAAATCCTCAAGGATATGCTCCAGAAGACGTTTTACGCCGCCTCCACGGATGAGACCCGGTTTATCCTGAACGGGACCCTCATGAGCTTCAAGGGCGGTAAATTGACCCTCGTGGCCACCGATGGCCGCCGGCTGGCCCTTACGGAACATGAATTGGAATTCCCCAAGGAAGCTGAATGCGAAGCCATTGTTCCCACCAAGGCGGTCAATGAGTTGATTCGCATCCTCCGGGATGAGGGAACGGTCAAAATTCATGCCGGCAAGAACCAGGCCAGCTTTGAGTTCGATGACGTGATGCTGATGACCAAGCTGATCGAGGGAACCTATCCGAATTTCCGCCAGGTGATCCCGGGCCAGTGCGAGCAGCGCATTGCCGTGGAACGGGAAGTGCTCCTGACAGCCCTCAAGCGCGTGGCGTTGCTGACCAGCGAGAAATCAAGCTCGATCAAGCTGACGTTCGGCAAGAACAAGTTGAAAATCAGCGCTTCCTCCCCCGATGTCGGTGAGGCTCATGAATCCGTGGCCATCAAGTACAATGCCAAGGAGATCCAGGTGGCGTTCAATCCGGACTACATCATGGAACCCCTGCGGAATCTCGTAAATGACGAGATCTACGTGGAGCTGACGGATGATCTGAGCCCGGGCGTCATCAAGTGCGACGTGCCGTTCATCTACGTGCTGATGCCGATGCGCATTTCGTAATCGATCAGGCAATTAGCCATTCGAACCGGCCGCACCAGGGGGCTTCGACCGCAAGGCGATCCCCCTTTTTTACGGGTCCCACGCCCACCGGCGTTCCGGTGTAGATCAGGTCCCCGGGACGCAGCGTCCATATCCCTGCCAAATACTGGATCAGGGTGGAAATGGAAAAAACGAGGTCCGACGTATTCCCCTGTTGCCGCACCACGCCATTGACCGCCCCGGTGAATGGCAGGGAGGCAAGGTCCAGCGAGGGCGTCAGGGGAACAAAGTCACCCACCGGGGCACTGTTCTCAAAGGCTTTGCACAGTTCCCAGGGCTTGCCCGTAGGCCGTAGCGCCTGCTGGACATCGCGCAGGGTCATATCGAGGCCCAGGGATAGTCCACCAATAGCCGCGCGGGCCTCCTGCGGGGTCTGTGGCCGCCCTTCCCTCCCGATCAGGACCACCACCTCGGTTTCGTAGTGAAGCTCGGTTCCATGTGAGGGAAAGACAACGCTGCCGCCGGAGGGGACAAGGGAGGTGGCCGGCTTCATGAAAATGACGGGGCTGGCCGGAATCTCGTTCTTCAGCTCGCGGATATGTTCCACATAATTCATTCCCACGCAGAAAATCCGGCACGGGGTAATTTGTTCAGTCCCAAGGGAAAGTTTCATGGGGCGTACATTATATTAAACGCCCGTTTCTGGGTAGTGTGAACCACGCACAGTTTTCCCTTGCCTGGCGGCCGTAAATCCGTATGATTCGTGCCCTTGTAGTCCGGCAAGTGTCCGGACGGAAGCGAGTGTTGCGCCCCTCCGGCGCGGCCAAAGCGGATTGTCCTGCTTAAGCGGGACTCACTATATGGAGGCTAGTATGGATACTGTTCAAGTCCCGGCGGAAGTTACCGTCAAGGACCTGCTCGATGCGGGTCTGCATTTCGGTCACCAGACCAAGCGTTGGAATCCCAAGA
>CAZMSS010000034.1:0-19165 GCA_964568965.1 uncultured Verrucomicrobiota bacterium | reverse complement strand
CATACGATTTTTCTGCCTGTCTCGTGGGCTCGGAGATGTGTATAAGAGACAGACGATGCCCCTCAGGTGAGTGTGTTGACGCAACTCCTGGAGGTGCTCGGGTATAAGGCAACGGGGGCCTCGAGCGGCGAGGAATGCCTCACGCTGGTCCGAAGCCAGAAGCAACCCTTCGCCCTGATTATCCTGGACATGGTCATGGACCGGGGAATAGACGGCCTGACGACCTTCATGGAAGTCCGCAAGATCGTGCCTGACCAGCGTGTTATCCTGATCTCCGGCTATGCCAAGGCGGCTCGCCGCATCGGGCGGGCACAGGAGCTCGGGGCCGGGCTGTTCCTTAGAAAACCCCTCACGATCGAGCGCGTGGCCAAGGCTGTTCGTGAGGAATTGGATCAGGCGCCAAAGGGGGAGGGCGGCGTAAAAGCCCCGAAGCGGGGACGCCGGGTGCTGATTGTGGATGACGAGCAGATGATCCGGAAACTTTTCGGGATGATCATCCTGTCGGAATTCCCTGATGCGGTCATTGATCAGGCCGCGAATGGAGATGAAGCGTTGGTGGCGTTCCAGGAGGCCTTGCCGGATCTGATCGTCATGGATCTCCAGATGCCCGTGCGCGATGGCCGTGAGACGTTTGCCTGGATTGAGAAGCATTGCGCCGCCAAGGGAACCAGCGTGCCTCCGGTGATATTCTGCACGGGGTTCACCCCGTCGGACGCAATGTCTTCCATTATCACCGATAGCCCCGTGCACTGCCTCCTGCGCAAGCCTGTGAAGGCCGAGGCGCTGCTGGATGCCGTCCGGAACCGGCTGCGTTATTGAGTATGGACATCATCCGGACAGTGCGGGAGATGCAGCAGCGGGCGCTGGCTGAAAAGCGGAAGGGGCGGCGAATCGGATTTGTTCCCACCATGGGGTGTCTTCATGCCGGGCATTTGTCCCTGACAAAGCTGGCCCGTGATCATTCGGATCTCGTGGTGCTCAGCATTTTCGTGAATCCAATCCAGTTTCTTGCCGGCGAGGATTTTACACGATATCCGCGTCCGGTGGAACGCGACGAGGCGCTGTGCCTGCAATCAGGGGTTGATGTTCTGTTTTATCCCGACGGGGCGCAGATGTACGCGCCGGACCACAGTGTGTTCGTCGAGGAAACGCTGCTGTCCGGGGGATTGTGCGGGGCTAGTCGGCCGGGGCATTTCAAGGGCGTGACTACGGTGGTTGCCAAGCTGTTCAATATCGTCCTGCCGGATGTGGCGGTGTTCGGGCAGAAGGACGCACAGCAGCTCCGGGTGATCCAGAGAATGGTCCGGGATCTCAATATCCCCGTGGAGATCCTGCCCGGGCCGATTGTGCGCGAACCCGATGGGTTGGCGATGAGTTCCCGTAACCAGTATTTGACGCCCCAGGGTCGCCAGGATGCCCTGTGCCTGCGACGTGCGCTGGAGCATGTTGAAAAACGGGTCCGGGAGGGGGAGTGCCGTGTGGAGACTCTCCGCCATGAGATCGCCGTCATACTCGCCGGGGTTCCGTCCGCCTGTGTTGACTACATTGAATTTGTCGATAACGAAACGATGATGCCGGTGAGCCGTATGGAGAGGGCCGTGTTGGTGGCGCTGGCAGTCAAGATCGGGTCAACCCGCCTGATCGACAATATTGTTCTTCCTGTGCCTTGAGTGGCGGATTGGCCATCAAGGCTGGAGCAGGCTTCTTTTTTCCCCGCCCTTCAGGGGGAGGGTTACCGGGGCTTTTGCGGGTGCTGGCGATTCGGCGGTGGCGGCCTGATTCGTATTCTCAGTCCCAGCCTCATCCTGCTCGTTGCCATAATCAGGGGCTTTCACGAAACGGGGGATGGCAAGGGCTGCAAGCAGCAACACCAGGGCAATCAGGATCAGGACATCGGCAAACGATAAACCACTGCGATTGTTCATACATTCCTCCGGCCATACCAGACTGGCTTGAATAAAGTCATAGTCTAGTGCACCACGCCGGTGCAGTCAACGGTGGACCGAGACGTCCCGGCGTGCTTGGTCCCGGGAGGGAAGCCCTGGAGTCCTGACGCCGCCCGGAGGTCGGCGTCCACCTTAGGCCAATGGGGGTTTGCTGAACGAACACCGGTTGGCGGGTCTGTTTTGAGTCCTGAAAATGAGGCCGAAATCGGTTTCCTCCGCCTCCGTGGGGACAAAGGGTTCACAGTCCCGGAATCGGGAGTCGGAGCGCCAGAGCTTGAGGATGGCCGAGTAATAGTCGGCATGGTCGGTACAGATATGGATGGTGCCGGCTGGCGACAGGGTGCGGAAGACGAGATCGAGGAAATGGGGCGAGACAAGACGGCGGCTATGATGGCGGCGCTTGGGCCATGGGTCGGGGAAGAAAACATAGAGGGCGGCAGCTGATTCCTCGGGCAAGCGGGACAGCAGGTGGAGCGCATCCCCCTGGATCAGCCTGATATTGGTCAGACCGATCACCTCCGCCCTCCTGTCGATCTTCCTGAGCCGGAGAGTACACCGGTCAATACCCAGGAAATTCAGCGAGGGATTAGCCTGTGCCCGCGCCAGCAGAAACCGTCCGCGCCCACACCCGATATCCACCTCGAGAGGGGCGGACGCGGTGTAGAGTTCTGTCAAGGGAAGGGGGTCCGTCCCCGGGGGCACAGTCACGATGAACCGGTCGTTGAAATCACGGTTGTTGACGCGCTCTCGAACCATAAGGTGGGCCGGACCGTGCGATAACTGTCTTAGGAGCGGCCGAATAGGCGCGCAAAAAAGCCGGGGCGGGAGAGGCGGTCCATCTCGCTCTCAATGTAATTGAGGGCAAAAACCTGGAATTTTCCGTTTGCCGCCGGTTTGTAATGCCGGGTTGCGGCAACCAAACCATCCTTGCCTGCCTCGATATACCGGTTGATGCCGGCCGTTTCCGTTGCCCTTTTTTTGGCCAGGGAGGTCAGCAGTGGCATAAACGCATGAACGAGCCGGGTTTTGGCTTCCCAGTCATTTCGGCGACAGGCCTCCGCATCCCGCTCGATGGCTCTTTCGCGGTCAGCTTCCGGATTGGCCGAGTCATTCTGTCTGAGATTCAAGGCAATCTTCACTGCCGGTTACTCCTTGTAGGGTTGGTCATACTGCCACGCAAGGAGGTAAGTAACCATATCGGAGGCGCTGTTACAAGGGGTGTTTGAGGATGTGGGTGAAAATAAACACGCACAAGACGCAAAGCCCGTAAAGCGCCAGATCGGCGATCAGCACCCGGTCGGTCAACAATGTTTTCTCCGGCCTACCCCCGCCTTCCTTGCGGTAGACCAAATCAAGATAACGGAAGATGCCGAAAATGACGAAGGGAATGGTCGCGGACAGGAGTGATGTGCCGAATTTATGGACGGTCTCGGGCGACAGGGTATAGATGGAGTACGACACGATCGTGGCGGCGCTGACAATGGCGATGAGCTGGTCCAGTAGTTTCGGATCGTAGTGTTCAAGGCTGGCGCGGTGCGCATCCGCATTCCCCTCCAGCAGCAGCTTCTCGTGCCGGCGCTTGCAAAGGGCCAGGAAAAGCGCGAGGAGGAAGGCGCAGACCAGGAGCCAGGGGGAAATCGGGACATGAATGGCAAGGCCTCCGGCCGCAGCCCTCAGGACAAATCCGAGGGCGATGACAAAGACGTCTACAAGGGCAAGGTGCTTCAACCAGAGTGTGTAGACCACCTGCATGGCGATATAGGCCCCAACAGCCAGGGCAAAGAGGGGCGCCAACCTGAAGGACGCAACCAGGGAGCCCGTCAGCAGGACCAGCGAAAGTGTGCCGGCAAGCGGGATGCTGACGCGTCCCGCCGCGATAGGGCGGAACCGCTTGGCGGGATGCAGTTGGTCGGCGGCCAGGTCGCGGATGTCGTTCATCAGGTAGATTCCGCTGGAGGCCAGGCAGAAGAGCCCCGTTGCCGCCAGGATCTGGTAAAGCGCCAACCGGGTGAGCGTCTGGGTCTGGTCGCCGAAGGCAAAGAAGAAGGCGGCGGGTACAACCAGGTTTTTCGTCCACTGGTTAGGCCGGAGCGCCCGGAGGATATCCAGTGGACAATTCATCAGGTTGCATCCTGAGAGGGTGGGGTTTGCCGGCGGGGGGAACGCCGCAGGCCGTTCCTGAACAAGAGTAACCAAACCATTCTGAGGGCCTCCCGAAAGATTTTCTTGCTCATTTTGGAGTAACCGGAACGACGGTCTTCAAAGGTAATGGGGATTTCCTTGATCCTGAACCCCTTGGTCCAGGCCGTGTGTGTCATCTCGATCTGGAACGAATATCCGTTTGATTTTACCCGGTCAAGGGCGATGGACTCCAGCACCTTGCGGCGGAAGCATTTGAAACCACCGGTGGGATCCTCCACCGGCAGGCCAGTGATGAGCCTCACGTAGAGCGCCCCCCCCATGCTCAGGATCAGGCGGTTCAGCGGCCAATTGGTGATGCGGATCCCGTTGATATAGCGCGATCCGAGTACCAGATCGGCATCGTTGGCGGCCTTCAGGAAATTGGGAATCTCCACCGGATTGTGGGAGAAGTCGGCGTCCATTTCGAAGATGTATTCGTATGTCCGCTGCAAGGCCCACTGAAAGCCCTCGATGTAGGCGCGGCCCAGTCCTGATTTCCCCGCCTGGTGAATCACGAAAATTCGTGAATCGGCGGCCGCCATCCCGTCCAGGATCAGGCCGGTTCCGTCGGGGGAGTTGGCGTCCACGAACAGGATGTCGACATCGGATTTGACATCGAGAATTGCCTTTGAAATCGGACCGACATTCTCTTTCTCGTCGTACGTCGGTATGATGATCAGGGCTTTGTTCATGGGCTCAATTATGGCTGAACGCCTTGCTTCCGGACAAGGAAAAACACAAGTTGGGTTATCCTTCGAACTTCATTCCGCACTGGAACGCAGCCAGGTTGCGCGCCAGGATCACCGGGCTTCCGGCCATAAAATCGCGAAGGAGCATTTCGACTTGGGCCGGCCTGACTACATTACGACGGGACATCAGTGCCCCCAGCATGATGAGGTTGGCAACGCGCTGGTCACCCAGACGGCCAGCTTCCTGCGTTGCCGGGACCTGGATCCGGTTGGGTGCCGCAGGGATGGGGCACAGGGAGCTGTTGATGACGGCGACCCCACCCGGGGCCAGGGACGGCAGGAACTTTTCCATGCCTTGAGGTGACATGAGAATCATCAGGTCAAACTCTCGCGATACCGGCGAGGAGATTTCAGTGGGGCTGAGAATGACCTGGCAGGAGGAGTCTCCGCCCCGGACCTCGGCGCCATACGAGGGAAAAAACGTAATGTGGGGGGCACTTTCAAGGGCGGCGTTGGCCAGCAGTTTTCCCAGGAATACGATTCCTTGTCCACCGGATCCAGCCATCAGGATGCGCATTATTTTCATGTAATGGCCTTCCCTTCCTGCCGGAACACACCCAGCGGAAATGCGGGAATCATTCCCTCCTTGATGAAGAGGACCGCATCCCGGGGGCTTAGCCGCATATGAACGGGGCAGGGGGAGAGAATCTCTATCAAACTGTACCCCTTGCCTTCCATCTGGCCCTTGAAGGCAGTCATAAGGGCCTTGCGGGTCCTTCGAATGCCTGCAGCTCCATCCAGTGCCACCCGTTCGATGTGCCAAGGGGCATCGAGGGTGCTCAGGAGTTCGCAGATCCGGATCGGGGCGCCCATTGTGCGGCTATCCCGGCCGCAAGGGGAGGTGGCGGTCTTCTGGCCGCTGAGTGTGGTGGGAGCCATCTGGCCGCCCGTCATTCCGTAAACCGAGTTGTTGACGAATATGACGGTGATGTTTTCGCCCCGGTTGGCCGCATGGATCGTCTCGGCCATCCCGATGGCGGCCAGGTCGCCGTCGCCCTGGTAGGAGAAGACGATTTTGTCCGGTTGGCACCGCTTGATCCCGGTGGCTACCGCCGGCGTTCTGCCATGCGCCGCCTCGCTGATGTCGCAATTGAGGTAATAGTAGGCCATCACGGCGCAGCCAACCGGCGCCACGCCGATGGTTTTTTCGCGGATTTTAAGGGTGTCGAGTACTTCCGCGATCAGTTTGTGGGCGGTCCCGTGCCCGCAACCGGGACAGAAGTGGGTGGGGCGCTCCAGGAGAGAAACGGGCCGGCGGTAAACGTTTCGGGATTTCGTCTTCGGGGATTTCCGGGTGGGGCTCATTTTCTGGCTCCTCGCGGTTTCTGGGTGTTGAGGCGGCGGAGAGCATCGACAACCGCGGCCTCCTCGGGTACCGCTCCGCCCATACGTCCCTCAAAGACCACCGGGGTTATGTCGCCCACGGAGAGTTGGACATCCTCGATCATCTGGCCGGCACTCATTTCCACGACCAGGATTCCCCTGACCTTCGTGGCGAGCTGTCGTATCCGTGCTTTTGGGAAGGGCCACAATGTAATGGGGCGCAGCAGACCCGCCTTGACACCCCGGGCACGGGCTTTGTCCACTGCCCCTTTTGCGATGCGGGCACTGCTTCCATAGGCGATGGTCAGGACGTCGGCGTCCTGGGTCAGGTATTCATCAAAGCCCACGAGTTCGGTGAGGATGGTTTTGTATTTGGCCTGAAGGGCCAGGTTCCGTTTCTCCAAGGCACCGTCTTCCAGAAGGAGCGATCGGATGTGATTGGGCTTGCGGCCCTTGGCGCCCGTGAGGGCCCAGGGTTTGGCGGGCGGCTTGGGGGGCTTTCCCGTATACAGGGAAAGCGGCTCCATCATCTGCCCGAGCCGGCCGTCGGTAAGGATCATCACGGGATTCCGGTAACGGTCTGCCAGTGCAAAGGCATCAATCGTGAAATCGTGCATTTCCTGTACGGAATTGGGGGCCAGCACAATGAGGTGGTAATCGCCGTGCCCCCCTCCCTTGGTGGCCTGGAAATAGTCGGATTGCGAGGGGGCGATATTCCCGAGACCGGGTCCCCCGCGCTGGACATTGACGATGACCGCCGGTAACTCGGCCGCAGCCAGATAGGAAATTCCCTCCTGCTTCAGGCTGATGCCCGGTGAGGAGGAGCTGGTCATGGCACGCTTTCCGGTGACGACTGCCCCGAAGACCATATTGACGGCCGCGATTTCGCTCTCCGCCTGGATAAACACCCGGCCGTGCTCGGGCATATGGCTTGCCATGTAGGCCGTCAGTTCATTCTGAGGGGTGATGGGGTAGCCGAAATAGGCGTGGCATCCTGCCCGGATCGCTCCTTCACCAATGGCATCATTGCCGTTCATCAGGACTCGGTTACGCATGACGGTCCAGCTCCTCGGTGATCTCGATGGCGGCATCGGGACATATGTCGGAGCATTGCGCGCAGCCGATGCAGTCGGTTGCCGCTGCCACGCGTGCACTGTGGCAACCCCGGGTGTTGATTTTTTCAGACATGTCGAGCACCTGCCTGGGGCAAACTGAAACGCACAGTTCGCATCCCTTGCAACGCTCCCTGTCAATCTGCACGGTGTAGCGCCTGGCCATTATTCGCGGGCCTTTCAGGAACGGTAGTTGGGGGCTTCCTTCATGATTTTCACGTCATGAGGATGAGCTTCGGTCACGCCGGCCAGGGAGACCCGGATAAAGCGTCCCCGCTGCTGGAGTTCATCGATGGAACGGCACCCGCAATAGCCCATGGACGCCCTGAGTCCGCCGCAGAACTGGACCATGACTTTCCGGACCGAGCCGGTGTAGGGGATGATACCTTCGATGCCCTGGGGCACCAGTTCATCCTCGCGGATATTGGCCTGGCCATACCGTTCCCGGCTGGCCGCCCCCTCGCGCATGGCCGCAAGGCTGCCCATGCCGCGATAGACGACGTATTGGCGGCCCTGGTGGATGATCTTTTCGCCGGGGCTCTCGTCGGTACCGGCGAAGAGCGATCCGGCCATGATGGTATCGGCCCCGGCTACGATGGCCTTGGGGACGTCGCCGGAGTGACGGATGCCGCCGTCGGCAATGATGGGAATTGAGCCGCCGAGCGCCTTGGCGCATTCGTAGATGGCGGTGATCTGGGGAATGCCCACCCCCGCCACGACACGTGTTGTGCAGATCGAGCCCGGCCCGATACCCACTTTGACGGCATCAGCCCCGGCATCACGCAGGGCGACAGCCGCCTCCCCGGTCGCGATGTTACCCGCCACGACATCGATGCCCGGATGGTGCTTCTTAACCCACTTTACCATCTCGATCACGCCTTTGCTGTGCCCGTGGGCGGTGTCGACGACCACAACGTCCACGTCTTCGCGGGCCAGCACCGCTACTCGCTCCTGGTCGCTGGGCCCGATGGCGGCTCCGACGCGCAGGCGGTAACGGGAGTCGCGGTTGTACATCGGCTCGACGTTTTCGACGAGCGTGCGGACATCGCAAAAACTGTACAATCCGGCGAGCTTGCCGTTTTTGTCCACCAGCGGCAGCTTGCCGATCCGGTTTTTCTTCATCATCAGGTAGGCTTCCTGGAGGCTCGTCTCGGCGGGGGCCGAAATGACGTTGGAGGTCATGACTTCGGTCACGCGGGCCTTGTGGTCGCTCGCGAACTTGATGTCAGCGGCTGTGAGGATGCCGACGACCCGGTCATTCTCGTCAAGGATGGGGAAGCCGCTGAAGGTGAACCCCTTCTGCTCCTTGGTCTTGTGCACGGTTTCCAGGGTGTCGGTGTTGCGAAAGACGATGGGGGCGCGGATCATCCCGTTGAGATAGTGTTTAACGCGGGCCACGTAGTCGGCTTGGCGTTTCGGGGACAGGTTCTTGTGGATTATTCCGACGCCGCCAAGCAACGCCATGGCAATCGCCATCGGGCTCTCTGTCACCGTGTCCATCGCGGCGCTCGCGAACGGGATGTTTACCGTGATGTTGCGTGTCAGCCGGCTGCGGATATCGGCGTTTTCCGGAAGGAAATCCGCGTACTGGGTGATCAGCGAAACATCGTCAAATGTCAGCCCTTCCTGGGGAAACTTCTCCATAAACGACTGTATAAAGGCATTCAGGCTCATGAGGCAAATCTCCGTGACTCGGTTGTCTTTGTTGCCGAATTAGTATGGCCGTTGAGAGTGGAGGGGTCAAGTGATTTCAGTCTCGACACGGAGGGCATGCATCCGCAGGATAGCAGGCATGAGTCGGAAATCATTTGAAAAGAAGCTGGATGAGCGCCCGGAACGCTGGGTGGAGTCCCTGGTGGCTCTGGCGCACAAGCGGGGCGATAGCGATGCAGTGGCCCAACGCGCGGTGCAGCTCAGCCGGCAATTGAACATTTCCCCCTGGATTGCCCTGGCGGTCGCGGAGCGGTTGATCACCCTTCAGGAGGCCAGGGTATACGATCGGGTGGGGCGGTGCCGGGAACTTCAGGCGGCGGTTCTGGACAAGCGCCGCCCGATGGAGGAGTTGCGCGTCACCATGCCGTATGCCATCCATTTTCTTGCGATGGACCTCATGAATGAGCGGCCCTCGTCGGCATGGGATGTTCGCGTGGTGATCAAGATCCTGGCGGGGGTGCTGGGCAAGGAGCAGCGCACGGGCGACGACGAGCCCAGCCTCCGGGTGCGTGCGCGCCCCACCGCGGAGTATGCGGCCGCCGTGGAACGGGTCCTGTCCATCATGCGGCGGACGCGGTGTGACGTAAACATGGCGCTGGATGTCGAAGCCGGCCACTCCACGGAGCAATTCGCGCTGGAGTTCATCCAGCAGAAACGGGCGCTGGAGATGGAGGAACGCCGGCTGATGGCTCCGCCACCTGACGAGCGTTTCCGGTTCCCGCCCCGGCGTGTCGAATCCGATGTGAGGAGGCCGGTGTTTCATCACGGCGAACAGGCTCCGCGCCCGCCCGCCTCGGTTCCTCGTGATCATTGGCCCCGGGAAGTGCATCCGCCCGTCGTTCGTGATCACTGGCCGAAGTGAAGTCAGTGGGCAGCGGGCAGTCGGCAGTGGGCAGAAAAAAGCCGGTATCCTGGAGATTCCTCTCCTGAATACCGGCTTCTGATTACTGCTAACTGCCTACTGCTTCCTGCCTGTTGCCAACTGGCTTAATTCACCTTCTTGGCTTCGCGGCGTTTCGCCACGATTTCCTCGGCCAGGGAGAACGGCACGGACTCATAGTGCTCGAAGTGCATCGTGAACGACGCGCGGCCCTGCGAGATGGTCCGGATCACATTTGAATACCCGAACATTTCGCTCAGGGGGACCAGGCCGCGAACGACCTTGTATTCACCCTGCTCGTCCATGGACTCGATACGACCGCGACGCTGGCAGATGGAGCCCGTGACGCCACCCATGTAGTCTTCCGGGGTGACCGCTTCCACGGACATGACCGGCTCGAGCAGTTCGGGACGGCTTTCAAGGAAGAGCTTATGGAAGCCGGCGCGTGCCGCCTCGATGAACGCGAATTCGTTCGAGTCCACCTCGTGGAACGATCCGTCGTACAGCGTGACGCGCATATCCACGACGGGATAGCCGCCCACGGGCCCCTTGAGCATGGCCTTGACAATACCTTTTTCCACCGAGGGAATGAAGTTCTGGGGGATGCGTCCGCCGCGAACCTCGTTGACGAACTCGAATCCCTCGCCGGGGCTGAGTGGGTCGAGCTTGAGGCAGACGTGGGCGTATTGACCGCGACCACCGGACTGCTTGACGTGCTTGTATTCGCCGTCCACCTTCGCCTTGCCGGTTTCCCGGTACGCCACTTCGGGACGTCCCACCTGGGCCACCACGCCGTGTTCGCGCTTCATGCGGTCCACCAGGATTTCCAGGTGGAGTTCGCCCATGCCGGCGATG
The DNA here is from genome assembly GCA_964568965.1 of uncultured Verrucomicrobiota bacterium. Lineage (GTDB taxonomy): Bacteria > Verrucomicrobiota > Kiritimatiellia > CAIKKV01 > CAITUY01 > JAABPW01. The sequence goes on along the minus strand of CAZMSS010000034.1, from coordinate 8,406 downwards.
ATCGTTTCCTTGGTTTCGTCGTCGAAGCTGACCACGAAGGTCGGATCCTCGTCCGCCAGGGAGTGCAGGGCGTGGCTGAGTTTCTCGTCGTCCGAGCGGCTCTCCGGCTTGATGCTGATGGAGATCACGGGGGCGGGGAACTCGATGGATTCCAGGAGGATGGGATTATCCTCGCAGCACAGCGTGTCGCCGGTCTTGGTCTGCTGCAGGCCCACCACGGCGACGATGTCGCCGCAGCGCGCGATCTCGAGCGACTCCTGGCGGTTGGCATGCATGCGCAGCAGGCGGCCGATACGCTGCTCCTTCTTCTGGGTGCTGTTATACACCGTGGTTCCGGACGTGATCTTGCCGGAGTAGATACGCATGTACACCAGCTTGCCCATGTGCTTGTCGGACATGATCTTGAAGGCGAGGGCCGAGAACGGTTCGTCTTCCGAATGCTTGCGGTGCTCCTCCTTCTCGTCGACGCGGCCGATGACCGGGGCGATATCGTCGGGGGAGGGCAGGAAGTCGACGATGCCGTCGAGGAGGCGCTGGACGCCCTTGTTCTTGAAGGCCGAACCGCAGTAGACGGGGATGACGCGTCGCGCGATCGTCGCCTTGCGGATGATGGCCATGATCTCTTCTTCGCTGAGGTCGCCGGTTTCCAGGAATTTCTCCAGGAGCACATCGTCCTGTTCGGCGCACTTTTCAACGAGGTAGGCGCGCCATTTCTTGGCCTTTTCCATTTTGTCTTCGGGAATCGGATCCTCGGTCCAGTTTCGGCCGCGATCCTGTTCGCTGTAGTGGATGGCCTTCATCTTCACCAGATCGATGATGCCCTCGAAGCCTTCCTCCTTGCCGATCGGGATCACAACAGGTACGGCGTTGGCGCCCAGGATGTTCTGGATTTTCTCGACAACACCGAAGAAATCCGCGCCCGTGCGGTCCATCTTGTTGATGAAGGCGATCTTGGGGACGCTGTATTTCTCACTCTGGCGCCAGACCTGTTCGGACTGGGGCTGGACGCCGCCCACGGCGCAGAAGAGCGCGACCGCGCCGTCAAGGACGCGCAGGCTGCGTTCCACTTCAGCCGTGAAGTCCACGTGCCCGGGGGTATCGATCAGTGAAATCCGGTAGTCCCTCCAGGATGTCGTGGTGGCGGCGGAGGTGATCGTGATGCCGCGTTCCTGTTCCTGCTCCATCCAGTCCATCGTGGCGGCTCCATCATGGACTTCGCCCATCTTGTGGGTCTTGCCGGAATAGAAAAGAATGCGCTCACTGACCGTCGTTTTGCCCGCGTCAATGTGGGCCATGATGCCAATGTTGCGAATTTTCGCCAAAGGAAGTTTCTCGTCAGCCATAGTATTACCTCAACCGTTGCATTAGCCCGGACCTATTCCGGGATAAAAAGGCGCGCATCATGACGGCAGGAGGGGGGGGAAATCAAGAAAAATAATGCACAACCCGTGGGCTGTGAGGAATGGGATGAGATGAGAAGAAGTAGAAGTGGAGGGACTCGAACCCACGACCCGCTGATTAAGAGTCAGCTGCTCTACCGACTGAGCTACACTTCCGTGTTGAACCGACCGTTTCAGCGGTGCGGTAAAAAAAATGGAGCGAGCGAAGGGATTCGAACCCTCGACAATCACCTTGGCAAGGTGACACTCTACCAACTGAGTTACGCTCGCGTCGAAAATCGGGCGACAATCTACCACGTCCCGCCCCGGATTCAACATTTTTTTGCAACTAACTTAAGGCCGCCTTGCCGAGAGGCGCCGTAGCCCGTTGTTTTATGAGGTCGATCGTCGCGCGGGTGATGACGTCCAGATTCACCTTGCCGGTGTTCCAGACCATGTCATAGAGAAGGGGATCCTCGATGTCGCGGTGGAAGAACAGCTTGATCAGCTTGCGCCTGTCGGCATCCTGCTTCATCACGGTTGTCCGCGCGTCTTCCTTGTTCATCTTGAAGCGTTTCATCATCCAGACAATCCGGTGAGCCTCCGGGGCCACGAGCCGGATATGCACGCCCTGCGGGAGATCCGCCGTCACCAGCGATCCGCCCCGGCCGACCACGATGACCTTGCCGATCAGCGCCAGCATCCGCACGACCTTGAACGTGGTCCGCTGGAGAAGGTATTGCTCGGAGCGGCCCGTGAACAGGCTTTCAACAAAGTCGTTGAACTGCGAGCGGTACTTCTCCGCGACAAGCCCCGCGATGTTGTTCTGGAGCAGGGGGTCCCTGGCCACCACCTCGGTCAGCTCCTTGTCGAAGACATGCCAGCCTTCAAAAAGGGAATGGGTGTCCCGGTGTTTCAGGAATTCGGTGAGGATCACGTACGACAACAAGTGCCCGCCTGCCCCCGCCTGCCGGGAGACCGTGACAAAGGGATATCCATACTCCGGCAGATCCTCAAAATCCCGCTTCTCCTTCAGGAACTGCTGGATCATTTTAAGGTGGTTCATGGCTTTCTCTCCTCGACGTGAACAGTATTGGCGGGAGTCGAGCTCCCGTCAACCGAAAATGATGAATTCTCCCTATTGCCTTCCGGAATTGTGCTGTGTATTCTCCCGCCATGCTTCAGACGTTGAGAGTCCGTAATCTGGCCCTGGTGGAGGACATAACCGTTGAATTCCAGCCGGGGCTGAATGTCATCACCGGCGAAACCGGTGCCGGCAAATCCGTCATTATCGGGGCCCTCGGGCTTCTCCTCGGTGAGCGGGCGGATAAAACGCTCATCCGGACGGGCGCGGACCAGTGCCTGGCCGAGGCGGTTTTCCAGTTGAACGACTCCGGATCCGTGGATGCCATTCTCGATGAGGTCGGCCTGCCGCCCTGCGAGGGGGGGCAGCTTCTGGTTCGGCGTACCCTGCTCACTAACGGGACCGGCAAGAATTTCATCAACGACAGCACGACGACGCTCCAGGTTCTCAAGCGGGTGGGCGAACACCTCGTGGATATGCATGGCCCCTATGATCACCAGTCGCTGTTGAACACCGATTTCCAGCTCGACATCCTCGACGCCTTCGGGCACCTGTGGGATGCCCGCGAGGCCTACGAGAAGCTCTATTCCGAACTCCGGGGGCTTCAGCTCCAGCGGAAGGAGTTGGAAGGCGCCAATGAGCAGGAGGTTGCGCAGCAGATTGAGCTGCTCTCGTTTCAGGTTAAGGAAATCACGGAGTTGGCCCCCGTCGAGGGTGAGGATGAGGCTCTTGCTCGGGAGCAGATCCAGGTAGCCAACGCCCAACGGATCCTGGAGTTGGCGGGAGGGATCCAGTCGGCGCTGTTGGATGGTGATAATTCCGCATTCAACGGCATGGCGTTCGCCCAGAAGGGCCTGGCGGAACTGACGGGGCTCATCGAGGCCGCTTCCGTCTGGAAGGAGGAGGCCCGCTCCATTACCGTGCAGATCCAGGATCTGGCCGAGACGGTGGAGCACACGGTCCGCAATATCGAGGGGGATCCGGCCCGCCTGCAGTGGCTGGAAGAGCGGATGGCCCTCTACCACCGGCTGAAGCGCAAGTATGGCGCCACGGCAAAGGAAATCCTGGGGCATTGCGAAAAGGCCCAGGCCCGGCTGCGCGACCTCGAGAGCCGCGGGGAACGGTTGCAGGAACTCGACAAGGCCGTGGCGACGGCACGGGAGAAGGTCAACCAGGCGGGGGCCAAGCTGGGCAAGGCCAGGCGACTGGCGGCGGCCAAACTGGCCAAAACCATTACTGAGGAACTGCGCGATCTCGGCTTCCAGCACGGGGCGTTTGCGGTTGAACTGCAGCCGGCAGAGCCCGGCCCGTCCGGGGTGGATGCCATCGAATTTGCCTTCGCCCCCAATGCCGGTGAACTCGCCAGACCCTTGCGGGCCATTGCGTCCAGTGGCGAAATTTCACGGGTGATGCTGGCCGTCAAGGCGGTGCTGGCGGATCATGACAGCATCCCGGTCCTGGTATTTGACGAAATTGATGCGAATGTCGGTGGCGCCATGGGGACTGCCATTGGGACCAAGCTCGACACGGTTGGCCGTCATCATCAGGTACTGTGCATCACCCATCTTCCCCAGGTGGCGGTGTTCGGCAAGACTCATTTCGCTGTGGCCAAGGAAGTGGTCAACGGGCGTACCCGGACTCTCATCTCCTGCCTTGAAAAGGACGAGCGCGTCGAGGAAGTGGCCCGCATGCTCGGTGGCCGCGACCTCACCAGCGTGACCCTGAAGCATGCGAGGGAAATGTTGAGGGGAAAATAGTTCTCAATTGCCGGTAGCGGTACGCTCAACCGTTACGAATACCAGCGTGGCCTTGGCCACACGGCCCGGGGTGGGGGCGGCGAACAGGGTGCATTCCAAAAGGGTCCAGGGCGGTGTGGCGGCTGCCCCGGCGTCAAGGAGCCTGCCAAGGTCAGCCCCGGCAATGTCGTTGATTTCCACGCTCACCTTCCTTGTTGTCCAGCCAGGGACAGAGGGGGAGACATCGGTGGTTAATATACGCATGGCCTGGCCGGGCAGTGTCGTGCGCTCCAGCGCCTCGAATCCCGCCGGGGTGGTAGGATACTGGGCGTAGGCTTTCAGGAGGGCCTGATGACGGGCTGCCCGTTCCCGTAATCCGGCAAGTTCCCTGGCGTCATCCGCTTTTTTCGCGAGGATTTCCGTAGTTCGGCCGAGCCCGCCCAAGGAACGTGCAGTGAGCAGGAGACCGGCCAGCAGGGAAAGGCCGGCGGTGCTCCACAGGAGGATGAGGGGGGTGTTACTTTTTCTCACGGTGCCGCTCCATCCCGATTACAAAAGCCGAGCGCTCCTCGCCGGGGGGTGACTCCTTGCGCTCAATACTGGCCGTCCATCCTGCCCCGTCCAAGCGTTGTGCCAGTCTGGTTCCCTGCTCGAATTTTGGGGCCAGCCCGTGGATGACGCCATTCTTCCGGGTCAGGGTGAGCGTCTCGATCATGAGTCCTTCCCCGGTGGCCTGCGAAAGGATCGTCGCCAGGGTAGCCCTCAGCGGGATGTCCACGGCGGCGAGGAAGGGTTCCATGTCTTTTGCCTGCTGCTCCATGGCGCGACGGGCGGCGAGGAGTTCCTGTCCCTGTGGCAATCCGCGGGGCGAGCCCGTGATCCCGGCGGCCAGTGTGCGGAGCGAGGCGTGAGTGACGGCGATGCGGTGCTGCGTCGCGGCCAGCCAGACGATGTTGACGCTGCACAGGAGCAAGCCAGCCGCCAGGCAGGCGCCTGCCCGCAGGAGGGGCAACCGTTCCTGCCGCCGGGCAAGTTCAGGATGGAGCAGGCGGCCCGTGCGCAGATTGCATCCGGCCGGTCTCGCCACCAGTGCCCTGCCGGCCAACGCCCTGGCAAGAAAGGTTTCGGGTTCGCGGACGATCTTCGTGGTGCCCGGCCAGCGGCTGGCCAACGAGGCGTGAAGGGGTTCAATGGTGTGCAGGATCGCGCCGGGGCCTGCCCACAACCATTGGGTTGCGGCGGGCACCTCCGGGAACTGGGATTTCAGGAAGCGGTGAATCGCCTCGCTGTCGGGCTGTCTCATGCTGTGGGCGCCGATGAACTCGCCGGCCTGTCCCGCCACCACAGTGACCCGGTCCGTACCCAGATAGACCACGATTCGGGCGGGTGAGTCTCCCCGGCCGGGCGGAATGTCAGTAAGTCCCTGTTGCCAGAGCGCGATGGATTCCTGGTCAAGGAGGTGAGGGTCGAGTCCCTGCGCGGCCAACGCCGCCAGCTTCTTTTCAATATCCTCGCGGCGGGCGCCGGCTATCAGTCCCCTTGTTCCCGTGCGGTCGGGGGTTGGTCTGGTCGCTAGCAACGCGACTTCGCAATCCTCGACGGAGAAGGGGAGTTGGACATCCAGGAGCGAGTGAAAGACGGTTTCTGCTTTCCGGGGTGAGGCGATGGGGGCGGTCAACCAGCGGGTAAAACTCTCGCGGTGAAAGAGACAGGCGGCAAGCACGGTGCGGGGTGCGGGGGTGGTGGCTTCAGCGGGGGTTGCTTTTGAAAACGACACGGATCGGCCGCGCCGGATGGCCTTGATGAAAATGGGGGCGCCGCCGTTCTCGTCGAGGCCATAGGCGGTTCGTGCCCAGGATGTCGGGGTCGGGGAATTCATATCAGGGGTGCTCCACCCATGCGAGGAGGCGGATTGTGCCGGCGGGCAGGCGACAGGCCAGGCCGCGTGAGAGGCAGGATCTCGTTCCGGAGGCCGATTTGGTTGTCACGGCGAAATACTGCCCGAAGATGGGGATATCCCGGCGTTGGAGGGGGGGCGGGAGTGCTTCCCGCGGGAGTCCCTGAAGGGTAGTCCGGGACTGGATGCCGGTGGGTGTCCGGGATTCAAAGACCTGGTATTCAGACGAAGCCGTTCCCGCCTTCATGCCGTTCCGCATGGCGGCCCACGAGGAGTCCAGGGCGGCGGCACGCAACGTAAGCCGGATTTGGCGTTCATCGCATGCCCGGAGTGATATCCGTGCGGAAATCAGGGATTGCACCACCACACCGGACAACAGTGCCAGCAGGAGGATGACCATCAGGAGTGCAAACCCATTGCGGTTTCCGGGATCGGTCTTCATTGAGGGCTTTTTTACTGGAAATAGAGGGGCAAGTCAAAAACCATCATGATCGTAATCGTAATCTCCCGACCTGGAGTGGCGATTACGATTAAGATTACGATCAGGATTAAGCCAAGTTTCGGTGAGCTCATATGCGTGCGGGGAGGATTCTGCCTTGTTCCTGCCTGCCGGCCGTGGCAAGATGAAAACCATGAACACTCCTGAACAACCTCAACCGGTGGCGCCTGCCGCCGTGCGGCGACCGGCTGTTTTCACCCCGATGCTGCTATCGGCGCTGGTGTATCCCGGGACCGGCCAGTTGTTACAGCGTCGCTGGGTGGCGGCGGCGGGTTATGCGATTGCGTTCACCGGACCCATGGTGTGGTTTGTGGTGGAAGATGCCCGGATCCTGAAGGCCTACTATGAGTTCATGCTGGATTTCAAGGGAGCCACCGGCGAGGCTCCGGCCATCAGCGCCATCATTGTCCCGCTTCTGCTCTCGATGGCCATTTACGTGGCTGGGTTGGTGGATACGGCCGTGGCCGCCTATCGGTTGCGGATGAAGGCCCGGACGCTGCCTATTTCTTGATGGAGTCCGTGGTCGCGATCCAGAGCGAAACCGTGGCGTAAACCTCTTTCCAGACCTCCTGCGTGGTGATCACCGCATCCCAGCCGAAGGCCACCATGAGGGCCCCCATGACCGATCTCAGGATCATCTGGTCGGCCTGGATGTAAAGGTAATACAGGGAATAGCCCGGAATGATCAGGCACAGAATTCCGTAGAAGGCGTCATCCCCGAAGGCATAGCAGATGATGGTGATGTGAAAGAACAGCAGCGCCAATACGCCTGCGCTGGTAAATGTCTTCAAGATGTCGGCGGGGAGCGCCCCTGGCATATACCGTAGCCAGCACAGGATGACGGTCAGGATAAAGAAGAGTAACCAAGGCAGGACTTTCGCCTCAAAGACCGTTGCCCGGCGCTTTTGCGCCCGTTTTTTTGCCTTGGGAAGATATTGGCTCACGCTGTCCTGTTGGAGTGGCTTGACTTGTGTTTTGGATTTCTTGTCCGATGCGGGTGTCGTCACCGGTTGAGGGGGCGGCTCCGGGGGTTTTTCCGCCGCGAGCTTCAGTTTATGGGTCACGGGCACGGGCTCCGCCTCGCGGTCTGGAACCGTAACCTTGCTCTTGCATTTCATGCAGACCAGAAGGTTGACGTCCACAAATTCCGAAACCGGGATGGCGTTGCCGCAGTTCTGGCAGGTAATGATGATGTCAGCCATGATGGAAAACTACCATGAAGCCCCCGTGGGGATCAAAGAAAACTAACACCCCGGGGCATGGGCGGGATTTTGAAGAGGGTCGCCACAGTCTGGGCAAGGTCATAGAAACCGTTCCGGATGCCCAGGGAGCGGTTTTGCTGGCCGATACCCAGGGTGAGTAGCGGCACGAATTCCCGCGTGTGGTCTGAACCCTTGAACGTGGGGTCGTTGCCGTGGTCGGCGGTAATCATGAGGAGATCATCGGGTTTCAGTTTCGGGAGCAGCTCCCCGAGGAACCGGTCCGTGCGTTCCAGGGCTCCGGCGTATCCGGCGGCGTCACGGCGGTGCCCGTAAAGCATGTCGAAGTCGATCAGGTTGGCGAAGCAGAAGAAGGAATCGGGGCGGTCTGCCAGCGCCAGGAGCTCACGCTGGGCATCGGGATTGTTTTCGACATGATGGGATTCGCTGATCCCGCTGCCCGCGAAAATATCGTCCAGCTTCCCGACCGTGATAACGCGGATTCCCTGCTCCGCCAGCCGGTTGAGGACGGTTGGCTCGGGGATCGGGTAGGAGAAGTCCCGCCTGTCTCTTATACACATCTCCGAGCCCACGAGACAGGCAGAAATCTCG
>CAZMSS010000033.1:0-19374 GCA_964568965.1 uncultured Verrucomicrobiota bacterium | reverse complement strand
TGTTTTTTTACATGGGCTTCGGCTTGCCTTGCCCGTGCGGTTATGCGAGAAATGCAATCTTTCAGGAGGGACTTACCAATGATCAGCGAGATGATGATTAAACTGTTTCAATTGAACGTCGATGTGATCGAGCGCCTGGGCTATCCCGGCATTGTCTTCCTGATGGGTCTGGAAAGCTCCGTGTTCCCGATCCCGAGCGAGCTGGTCATGCCCCAGGCAGGCTACCTCGTTTTCGAAGGCAAGATGAACATGGCCGCCGTCATCACGCTCGGCGTCATCGGCAGCTGGCTCGGCGCCCTGTTCAACTACCTGATGGCCATGTGGCTGGGACGTCCTTTCTTCCTGCGATTCGGGAAATACTTCTTCTGCCCGCCCGACAAATTCGCCATGGTGGAACGGTTCTTCCATGCCCATGGTGAGGTCAGCACGTTCACCGGGCGGCTGATCCCCGTCGTGCGGCACCTGATCTCGATCCCCGCCGGCCTCACCCGCATGAAGATGTCGCACTTCCTGCTGTATACCGGGATCGGTTCCGCCATCTGGGTCGCGATCCTCGCCTACATCGGCTACATCTGCGGGCGCAACCTTGATCTCATCAAGCAGTATTCGCACATCTGCACCCTCGGTGTGATCGTGGCGTGCGCCCTCATCATCACCGTCTACGTCTGGCTCCACAAGCGCCGTAAGGCCAGGTATGACCAGACCGCTGCCTCCATGGCGGACGCCCCATGACCCCCGTGATTCCGGAATCAACCTGCCGGGATCTCGACGCGTCACTCCGCCACGAGTGGCTCGACACCAACGGGCTGGGAGGCTATGCCTCCAGCACCATCCATCACTGCAACACGCGGAAATACCATGGGCTGCTGGTGGCGGCCCTCGCCGAACCCGCCGGGCGTTTCACGCTCCTCTCCAAATTCGAGGATTCCCTTATCACCCGCAAGGGCGAGATCCCTCTTTCCTGCAACCGCTACCCCGGCGTCATCCATCCCGACGGGCACCGTTACCTGCACGAGTTCCGCCTCGAGCAGGGCCCCGTCTCCCTCTATCGGGCCGATGGCTACACCCTCAGCAAGAGCATCCTGATGATCCAGGGCGAAAACACCGTTCTGGTTCGATACCACCTTCAGGAGGGTCCCTCGCCCGTGATCCTCCGCATCAATCCCCTGCTCGCATTCCGCCGCCATCACGAGCTGAAGCGGGAGGATGCCTACCTGAACCCAACCCCCTCGCCCGTCTTCCAGGGGTTCCTGATCCATCCGTACCAGGGGATGCCCGCCCTCTACATCCAGGCAAGCCGGAAACCCGAGTTCCATGCCGCCCCCGACTGGTACCGTAATTTCGAGTATTCCGCGGAAGCCGAACGGGGATACGACCACCATGAGGATTGCTTCTGCCCCGGACGGGTGGACATCCGCCTGAGGCCCGGCGACGACGTTATCATCTCCGCCTCCCTTGACGGCCAGCGGGACCTGCCGGGCGCCTGGGATCGGGAAATGGCGTTGCGACACGCGAAGTCCCGCGCGGCGGAGGCGGTTGCCCGCGCCGCGGGGGACAACGACTTCACCGCGCCCCTCCCCGCCCTGATCCGCAGCGGCCGTCACTTCCCGATCCGCACCCCGGGCACCGGGCGGGCCACAATCATCGCCGGATACCCGTGGTTTGACGACTGGGGCCGCGACACCCTCATCAGCCTGCCCGGGCTGACCTTCTTCTCCGGGCGTCCTGAACTGGGCGCCGAAATCCTCAGGGCCGTGGCGCCGCATGAGCGCGACGGGCTCATCCCCAATTGCTTCGCCGCGGATCCCGCCCATCACGCCTACAATTCAGTCGATGCCTCACTCCTGTATTTCTGGGCCGTGCAGCAGTACCTCGACTGCACCGGCGACCGGGAAACGGTGCGGGTCCACCTCTGGCCGGTCTTGAAGCGGATTCTCGCGCAATTCATGGCCGGCACCCACTTTGACACGATCATGACGCCTGAGGGCCTCCTTCACGCGGGGAACCGGCACACCCAGTTGACCTGGATGGATGCAACCTCGCACGGGCAGCCCGTCACGCCCCGGCACGGTTATGCCGTCGACCTGAATGCCCTGTGGTACAATGCCATCCGCTTCGCGGGGCAGTTTGCCGAGAGCCTCGGCGAATCCCTGCCCTGGTCGCCGGATCTGGCCAACCGGATCCAGCAGGCCTTCGTCCGTACCTTCTGGATGGAGTCGGAGGGCTGTCTGGGGGACTCATTTTCAAACGGCCTCCTTGACCGTTCGATCCGGCCCAACCAGATCTTCGCGGTCTCCCTGCCCTTTTCCCCCCTGACGGAGGCCCAGCGGAAGCAGGTGGTCGATGTTGTCCGGCGGGAGCTTTTTACCCCGTTCGGCCTGCGAACCCTCTCCCCGCAAGATCCGGCCTACCGGGGCCGTTATGAAGGCGACCAACCAACCCGCGATGCCGCCTATCACCAGGGAACGGTCTGGCCCTGGCTGCTTGGACCGTTCGGCGAAGCGGTCCTGCGGGTGGCCGACGACCGCCAAGCCGCCGCACGCGAGTTGGCCGGCGCACTGCGTCCCCTCCTTGAATACAGCCTGGCCGGCCCGGGCCTGATCAACGTTCCCGAAATTTTCGACGGCGATGCACCGCAGCGCCCCAACGGCTGCCCCGCCCAGGCCTGGAGCAGCGCAGAATTGATCCGACTCTTTACGCTTTTCGCCCGAACGGTTTCCGGCTAGTATGCGATTTGCATACGCATCAAGGAGGGTTTGACCATGAAAATGGCTGACATAAAAGAAGTCGCGAAGAAACTCGGAATCAACCCCGGCAAGTTCAAGAAAAGCGAACTCATCCTTGCCATCCAGAAGGAGGAAGGGAACTCACCCTGTTTCGGGACCGGCACGGAAGCGTGTCCCTACCTCGACTGTTGCTGGCGTAAAGACTGCATCGCATGAGGATATCCTAACCCATGCGAGTCCTGATGTTCGGCTGGGAGTTTCCCCCGCTAATCAGCGGAGGTCTTGGAACGGCGTGTTATGAACTGACACGGACGCTCTCCCGCCACGGCAACAAAATCATCTTCGTGGTCCCCCGCGCCGGAACACAAGAGCGGAAGTCTCATGTAAAGCTGGTGGCTGCCGCCGAGGTTCCCTTGCCCTACCCCACCAATGTTGAGGAATTCTTCCATGCCCTGAGCATCAAGCCGGTGGATTCCATCCTGAGGCCCTATCTGACTGACGAAGACTACCCGATGGTCCTCAACGCCGCGACCGGCACCCCGGGCGACCAGGCCCCCGCGGCAACCGGCGAACCAGCCTCCCCGTCCAGCATCATGGCCACGGCCGAACACTATGGCAGGAACCTCATGGCTGAAGTGGCCCGGTACAGCGAGATCGGCGAGGAACTGGCCCTCACGGAGACTTTCGACATCATTCACGCCCATGACTGGATGACGTTCCTGGCGGCCATCCGGGCCAAGCGGGCCAGCGGAAAACCCATGGTGGCACATGTCCACGCGGTGGAATACGACCGCAGCGGCGACCATGTCAACCAGAGCATTTTCGAAATCGAGAAACTGGGCATGGAGGCCGCCGACCATGTCATCGCGGTCAGCCATTACACCCGCGAGCTGATTCTAAGCCAGTACGGGATCAATCCCGGCAAAGTCTCCGTGGTGCACAACGCCGTCTCCCGCCGTCAGGCAGGAAAGGTGTACCACGTTCCCCAGTCCCCAAAGAAAAAGACCGTCCTGTTCCTTGGGCGGGTGACCTCCCAGAAGGGGCCGGAATATTTTGTCGAGGCGGCCGCGCGCGTGCTTGAAAAGATGCCCGAAGTCACCTTTGTGATGGCGGGCGCAGGTGACATGCTCGCCCGGATGATCGAGCGGGTCGGGGAACTCCGCATCGGCACGCACTTCCACTTCACCGGGTTCCTCCAGGGCCACGACGTCGAGCGGATGTACGCCATGAGCGACCTCTACGTCATGCCCAGCGTCTCCGAGCCGTTCGGCCTTTCACCCCTGGAAGCTATGATTTACGACGTGCCGGTGATTCTTTCCAAGCAGGCGGGGGTCAATGAAGTCCTGCCATATGCGCTTACCGTTGATTTCTGGAATGTTGACGACATTGCCAACAAGATCCTGGCGGTTCTCAAGTATCCCGCGCTGTCGCGGGAGCTCCTCCGGAACGGCCGCAAGGCCCTCCACTCCATCCGCTGGGAAGTCGCGGCCGAACGAATTCAACTGCTCTACAACAAACTCGCGGTTTGAGGCCCCCATGCCCCCTATCTCCCTAACCCTTAACATTCATCAACCGACGCGGCTGAAGCATTACTCGTTCTTTGACATCGGAAACTCTACTTCGTACGAGGACGAATCCAGGACTTTTGAGGCCATCAACCAGCTGACCAATGACTGCATTCAACCGGCCTCGCACATCCTGCTGAAACGGCTGAAGGAATACGGGGGCGACTTCCGGATTGCCCTCGCGGTGTCAGGGCTTGCACTGGACCAGTTCCAACGTTACACGCCCGAGGTTCTCGATACCTTCAAGGCGTTGTCCGACACAGGCCACGTGGAATTCCTGGCGGCTCCCTATTACCACTCGCTTGCCTCGGTCTTCTCACTCCAGGAGTTCAAGGAGCAAGTGCTGATGCACCACGGGTTCATCCAGGCCCTGACCGGCCGGCCTCCCACGGCGTTCCGGAACACCGCCCTGATCTACCGGGATGAGCTGGCGCTCGAAGTGGAACGACTCGGCTATCAGGTCATGTTATCCGGGGGTGGTTCCCGCCTTCTCGGCAAACGCAGTCCCGACCGGGTTTACCGCCCCACGGATTGCACCACCCTGAAACTGCTGGTGAATAACTACCGCCTCTCGGACGACATGTCGCGCCGGTTTACCCATTCCGACTCGCCGGACACCCCCCCGACTTCCGCCGGGTTTGCGCGCTGGATCCACCAGGAACATCCCTTCCGGGGCGGCCTCATCAGCCTATCCCTCGACCTTGAACCCTTCAGCCGGCGCAACCTTGATGACCCGGGCCTTTTCCTTTTCCTGGACAAACTTCCGGAAACCGTCCTCCTCCACAAGGGGGGAACATTCCAGACCCCGAGCCAGGCGGTGTCCCACCGGGCGTCGGCCTCGCTTTCCTCAGCCGATTTCATTGCCGGGGAAAATCCGGAGCAGGACCTGTCGCCCTGGATGGGCAACGAAATGCAGAAGGACGCGCTCAATGCCCTGTACCTGCTGGAAACCCGGATCAAGGGAAGTCACGACCCGTCTCTCCTGCTGACCTGGCGGATCCTTCAAGCCTCGGACCATTTCCTCTTCATGAGCACCCAGCGCGAGCCGGCCCCGGGTCCGCACCATGCGGCCAATCCCTACGGCTCCCCCTACGACGCCTATATCAACTTCATGAACATTGTGACCGACTTCTCCGAACGCATTCCGGGGTAGTCATCGGCCCCGAACTGTGCTACAAACCGCCCGCGAATGATGAATGGGGAGCGCTATGATTGATATTTCCGTGGTTGTGCCGATATTTAACGAGGAAGACAGCATTGAGTTGCTGGTCTCCCGTCTCGAGGAATCCCTGTTGGCCACCGGCCGGACCTATGAGGTTGTGCTGGTGGATGACGGCAGCAAGGACAATTCATGGGATAAAATGGTGGCGCTGTCCGCAAAGCATCCCGGCCTCCACCTCATCCGCTTCCGGCGTAATTTTGGCCAGACGGCCGCCATGAGCGCCGGCTTCAATGAGGCGCGCGGCCAGGTCATCATCACCATGGACGCGGATCTGCAGAACGACCCTGCGGACATTCCCCTCCTTCTGGCCGAGGTGGACAAGGGCTTCGACGTGGTCAGCGGCTGGCGTCGCGACCGGAAGGACACCTTCATCAACCGCCGCCTGCCGTCCATCATCGCCAACTCCCTTATCAGCCGCATCACCGGGGTCCATCTCCACGACTATGGGTGCACCCTGAAGGCCTACCGCAAGGAGATCGTCCAGAACATCCAGCTTTACGGCGAGCTGCACCGGTTCATTCCGGCGCTGGCCAGCTGGGTTGGCGGGCAGATTTCGGAAGTGGTGGTGTCGCACCACCCCCGCCGTTTCGGAAAATCGAAATACGGGATCGGCCGCACCGTCAAGGTGATCCTCGACCTGGTAACGGTCAAATTCCTGCTGCGCTACAGTACCCGGCCCATTCATATTTTCGGGAAATGGGGCCTGAACTTCGGCATGCTGGGTATCCTGATGCTCGTGTTCATGGCGGCGGCCAATCTCTCGCATGCGCTCTTCGGAACCGAGTTCTGCGCCGAGCTCATCAAGCGTCCGTTCTGGGTGATCACGCCCTTCATGCTGATCTTTTTCGGGCTCCAGTTCATCTCCATCGGCCTCCTTGCCGAAATCCAGATCCGGACCTATCACGAGTCCCAGGAGAAGCCGATCTACGTGATCCGGGAAACGGTTGACCCGGCTGAAATCCCCGGCGGTAAGGCAAAATCCTAGGGTTATGCCTGCCGAAAGTCTTCTCTTTGATTCCGTATCCCCCGAGACGGCCGCCGTGGTGGCCACCGTATATTTCCTTCTGCTTCTGGCGGGCACCGTTGTGGCGACAACCCTGATCATCCGGTCGCTCCGCACCCCGGTCGACTGGGCGCCCCGCATCCGCCTGCTCCACGCCCGGCCCTGGACATGGCGCGAGGGGCTGGCGGTGGCCGCCATCATCGGGCTGCTGATCTGCCTGGGCATGGCGGCGGCCGCCCTGCTGAAGCATCCCCGGGAAACCACCCTCATCATCATTCAGAGTATCGTGCTGGACCTGGCTGGCATCGCCGCCATCGCCGGAATGATCATCCGCAGCGGGTGGACCAGGGCGCAGGCGTTCGGGATGGAGGGAACACCAATCCGCTGCCTGAAGACGGCGGTGCTGTTCTATCTGGCGGTGATGCCCTTCCTGTTTTTCTCCTCCCTGGTCTATCAGGGCGTGCTCTCCCTGAATGGAATCCCCCCGAGCCTCCAGGAAATCGCCATGCTCCTCTCAGCCGACCAACCACTTTGGATGCGCCTCTACATGATCTTTCTGGCGGTCGCCGTCGCCCCGGTGTTTGAGGAATGCCTCTTCCGCGGAATATTGCTACCACTTTTTTCGCGGCGCCTCGGGCTGGGAGCAGGGATCTTCATCACCTCCCTGCTCTTCGCCTCCATCCATTTTCACCTCCCCTCGCTGATTCCCCTCATGGTTGTGGCCGCCGGCTTTTCCCTTGCGTATGTGTATTCGGGATCCCTGTGGGTGCCCGTCCTCATGCACGGATTGTTCAACGGAGTGAATCTTGCCCTATTGATGGCCATGCGCCACTGACGAGAAGGAGATCGACCCATGTTTATCCGCACCATTGAATGGAGCCCCGACACCACCGAAAGCCTCACCCCCGGCAACGTGGTGATGGTTGATCAAACCCTGTTGCCCGGGGAACTGACCTATTTGAGGACCCGAGACGTCCATGCCGTGTGGCGCGCCATTCAGACCCTTCAGGTCCGGGGCGCCCCGGCAATCGGCATAGCGGCCGCGATGGGAGTGACCGTGGCCGTCCAGGCACTTCCCGATGCCGCCACGGCGGATCTGGCCGCAGCGGCCCTTCAAGCCGCCGACTACCTCGCCACCTCCCGCCCCACCGCCGTGAACCTGTTCTGGGCCCTTGACCGGATGCGCGACGTCATCCGCGCCTCCATATCCCTGCCTCCCGGGGACTTCAAGAATCGCCTGGCCCGTGAAGCCATGGCGATCCGGGATGAGGATGCGGCCATGTGCCGGGCCATCGGGCAGCACGGCGCCTTGCTCCTCAAGGATGGCGACACCGTGCTAACGCACTGCAACGCCGGCGGGCTGGCGACAGCCGAGTACGGTACCGCCCTCGCCCCGATATATATGGCGCAATCGCAGAACAAGCGCATCCATGTCTATGCCGACGAGACCCGGCCCCTGCTCCAGGGTGCGCGCCTGACGGCGTGGGAACTGATGCAGGCCGGCGTGGACGTCACCCTCATCTGTGACAACATGGCCGCGCATGTGATGAAAACCAGGACCGTCACTGCGGTCATGGTCGGGGCGGACCGGATCGCCGCCAACGGCGACACGGCGAATAAGATCGGAACCTACGGGCTCGCAGTGCTGGCAAAAGCACACCGCATTCCCTTTTATGTGCTGGCCCCCACGTCCACGTTCGATCTCACGCTGGACTCCGGCGACCAGATTCCCATCGAGGAACGCGCCGCCGAGGAAATCACCATGGGATTCGGCAAGCGAACAGCCCCGGCGGGCGTCAAAACCTTTTCGCCCGCCTTTGATGTGACTCCGGGCGAGCTGGTCACCGCGATTGTCTGCGAGAAGGGTATTCTTGCTCCGCCGTATCAGGCTGCGCTTCGGCGGGCACAGGCTTTGGCGCCGGCTTGATGGCCAGGCCGCAGGCCTTCTGAAGGGCCAGGATCAGCTCGGTATTATTCGCCGCGAAGGTCGATTGGCTGTGGGTTCTCAGGAATACCTCCATCGCACGATCCACGCTCCTCGCCATTTCGGCTGTCAACTGGCGCTCATCGACTTCCTTCCGCCAGCGCTGCAGGTCGAACGGAGCGGGTTCGATCCCCGCCCTTGTGATGACATTGGTAAACGCCATGCAGGAGGAATCGGAAGCCAGCTCATCACTCCGCTGTTTTCCCATGATTTCCTGGACGGCGCGCGTCAGATGCGGCGACAGGACCGGGCCTGTCTTCCCCAGATTTTCAAGGGCCTCGTCGTAGTGTTTGTCTGCAACCGCCGTAACGCCCTTCACAAGATACAATTCCGGAAGCTCCAGGGGAAGCAGGCGGGCCATGCGCTCGGCCATGGAGAGATCCTCGAGCCGGATATTCACCTGTGCCGTCGCGTCCGGCGTCTTGCATACCACCATGCGATCCCTGACTTCGACCACCTGGCCGGTGAACTCGCCACGGGCCATGCGGATTTTGACGACCTTGCCGGCATCCGCTGCGAAGGTTTCAAGAAGCTTGTCGTTCAATGTCCCCAGCCCGCCGAGAATCCCGGCCACCGCCACCAGTTCATCACGGTGCTTCCGGCACTTCAGATCCTTGAGGGCTGTCTCCACGCGCTGGCGGGCCGAAGAGTATTTCGCAGAGATCAGCGAGGCGGTCACATCCTTCATCAGGGCCTGCCAATCGCCTTCCTCCTGTCGCATATCAATTTTTCTACGGAGCGCCCCGGCGAGGGAAACCCGGGTGGATGCTGTTTCGCGGGCAAACTTCCCCGAGTATTGCTCCAGCCACCTGATGCCCTCCTCAAAGGCGCCATCCGCCTCAAAATCATCTGCGGTCCGCTTGATCTCGGCCAGGGTGCTTTCCAAAGTCTGGACCTTGACCACAGGGTGGTGTACGACCGGTTTCGGGACAATCGGCTCTTCGCCCTGTCCGGGGGACTTCGTCGCGTCCGTTGGCGCCCCCCCCGGGGGCGGGGTCACAGGCACTGAAACCTCGGGAATGGCGGGCTCCGCCGGAAGGGATGCCGCCTTATTCTTCTCATACTTCTTCGAGAACAGGAACAAGCCCAGGGCCGCCCCCGCCAGAAGGAGCAGAATCACAAGCATCCTTGGCGACTCTTTAGAAGGGGCCTTCGGAAGGGCACCCGTTTCCCCTGTGGTGGCCACGACCTTGGTTGAGATCTTCCGCTGCATCGTGCTCTCGCCGGGCCCGGGATGGGCCCCGGAGGGCAACTGTCCCTTTTGAACCCGATGCAATTCGGCCAGGACTGCCTCCCAGTCATTGAGGCGCTTATCACGGTCTTTCACCATCATGCGCTCAATGAGACAGCAGACGGACAACGGGATCCCGGGAACAATGTCACGGGGATCGGGAACCTGCGATGTGATCTGAGCCTCCATGGCCTCATGATCCGACAGCTCCATGAACGGCCGGCGCCCCGTCACCATCTGGTACAGGCAGCACCCCAGCGCATAAATGTCGGTCCGGCAATCCAACTCCCTCTCACCCTGAACCTGTTCGGGCGAGATATACCCTGGAGTCCCCGCGATCTCATCGGATGGCTGGGAGACGTCGGAATCCCGGGTCAGCGACAACCCCAGATCGGCCACCTTGATGGTGCCATCCTGGTCGACCATGAGATTCTCCGGCTTGATGTCGCAATGGATGAGTCCTGCGGTACGCCAGGCATAGTCCAGGGCGGCCACAACCGACTCGGCCACCACAAGGGCATCCGTCACCGACAGGACTTTCTTGCGCTTGATCCATTCGCCGACGTTGCACCCGTCAACAAACTCCATGACGAAGTAGTAGTTCCCGTTCTCCTCGCTGGCGTCGTAAACCTGGACAATCCCGGGATATTTCAGCTTTGCCGCCGTCCGGGCTTCCTGGAAAATCTGCCTGACGCTCTCCGGATCCTTGCTGTAGCGGGCCGACAGCAATTTAATCGCGACAATCCGGTCCAGTGAAAGCTGCCGGGCCTTCCACACCTGGCCCATGCCCCCCTCGCCGATCTTGGCGATCAGCTCAAACCCTGTCAAATGGATGCCGCTCATCGGGAAACACTATTTAAGCAGGACGCCGATTGTCACACCTAAACCGATGAAGAACAAATACACCAGGGACGCAATCGCCCGCACCTCGGTGAAAACCAAGCTGACGGTCACCCGGTCCCGGCTGAAAATCAGGACAATGGTTGCTAACGCAATCAGGATCAACGCAATCAACACGTTCTTTGACATGGCAAGACTCCTTTCAACGCTTTTGTTTCTGCAGAATCGCCTCGGCCCTCAACATAATCACATCCAGCTCCGCCAGCCGTCCCGCACCTTCGCGCCCGCAGGCGAGATCGCCTGAACCGACGTCCACAAACGACACGCCTCTCGACTGCAGGAGGTCCACGTTCGCCCGGGTGGCGGGATGGGCCCACATGCGGTCGTTCATGGCGGGCGCCACGAGCACCGGGGCGCCGGTGGCCAGCACCGTGCAGGTCAACAGGTCATCGGCAAGCCCATGCGCCATTTTTGCGATCACGTTGGCGGTACAGGGCGCGATCACGACCAGATCCGCACGGTCGGCATAGGAAATATGCTCGGGATGCCAGCCGTCCTTCTCCTCAAACAGCCCCATGCCGACCGCGTTGCGGGACAGGGTCTGAAAGGTGAGAGGGGTCACGAATTCCGCGGCGCAGGCGGTCATCACGACGGACACCTGCCAGCCCTTGCGCTGCATCAGGCGCACCAGTTCAGCCGCCTTGTAGGCTGCGATGGAACCAGTGACCCCGAGAACAATATGCGGACTTCCCTGTTGTTTTAGACCTGTTGGCATAACGGTCAAAGACTGCCAGTTTAACGGAAGATTGTCAATTTAGTGCGTATTGAGTGCCCATATCCCCGCCATCAGCCACGTGAAGACGGATTGACATTCAAAGGACTTTGATGCTTTGCTTCCGCCATGCGATCTATTGTGTCATGGCTGGCGCTGGGGTTCCTTTTCATCACGACCGCCTGGGGCGCACCCGACACCAATTGCCTCCAGGGATTCAATTGGCCGGTGGGGGAAAAATTGACCTACCAGCTCTACTGGGGATTCATTCCCGTGGGCACGGCCATCGTCTGGACGGAATGGACGGAGGCTGTTGATGGCCGCCGTCTGCTGGCTATCCGTATGCGGACGATCTCAAACAAGGTGATCGAAAAAATTTACCCCGTTGACGACACCATCGAAAGCCTTGTCGATCCCGGCCCCTTCCTCCCCGTCCAGTTCAGCAAAAACATGAGTGAGGGCTCGCACCGCTACCACGAGGTCACGGTGTTCGACCGGACCAACCTGATCGCCCGCTGGGAGTCCAAGCTCACGGGCAAGAAACGTATTTTCAAGATCGAACCGGACACCCGCGACATCCCGACGTTCATGTTCGCCATGCGGGGCCAGCCCTTTGAACCCGGGCATCGGGAGCATTTCAGGGTCATGGCGGACGAGAAGATCTATGATTTGTGGCTGAACATCAAAAAGAAGGAGACGGTGGATCTGGACGCCTATAACGACGTGGCTTGCGTCAAGATAGAACCGGAGGCCGCCTTCAACGGGCTGTTTGTGAGAAAAGGCAAGATATGGGCCTGGATTTCGACCGATCCCCGTTGCCTGGCCGCGCGGATCGAGGCCAGTATACCGGTTGCCAATGTTCACGCCCTTCTCCTGAAGGTAGAGGGCCCCGGCTCTGATTTCTGGGTCAAGCCCCGGGACAAGAAATAAGGGTTCAGGGTTCTGGGTTCAGAGGGCACATCTTCCATTTGGCGACCCTCTAGCGACCCACCGACCTTGAGTCGGTGGAGGCAGACGTTGTGGGGATGCAAGGCCCACCCGCCCCCTCAATTATTTATGTTGCAGGGGGGATGCATATTCTATATGTTTTTTAGCGTATCGGACTAGTGGTTAGGTCTGGTGATTGACGGAGGTGAAGGGGCAGGCTGGAGACCGAAGACAGAAAATGGCAAGTGGTTTAAGTAGTGTGTTAATGAAATTGGTTTGAAGAAGTTTTTAGGAGTACAGACAAGGTGAATATTTACGTTGGAAATCTGCCGTATCAAACAACTCAGGATGATCTGCGCGTACAATTCGAACAGTACGGTGTGGTTGAATCCGTCAACATCATTCAGGATCGCGAAACCGGCCGCTCAAAGGGCTTTGGCTTCGTGGTGATGCCTGACAGCGCCGCGGCCCAGAAGGCCATCGACAGCCTGAACGACAAAGACATGGGCGGTCGCAAGATGAAGGTGAACGAAGCCCGCCCGCGCGCTGAGGGTGGTTCCGGTGGTGGTGGTGGTTTCGGTGGCGGCGAGCGCCGCGAACGCAGCTGGTAACACTCAGCAGCAGTGATGACTCAAGGCCGGGGTGAAAACCCCGGCCTTTTTTATTCCTTACCCGAACAGCGACATCTGGCCGTTATCGCGCCCTTTTCGCTTGTGTCGCGCCAGTTTGGGCTGTCCGGCCTCGCTGAATTCGCCTTCCTCGAGGTTTGTTAGGATTTCCTTGGCGCGGTCAATCACCTCCGGAGGCAACCCGGCCAGGCGGGCCACCTGAATCCCGTAACTCTTATCCGCCGCGCCAGCCACAATCTTGCGCAGGAATACAATCTGGTCGTTCCGTTCGCTCACCATCACATTGTAGTTCTTAACCCCGCGCATGGTCAGGGCCAGATCCGTCAATTCATGGTAATGGGTCGCAAACAGGGTCTTGGCCTTTGCCTTCTCGTTATTGTGCAGATACTCTGCCACGGCCCACGCAATGCTGATGCCGTCAAAGGTGCTCGTCCCCCGCCCGATCTCATCGAGGATGATCAGGCTTCGGGGAGTCGCATTGTTGAGGATGTTGGCGGTTTCCTGCATTTCCACCATGAAGGTGCTGCGTCCCCGCGCCAGGTCGTCGCTCGCCCCAACCCGCGTGAAAACCTGATCCACCACGCCGATTTCAGCCTCGGCGGCAGGCACGAAAGACCCCATGTGGGCCATGATGACAATCAGGCCAACCTGCCTGATATACGTTGATTTACCTGCCATATTGGGCCCCGTCAGGACGATCAACTGGTGGTCGTCGCTGTCAAGCAGGGTATCGTTCGGGACAAACCGCTCGGCCTCGGCCATGGACTCAACCACGGGGTGCCGCCCATCCTTGATCCACACCTTTCCCCCGCCGTTGATCCGGGGGCGGACGTACCGCCCCATCACAGCCCGCTCGGCCAGCGAGGCGATCACATCGAGATTTGCGAGGGCAAAGGCCGTCTGCTGGATTTCGGCGGTTTTCTCCACCACCCGTTCCCGGATCCCGACAAACAGGTCATATTCCAGAGCCATGGACCGCTCCTGGGCGCCCATGATCTTGCGTTCGTACTCCTTCAGCTCGGGGGTCACAAACCTCTCGGCATTCACGAGGGTCTGTTTGCGGATATAGTCATCAGGCACGTGGGCCAGCTGCCCTTTTGAAATTTCAATATAATAGCCAAAAACCTTGTTGTGGCGGACCTTCAGGGTCTTGATGCCCGTGCGCGCCTGTTCACGGGACTGGAATTCAGCCAACCACTGGCGCCCCTCGGATGCCGCCACACGAAGGTCGTCAAGCTCGGCATTGAACCCCTTCCGGATGATGCCCCCCTCCTTCAATGCCACCGGCGGTTCATCTTCAATCGCCCGCCCGATGAGTTCAGCCACCTCCGGCAGGGGGACCATCTCCTCGCCGAGGATCCTCAACATCTCGACCCGATGCCCCGCCACCAGCCCCCGGAGGCCCGGCAGGGCCTCCAGCGAGGACCCCATCGCTTGCAGATCGCGGCCATTTCCGCTGCCGGCGCTCAGCCTCGCCACCAGTCGCTCCAGGTCACGGATCCCTGAAAAACGGTCACGGATTTCATGAAGCAATGTCCGGTCAAGGGTCAGGGCCTCCACCGCATCCAAACGCCGCTCAATCCCCCTGACTTCGGCCAAGGGCCGCAGGATCCAGTCCCGCATCAGCCGGGCACCCATCGGGGTTTTGGTTTCATCCAGGGTTCCCAAGAGTGTCACGGAGCCACGCCGTTCCTCTGCTCGCCGGGGGATCAGGTCGAGATTGGCGCAGGTGGCCTGGTCCAACATCATCATTTCCGCCGGATTGGTGACCCGGAGCGACCGGACATGCTTCACATCACGTTTCAATTCCTCCTGGACATAGTACAGGATGCCACCGGCGGCCCCCACGGCGGCCGGTTTATGCTCACAGCCGAACCCGTCGAGAGAATGCACCGCGAAGTGGCGGATAAGGCGGTCCCGGGCCACATCATAACGGAACACCCAGTCCTCGCCGCCGCTGACGACAATCCCGCCCAGCGAAGCCATCAGCGACTTCATCAAGGGGTCGCCCATCTGTTCGGAGGGAACCACGCACTCCCGGGGAGCGAATTGCCTCAGGGACTCGGCCAGCATGGCGGCGTCCTTCGACTCCTCCACCCAGAAGGCGCCCGTGGATATATCCAGCATCGCCATCCCAAACACCTCGCCGCAACGGCAGAATCCGCCCAGGTAATTGTTCTGAACGGAAGTCAGAATCGTGTCCTGCATGATTGTTCCCGGCGTGACGATGCCGGTTACCTCGCGGCGGACAATGCCCTTGGTCATGGAGGGATCCTCGACCTGGTCACAAATGGCGACTTTTTTGCCGGCCCGGATCAATTTTGCCAGATAGCCGTCCGCCGCGTGAAACGGCACGCCGCACATGGGGATGCCTTGGCGGCGGGTCAGCGTGATGTCCAGGATACTGGAAGCCTCCTTGGCATCCTCGAAAAACATCTCGTAGAAATCACCCAGCCTGAAAAACAGAATGGTATTCTCCGGCAGTTTTCCGCGAATCTGCCGGTATTGCGCCATCATCGGGGTCAGTGTCTCGCCACTCATGTCTTCAATCTCACAACTCAAATATTTTATTTCAGAAGTCCATCCGCCAGGGCCTGCCACTGGTCAACCGTGATCATTTCCGGTCGGATTCTTGGATCCAGCCCGGTCTGCCCCAGAGCCGCCATCGCCCGCTCCGGGCTGATGCCAAAACGGGCCGCCGACTTCGTCATGATCGTCGCCATCTGCTTTCTCCGGTAGGCAAAGGCCTCCTTGGTCAGGGCGGCGAACAGCTTCCGGTTCCCCTCTTGGATCCGGGCGTCCGGCAACCGCGTCATCCTAACCACCGCTGACTTGACCTTGGGTCGCGGATAAAAGCAGTTGGGACTGATGACCTTCACGGTTTCCACCTCATAGACCCGCTGCGCCCAGACCCCCAGCAGGCCGCGTTCCTCAGCACCGGGAGCGGCCGCCAATCGTTCCCCCACCTCCAATTGGACGGTAACCGTAACGCGACGGGGGGGAAGAGGCAAGGCAAAGACATTCATCAGGATCCGGCTACCGACCGAGTACGGGAGATTGGATACAAGGGTCGTGATGCCTTCCCGTTCAAAAAAGTCGGAATCCAGATCGAGAGCATCCCCCCTCACCAGGGAAAGGGAGGGGTGATCGGGGTATTCGCGGCAGAGAAAATCGTAGAGCCCGCGGTCCTTTTCCACGGCCACCACCCGCCGGGCCCGTTCAACCAGTTTTTCCGTCAATACACCCAAGCCAGGCCCGACCTCCAGCACCACATCATCAGGCTGTGGATCTGCCGCCGCAACAATGATGTCGCGGATATTGGCATCAATCAGGAAATTCTGACCGAGCAGGCTGTTCGGCTGAAGGCCGTGTTCCTGAAGCAAAGCAATGACTTGCGAAGGGCTTGTCAGTTTCACGGCGCGGATGACTTTACAATTTGGATATAGGCGTCTTTCCTGAGCCGCGCCATCCACAACTCGGTCACGCGCCGGACCTCCATACGCCGCAAATCTCTTTCAATAGCCGTGCGGACTTCCTCAAACGGAATGGGGCCCGCCGCCTGCCGCCCCTCCAGCTTGACCAGGTAATAGTTCCCATCCATCCGGAGAATATCGCTGACGGCATCCTTCTTGAGTGACGCAACCGGCTTCGCCAACTCGGGGCGCAAATCGCGAATATCATACCATCCCCAGTCCCCGCCCTCCTTAGCCTTGCCATCCTCCGACATCGTCCGCGCAACATCCGCAAAATCGGCACCGGCCCTGATTTTTTCCAGGGCCTCACCAACCGTCTTCTCCTTCGCCGTGCGTTCGGTCTCGTTGATCGAACCCTGGACCAGGATGACGCGGATCTTAGCCTTCTCATCACGGAAATACTTCTTGGGATTCTCCTCGTAGACCCGGCGGATCTCCCGGGGTGAAATCACCACCTGGGCATCCACCTCGCGGCTTTTCATCATGCCGACAATGATGCGTTCCCTCATCTGGCGGCGCCATTCATCCATGGACATGTGGGCATCCCGCAAGGTCTTCAGGAATTCCTGACGGTCCCCGTCGTACTTGTCCTTGATGAATTCGCCGATCCTTTTCTCGACATACTTCTCAACGCCTTCCTTGTTGAGCTTGGTATCAGCGTCATACGCCTTCATGATCAGCTTGGCGTTGATCAGGTCATCCAGCACATCGGCATAGAGCTCCTTCTGCTGGGACTCCAGGTCCGCCCCCGTGTAAAGCTGCCTCAATTGGGGCATCATGGAGCCCATGGCATCCTTGACCTCCCCCACCGTGACGACCGCATCGTTGACAAAAGCGGCCACGCCATCAATCGTGACGGACTCTCCCAAGGCACAATGCGCGGCAACACACACCACCACGGCCAGTATCCTTCGTTTCATGCAATGACCCCTCCGCCACCACAGTGGTGGCAAAAAATGTACTATGCCACAAAGCGCGGCAATCCGCTATCTGCTATTTACTATTCGACTCCAAACGGGTATCGTAAGGGCCAGCTATATGGAGTGATGCCGTGAGACAAATTATACATGCAGTTAAGACGTGGATTCGTGGCGAATCCTCTAAAGGGCGGAAAACCGCCATGGTTTATGTTTACGCCCCTGGAAAAGAAGCCCCGAACGGGGAGTTGGGCGCCAATGACCAGATTTCACTCCTCCGCCGGCTTTCGACTTATGTGAACAAGGAGTCCATTCCCGTGACGGTGATATTCCCGGGGCGGCCAACGCGTAAAATTCCGGATGGAACCAGCCAGGATGGGGTCATCGCGCGCTATGCCACTGCCGACCAGATGAAAAAGGTTGTGAGTGCAGCCATTGCCGGGGCCAAGAAGAGCCATTCCGCCGTCCTGGCGACCAATAACCCGGAACTGGAAAAGCTTGCCCGTAGCGAGCGAATCCGCCATATCCGCTCCACCACCTTTGAGGAGGCCCTGAATAACATCTGCGGCCCGATCCGTCGCGAGCAGCAGCCGCAGCCGCAACAGAGGCGTCAGCCACAGCCGCAACAACAGCCCCCTGCCCCCAAACCGCAACCCGCACAGCCGCCGGCGCAACCCGACCAACCCGTACACTCAGGGGAAGAAGTCCCTCCGGCTCCACCTCAACCCCAGTCCCCTGCCCCACGGGCTGAACAACCGGTCCTTCAAAGACACCGGCGCACTGATTCTACGATGAAGAAAGAGGAACGGGACCAGTCCATTCTGGATTTAATCGATCCGCTATAATCGGGAGCCAACCATGACAAAAAAGGTATATCAGGTGATCATCAGTGGTCTGTTTTGCATGCTGTGCGCGGCAGGCGCCCTGGTATGGACTGGATGCGACACGGCAAGCTCAACTGAATCGCTTGTCATTTCGCCTTCTTCAGCCACCCTCTCCTCGGGCCAGTCACAGACCTTTACTGTGAGCGGCGGGTATCACTACACCTGGTCCCTTGAGGGTTCAAGCAGCAGTGCCAGCGGCACCACCAGCTCAGCCCAGGGCTCGCTCTCATCCCTCACCGGAAGTCAGGTGCTCTATACAGCCCCGAAAAGCGACTCGCTGAGCGGCTCTGTTACATTAAATGTCACTTCCACGATCGAAGGCAGCGGAACAGGAACAAGCAATTCCCCCGCATACGAGGTTACAGGCACTGCCATTGTAACCTTCAAATAAGCACCGGTCATCATGACCAAACCCCTGCTGATCACGAGCCTGCAGAATCCCCGCGTCAAAGCGGTGGTGGGATTGCGGCAACGGTCCGACCGGGATGAGCGCGGGGAAATGATCATCGAGGGGTATCGCGAACTCAAGCGCGCCCTCGACAACCGGCATCTGCCCAAGGCGCTTTTTACCTGCGCCGAGCTTTTCATGGGCACCAATGAACCCGCGCTCATTGAACGGTGCCGGGCGGCAGGCGCGGAGCTGTTTGAATGCACCAAGCCAGTCTTTGAGAAAATGTCCTACAGGGATCGCCCGGAAGGGCTCCTTGCCATTGCGCCCCAAGTCCACTGGGTATTGTCCGAGCTTAAACTGCCGGAGAACCCCCTGCTCGTTGTGGCCGAAGCCATTGAAAAACCCGGCAACCTCGGCACCATTCTCCGCTCTGCCGATGCCGCCGGGGTCAATGCGGTGATCGTTTGCGACCGTTGCACCGACATCAACAACCCCAACGTTGTCCGCGCCAGCACCGGCACACTCTTCGCCCTTCCCGTTGTGGAAGCCACTACGGATGAAGTCCTCACCTGGTTGCGCAAGCACAGGATCCAAATCCTGGCGGCCACCCCGCATACCGACTTTGACTACTACGCCGTTGACCTGAAGAAAGGGACGGCCCTGGTGGTGGGAACCGAGCAATACGGACTCTCCGACAAATGGATGAGCGAAGCCGACCTGAAGGTGAAGATCCCCATGCTGGGTCAGGCCGACTCCCTCAATGTGGCCTCCGCCACCACCATCCTGCTCTACGAAGCCGTGAGGCAGAGG
>CAZMSS010000032.1:0-19379 GCA_964568965.1 uncultured Verrucomicrobiota bacterium | reverse complement strand
ATGTAATCGAACGTCCCCTTCCAGCCGGCGGTGCTCATCTGTCCGCTGTCGTCACGCCGGGCGATGTCAAAATCAATGACCTTGGTCTGGCCATCCGTGGTAATGAAGAGATTGGAGGGTTTGATGTCGCGATGCGTAATGCCCCGTTCCCGGGCATGGATCAGGCCCGCCAGGCACTGCTCGAAAATGCCCTCAACCTGGGACCAGGGAAGGCCGGTGCTTGTCTTTTTCAAACGCTCCGAGAGCGGCTCCCCCTCAAGGAATTCCATGACCAGGCACTGGGCTTCGTCCCACTCCCCTGCATGCCAGGCAAAACTGTCACGGTACCGGACGATATTGTTGTGGGAGAGATGGCGGAGGATATCCGCCTGGGCCTGGAATTTGGTGCGCAGCTTGTCGTCGTCACCGGTAATGCGGATGAGCTTGATGGCAACGATCTCGCCCTGGGCCACCTTGGAGACGTCGTCACCGCGATAACACGCCTTGTAGACCCGTCCCTGGGCGCCATCGCCTATGAGGTCGAGAAGTTCGTAAGCTCCCACCCGGTCTTTGTCGGTTTCTGTCATTCCTGAGTCCCCTGCAGTGGTTCCGTGACGGAAGGCGAAGAACCCTCCTCCAGGGTGGCGCTGTTGGATTGCTGTCCCTCACGCCATTTCTGAAAGCCCCAGATGGCAGCCCCTGCCGCCAATGCGAGGAGCAGAATCACCAGCAGGGTGATCACGCGATGGGCATGGGCCCCGGGCTCCGGTTGGCCTTCGGACGCGGGTGTTGTTGGAGTGGCTTGCCTGCCGTTAGGGTCGCCGGAATTCGGGGTGCGCCCCTCGATCCTGTCATTTGAGGGAGTGATCGCGCCCTCCCGCTCGGCCTGGGTGCTGGCCGTGGCACTGACCATTTCCGCCGTCTGGCCGGTGGCATCGCGGTCCTCTTCGCTGTGAGGAGTTACCGGGGCGGGCGGAGGTGCCAAGACTAGGGACTCGAGAGCCCGTGTTTCCGGGGGAATCTCCATCGTCGGGCCATGGGGGAGCCGATCCGAGACCCGGATCACAATCACCGTGACATTATCCTCACCTCCGGCTTCAAGGGCCTCGGCAACCAGTAACCGGGCAATGTCATCCAGGGAGGCCTCCTGGTTTCTGCGAATCAGTTTCTGGATGTGGCGGTCATTCACCATTTTGCTCAAGCCGTCGGAGCACAACAGGAACAGGTCGTTCGGGGCCACGTCAAAAGGGGTCGATTCTATCTCGACATGGTGGGCCAGCCCCACGGCCCGCGTGATGACCCCGCGAAACATGGGTGGCAGGGAGCTGTCATCAGGGAGTCCGGCGGCCGCTGCCACGGAGTGGTCTATGGTCAGCGGGGTTAGTTTGTTGTCCCGCAACCTGTAAGCCCGGCTGTCGCCGGCGTGCAGGGCCATGCCGCGGGAGGGGTTCACCCGGTCAAAGGCCAGCACCACGGCCGTGCTCCCTGTGCCGGTGAACCCCAGTGCCTCGGCGCGGTCCTTAACCCACTGGCTGGCGGCATTCAAGGCCCGTTCGACCAGGCGCGCCGAAGATTCTGCGGTAAGGGCAAAAGCCGCGTCGGGCGTTTGAGTGAATTCCTTCAGCAAAGCATCCACACAGGCCTTGCTGGCAATCTCGCCGCCCTGCACTCCGCCCATGCCGTCGGCGACACAATAGAGTCCGGCTTCCGGGATTCTGACCAGAGAGTCCTCGTTATTTTTACGCCGCCGGCCGACATCGGTCAGTTCAGCCGACGAGAGATATGCAAAAGTCGTGTTCACACGTTACCTGCCTCAATCCAAGTTTAGAGCCCCGGTTTAATTTCGATTGACTCGCTCCGCCCGCTCTCGAGCTCGTCCTTGTCCACCGCTGAGATTGAGATGGTCATGGGCTTCGACAATTCAGTGAATTCAAAGAGGTAGTGGGTCTGTTCCGTGGAGGAAACAAGTTCCCAGCCAAATAACTTTTTGCGCCAGACTTTATAATGTCGGATATCCGGTTGTCCGGGAGCCTTCCAGGTAACATTCACAGTGGTGCCGGAGGGTTCGGCCTGAAGCGCGGCCGGGGCGTCCGGTACCGGTTTGGAGACCCCGCGAGCCACGCCCGACCAGTCGCTTTCCAGTCCATCCTGATCGATGACCTTGACCCGGTAGTACCGGACTTCGCCGGACGGCAGGGCCATGTCCTTGGCCGACAGCCGGTTTTCCCGTGAGGCCTGAACCGA
This sequence comes from uncultured Verrucomicrobiota bacterium, assembly GCA_964568965.1. Taxonomy (GTDB): domain Bacteria; phylum Verrucomicrobiota; class Kiritimatiellia; order CAIKKV01; family CAITUY01; genus JAABPW01. The sequence goes on along the minus strand of CAZMSS010000032.1, from coordinate 17,156 downwards.
AACCAGTTTCTTGAACGAACCATCCGGCACATCACTGTACTCGACCACGTACGTGCCTATGTCTTTTTCCGGGTTGGGCGCCCAGTCCAACTTGATGGCCAGTGGCATATTAGTGGTCACCGTCAGCCCCGAAGGCATCACAGGCCGGTATTTGGTCCGTGCGCTCGCGGGAGTGGATGCCGAAGATTTAATATGGGCGGTGTTGAACGCGATGAGCTTGTAGTGATAGACCGTTGCATCCTTCAACTGGCCCAGGCCGGTCTTCGGCTTGATCTCACCACGATCCAGGTAACGGGTGACGTCGCGCCCGTTGATGCGGCTCAACTGAATCCATTCGTCGGCGCCCTCCTCCGAGCGCCAGACCTCATAGCCCAGGACTGTCTTGTCGGGATGAGCCGCCCAGCTCACGGGAATTTCACGGGGTCGGTTGCTGATGACGGATACATTGCTTACTTCGGCGGGCACACTGCGCGTGATCGCCTTGACGGTTTCGGAGTCGGCGCTTTCGGAGGTCACCGCATTCACGGCGCGAATCCGGTAGAAATACAGGGCCTCATCCTCAAGATTTCCCGGATTGGCGCCGCCATCCAGATAGGACACTGTGGATCGGCTTTGGACAGCGCCGATTTTGTCGAAGGGGCCCTCCGCCGCGCGGGCCCGGTAGACATCATAACGCACCACGTCGGATTCAGGACTCTGAGCCCAGGCAACCGGCACGCAACGCACTTCCTCCGAAACCGCGGATACCTTCTGGACGACCGCAGGCGGGGGCAAGGTCATAACCCCGCCCGCTTCAGAGGCGGGGCTTTCGGAATTCACACGGTTGAGCGTCACAACCCGGTAGAGGTACTTGGTGCTGTCCTTGAGCGTTGAAGCCGGGGTTCCACCGTCAACCAACTTCGGCGAACGAACCTGTGCAATCCGTTCAAAGGGGCCGGGGCCTGCGGCCAGCGCCCTTTCCACCCGATATTCCGTGACGCCATCAGATTGCGAGGCATCCCAGGTGACGGTCACGGCGCGCGAGCCCGAGGCAACCGCTTTGACGTTCAGTGGTGCGAGCGGGGGTGGCGCGGTGAGTGTTTTGACCAGCTTGGAGGGAATGCTCTCCCGGCCGTCGCGATCCAAAACCGCGGTGATCTGGTAATAGTAGGATGTATTGTCCTTTAAGGGAGCCTCGGATGTGCCCTTGTCGCGATACTGTAATTTCTGTGGCGACAATTCCTCCACTTTCTCGAATGGGCCGGCGGGCGACTCTGACCGCTCGATCCGGTACCGGTAGACCTCGTCATGAGGAAGGGCCCAGATAAGCGTGGCCTCACGCAACCCTTTGTCGGAGATGGAGACCCCTTCAGGCTGGCCATAAAGCGTGCGGCGTTTCAAGCCTCCTTCCGCCAGGACCGCCGGTGAAACCGCGGATACCGCCGCAGTAGGAGCCTGGGTGGTGGAACCCTGAACCAGGTTATTCCGCGGATCATTGGTTTCATATACCACCGCATTCCCAACCTGGTTGGCGTTGACCTCGCGGGGGAGATAATCCGGCACCCGATTGCTCGTTCTACAACCGGAAAGCGCCAGCACCACAACACTCCCGGCAACCGTGCGAATAAATAGTGAACGCATAACGTCTATTCCTTAACCAAAAGACACCCGCCCCCCAGGCACAACGATCCTGTTCTTACCTACTATCAATAGCATCCCTGATTTCAACAGGACAAGTCAGATCCTCATTTCCCCACGCGAACGCCAGGAAGCGAGTAGATGTCCTCCAGCTTATATTGGCCCTGCTCAAGCCCCAGCACCCTGGTGATACTGGTGATCTTGCGCGTGCCATCTTGAAGGCGGGCGGTTTGAACGACAATATCAATGGCGGAGGCGACCTGCTCCCGGATGACCGCCAGGGGGATTTCAACACCGCTTAACAGGGAACACGTTTCCAGTCGGGACAGGCTGTCCCTGGCGCTGTTGGCATGGATGGTGGACATACAGCCTTCGTGGCCGGTGTTCATGGCTTGAAGCATGTCGAGCGCTTCGCCGCCCCGGATTTCTCCAACGATAATCCGGTCCGGACGAAGCCTCAGGACGGACTTGAGCAGATCCCGGATGGTGATCTCGCCTTTATTGTGCTCATCGGGCTTGCGGGTTTCGAAGCATGCCACATGAGTCTGCTGCAACTGGAGTTCACTGGCGTCTTCCAGGACCAGAATGCGCTGGTTATCGGGGATCAGGGCACTGAGCACGTTCAGGACGGAGGTTTTACCCGACGAGGTGGCCCCCGAGACAATGATGTTTTTGCCTGACTTCACGACCTCATCCAGAAGTTTGGCCCCATCAGGGGTGATGCTGCCGAACTCAAGCAATTTCGCAAGAGTCAGTTTCTCGCGGCGGAATTTGCGGATTGCCACAACGGTTCCTGCCCGTGAAAGCGGAGGCATGACGGCATGCAACCGTGAGCCATCCGGCAAACGTGCGTCCAATTGCGGGTTATCGGCGTTGAAAAACCGCCCCACACTGCGGGCCACATTCATGACGGCCGCCTGCAAGGCCTGTTCATTGATGAACTGTGCCGGGGTTGGCGTCAGTTTCCCTTTCCGTTCAATATAGATCTGCTTCGGACCATTGATCAGGATTTCCGACACGTCGTCATCCTGCAAGAACTCTTGAACGGGGGCGAAAAACAAATACAGGAAGGAGGTCTTTGCTTTGGACGAGCCGGAACCCTTACCCTTTGGTTTCCGGGCGCTTTCTGACTCTGAAGAAGGGCCCGGGGCCTGTTTTGATTCAGAAGTGGGCGGATGCGGAGTTCCGGGGGCGATATTTTTTATGGTGATGCGATAGTCGCCCGTCACAATTGTGTCGCCCGCATGAATCGGAATCTCTGCTGAACACGGCGTGCCATTGATAGCGAAAGAATCCGGGTTGTGCGCAGGTGTGGCGATACAGGAGCCGTCGGCCCGAATGTCGAGGTTCAGAACCGAAGCGTCTTCGCTGAATGGTTCAAGTGCCAAAACCGCCTGCGGACTGAACCCTATGGAAATCAGGGCGCAGTCAAACTTGAAAAGACGTGTCGCTTGTCCCTTTTGAACAACCTCCAAGATTGCCATAATAGCCCTTTCTCGCTTTTGCGAAACGTCACAGATCCTAAATGAAAAAATATCTTGTTGGCATAATAATGAGGCTCTACTATCGCGGCAAGGTTATTAATGCAACACGAAAGGAAGCCCTTCATGAAAGCACGTACATCGAAGTCGGGACAGGGGATGACGGAGTACATCATTATCATTGCCGTAATCGCGATCGGCTGTCTCTTGATAGCAGGACTATTCGGCAAGCAAATCAAGGGCGTTTTCTCGCGTGAGGGTGCCGCGCTTTCCGGAAAGCCGGATTCCGAGGAGTCGACGGCGGCCGCCGCATCCCTGAAGGATGAGGCCAAGAAAACGGACTCGATGAACTCGTTTGACAAGGATGCCGACAAGGGCACCGAGTAATTCGTTGCTATTTCTTGTATTGAAGGCATTTGTGTTGGGAGTGCGGAGACCTCTCCGCGCCCCGCAATTTCAAGGAACGAGGCTCAATGAAAAATCGACTCCCTATTATTATTGCCGTCATCATCGGCGTTCTGGCGATATTCTCGGTCAATTCGTACGTCAAGCGTGTGGAAAAGAGTACGAAGGATAAGCTGAAAGGGTCGCCGGTTGTGGCGGCTCGCGTGAACATCGCGGCGGGGACTGAACTGACGATGGATATGTTTGCGCCGAAAGAGGTTCCTGAGCAATTCATTCCCGCGCAAGCCATCAAGGGGAGTACCGAGTTAAAGCAGATTCTGGGGCGCAAGTTAAGGGTTGCGGTCAAGGCGGGCCAGATTGTGCTCTGGTCGGATATGGTGAGCGAGGCCAAGGGCGGATTGTCCGGTGCCATTCCCGCAGGAGAGGGCGCATTCACGGTCGCCATTGCAAAAGGCGTCAAGAGCGGCCTGATTCTACCCAATGATCACATTGACATTATCGGTTCATTTGCCGTTCCGAAGCCCACCCAGACCGTTCCTAACTCATCGGCCACCTGGCGGCAGGGATCGGATATGGTGAACGTCGTCTTGTTGCAAAACGTAACGGTCCTTGCCCTGGGAGACTCCTTTGGTGCCGAGACGCGCGGGGGTGGGGGGGATTTGACACTCGCGCTGACCTTGCCGGAGGCCCAACTGTTGATGTTCGCGTCCTCGCATGGCGAGTTGGGCGCGGTTCTGCGCCGGGATGGCGCGGTGGACGTCAAGCCCCGCGCGGAATTGCCCCGGGTTACGTTCGAGGCCATCGACTCCATTGTCGGCGATTTGGACGGGAAACGGGCCATGCGGATCATCGAGGTTCAAAAGGGGTCAAAGTCGGAGTCCGTGCCGGTGTTGAACACAAACAGAACCCAAGGGGAGAAATGACATGAAGGCATTCCATTCGGTGGCGTTGTGTATCGGATTGAGCGTTGTTCTAGTGAGCCCGGTCCGGGCTGAGAATGTGGTGGTTGTCAAGGGGGCAACCACTCGTATCGCCGTGGCGGAAGGGGTTCAGAGAATCAGTGTTGCCAATCCTGCCGTGGCGGATGCCCGTCCGGATGGTGACGGCAAGGCGGTTCTGGTCCAGGGCCTGGCCGAGGGCTCCACGGATCTCCGTGTCGAACGGCTGCAAGGGGCGGCCCTGGCCTATACCATCCAAGTCACGAGCGACCTCCAGAACTTGCTTGGTCAAATCAAGGAATTGCTGTCGGAAGTCGATGGGCTGGATGTGAAAGTGGTGGGAAACAAGATTGTCCTGAAGGGCAGCGTGCTGACCAAGTCCGATTACGACCGGGTGATGAAAGTGGCGGAAGCCTATGCGAGCGTGATCCTGAACATGGCCAAGTTGGACCGCACGGAGATGAGCAAGTACGTCGAGGAAGCTATCGTGCGGGATATCGGCTGTGACACAGTCAAGGTTCGCGTCTCGGAAGATACGGCTATCCTGGAAGGGGTTGTCTATAGCGATGCGGATCTGGCCCGCGCCGGCGAAATGGCCAAACTGCGCGTGCCGATCGTGAAAAACCTGTTGCGCGTGCAGGAGGTCATGATCGAAACGGATGTTCATTTTGTGCAGGTGGACAAGTCCTCGGCGAGCGACATCGGGTATAATGTGTTGAAGGGCGCCAGTATTGGGGGGAATTTCGATCTCAAGGGGGGGACGGCGACGCCGACGGTCAACAGCTTCAGCGTGAATGCCAGCCTGACGGCCAAGATCAATGCGCTGGTTGGGGCGGGCACCGCCAAGATCCTCGCACAGCCGCATCTGAGCACCAAGAGCGGTGGCGAAGGCACGTTCCATTCGGGCGGAGCAACCTACTTCGCCGTGTCCGGTGTCAATGCCGGAAGCCTGGAAAAGATCGAGTACGGGATCATTCTCAAGGTCAAGCCGACCCTGCAGGGGCGTGACCGTATCATGAATGAAGTGACGATTGAAGTGAGCGTGCCCAGCGCCAAGCCGCAGGGGACGTTCTCGCTGGAGAAGTTCGATACGAAGAGCGTGGCGATGTGCAAGGTCGGGGAGAGCATCATGCTTTCAGGGCTGGTTCAGTCTCTGGCCACCCAGTTCAAGGAGAAAACGCCGCTTCTCGGGGATATTCCGGTGCTGAGCATGTTTTTCAGCAACAAGCAGAAGTCCACTGAGAGCCGGGAGCTGATTGTCCTGATTTCGCCGAAGCCCATTTTCCCGCAGGCCGACAATTCGCCTGCCTTCAGTAAGGAGCGGGAGCATCTTCTGAACGAAAAACCGGCAGCGCCCTGAGGCGGTTTATTGAAATCAGGTACACATGGCGGTTGTTGTCATATCGGGCGGGGAATACAGCGGCGAGCAGGTTGACATTACCGGGGAGCGGCTGCTGATCGGCCGGTCGACCGAATGTGATGTCATTCTGCGCGACAAGAACGTCTCTTACAAGCACGCCCAGATTGTGGCGCGGGGGAAAGTCTTCTGGCTGCAGGATCTCGGCAGCACCAATGGCACCACCCTCAGGAAGAACCGGATAGTCCAGAATATCCTGGCGCCTGGCGATGAGTTCGAACTTGGCAAGTACCGGTTTGTTTTTTCCGAAAGCGTCCAGGTGTTTGAGGAAAAAGCCGAGGCGACCATGGAGGAGTTCCGGCGGGTGCTCCATGGCTTGCTGATTGCCGAGCTGAACCTCAAGAAACTGACCCTGTCCCAGATGGCCGACACATCGCTTCGCCAGCGCGCGGGCGAGGTTCTGGACCGGCTGATCAAGGGTCGCGAAAAGGAAATTCCAGCGGGGTATGACCGGGGGGAACTGAAAAAGGCGGTTCTGGACGCGGCCTTGGGGCTGGGCCCCCTGGAGGATCTGCTGGCCGACGGCGATGTGACCGAAATCATGGTCAACGGGCCCCAGAATATCTACGTGGAACGCAAGGGGCGCCTTGAAAAGTCGTCCAAGATATTCCTGAGTAAGAACGAGATCCTCACGGCGATCGAGCGGATTGTCGGGCCGATCGGACGGCGTATCGATGAGAGCAGCCCCATGGTTGATGCGCGTCTTCAGGACGGTTCCCGCGTCAATGCCATCATTCCGCCGCTGGCCCTGGACAGTCCGACCCTGACCATTCGGAAATTTCCAAAGAAGCGCATTGTGATTGACGACCTGGTGGGGTACGGGAGCCTGACGCAGCCGATGGCGGATTTTTTGCGGGTCGGTGTGCTGGCAGCGAAAAACACAGTGATATCAGGCGGCACGGGCTCTGGAAAAACCACACTGCTCAACATCATGGCGTCATTCATCCCGGACGGAACGCGCATTGTGACCATTGAAGACTCGGCCGAGTTGCGCCTGCCGCAGGATCATGTGGTGCGGCTGGAGACGCGCCCCCCGAACATCGAGGGGAAAGGGGATGTGTCCATTCGTGATCTGGTGAAGAATTCACTCCGGATGCGGCCCAATCGGATTGTGGTCGGGGAATGCCGCGGCGGCGAGGCGCTGGACATGCTGCAGGCCATGAATACCGGGCATGATGGATCCCTGACGACGGTGCACGCCAATTCCCCGGTCGATGCGGTCAGGCGTTTGGAAAACCTCGTGCTTTATGCCGGGACGGACCTTCCCCTGAAAGCCATCCGGGAGCTGATCTTTTCGGCGGTGAGCCTCATTGTCCAGATCTCCCGTTTTTCGGATGGGACGCGCAAGATAACCTCCATTGCTGAAGTGGCCTCGATGTATGAGGGGGAGATCAGTTTGCAGGAGATTTTTACCTTCCGGCGCACGGGCATCACGGACGAAGGACTGATTGAAGGCGTGTATTCCGCTACCGGGGTCATTCCCTCGTTTGTTGAGGAGTTACGTTTGGCGGGGCTGGACGTCGATATGGCCATGTTTGTACCCACATCGGAGTCTTAAACTATGTTGGAACTCATTCTGCTATTGGGCTTTGCCGCCGCGGTGGCCATTTTCTTCCTGATTTACCGTCCTGTGCAGTCGGCGGTGCAGCAAACCGGCTCCCGGCAGAAGGAGCAGATGGCCCGCCGGCTGGATGAGATGTTCATCTTCATCTCCGTGGAGAGTCTGCACAAGGTCAAGTGGGGGGTCTCGTTCGCGATGGGTATTATCGGGCTGCTTCTCAGTTGGGAAGCGACGCCGCCTGCTCCGTTTGTGGTGGCTATCATCATGGGGGCACTCGGGTATTTCGTTCCCGAACTGGTGATACTGGTGATGCGGATCAAGCGCAGGCGCGCGTTCAGCGAGCAGCTTGTCGACGGCCTGGTGCTGATGGCGAACGGCATGCGCGCGGGTTTCACGCTGCAGCAGGCAATTGACATGCTCATTGAGGAAATGCCGGCGCCAATCTCGCAGGAGTTTGAGCTTATCCGGAGGGAGTACCGGGTGGGCGTTGATCTGGATGATGCGTTGCGGAATTGCGTGGCCCGTACCCGTGATGCCGATTTGGACCTGGCTGTCTCGGCGATCCAGATCACGAGGCAGTTGGGCGGGAATCTGGCCGAAGTTTTTGAACGCATCGTGTTCATGGTGCGCGAACGCAAGGTGCTGGGCGGCAAGGCGGATTCCCTGACTGCGCAAGGCCGGCTCCAGGCGCTGATTGTCGGGCTCCTGCCCTACGTGTTCGGCTTCTTTGTAATGAAGGTCAACCCGGAGCTGATGCGGCTCATGTGGACCACGTTCTACGGGGTGCTGGCGTTGGTCCTGGTGGTAGTCCTGGATGTGGTCGGGTACATCTGGGTCCGGAAAATCGCGGATGTGAAGTATTGATCCCATGAATATCAAACTCAGACAGATGTTTTCGACGGTGGGGGAAGCGGTTCGCGGGCAATTAGGGAATTTCGGGCTCCAGTATGTGAAGCATCATGACGCCGTGCTGATTTCAGCGGGGCAGCCGGGCGGGCTGACGGGGCTTGAGCTCCTGGGCCTTCAGGTTGTCTCGATGATCCTGTTTCCACTCCTGTGGGGTGTTGTGCTGTATCAATTGGGGATCTTCGACTTCCTGTTCGAGGGACCCAAGCAGATCCTCGTGTATCTGGGACTCATGACCGCCGGCTTTATTTTCCCCGCCATGAATGTCGGCGAGCGGGCGGTCCGGCGCAAAAGGGCCATTTCCCTGGAGCTTCCCGATACATTGGATTTGCTTACGATTTCAGTCGAGGCGGGCCTGGATTTCCTGACCGCCCTGAGGCGCGTGGTGGAGAAGCACCGGCCCGGCCCGCTCAAGGATGAACTTTCGTTTTTCTTCAATCAGATTGAACTGGGGCGGCCCCGGCGGGAAGCGTTGCGGGAGATGTCAAACCGTGTGAATCTCCAGGACCTGGGCGCCGTGGTGTCCGCGCTCATCCAGGCGGACCGTCTGGGTGCGAGTATCGGGCCGGTTTTGAAGGTGCAGTCCGATATGCTGCGCATCCGGCGCGCGCAGCGTGCGGAGAAAGCGGCCCAGGAGGCTCCCGTAAAGATGCTGGCACCATTGGTGTTATGCATCATGCCCGCGGTCTTTCTGATGATCCTGGCTCCGGTGTTTATCCAGATGATTACCAGCTATGTCAAATAAGAGAGTGCCATGAAGCGAAGGCTCGTCATATTAACCGGCGGGGAGTCCGGACGGTGTGTGCCTGTGGAATGCCCTGTGTTCGTCATCGGCCGATCCAGTTCAGCCAATCTCCGGATTGAGGATCCCAGGGTGTCGCGCCACCATCTTGAACTGCAAACCCAGGATGACCATGTGTTTGTCGAGGATAAGAGCTCGCGCTGGTCCAATCTCAACGGGAAACGGCTGAAGGGCGTGGTCTCTCTAAGCAACGGGGATATCCTTGAGGTGGGAGACCTCCGGATCCGCTACGAGGAGGTGGCCGATGAGTCCGAGGCGCGGCAGGATGACATGAAGCCGCTCTCTGTCGGGACAAGCGGCACGAAGTTCGTGGAGCGGATGGATGAGTTTCAGGCGGGGGATGAAGGTGACGCCGAACCGGAAGCCACACGGGGGATCGTCGGGGAGCAAACCCGCATGCTGAATCCCGATGATCTGCCCAAGTGGCAGGCTCCGCCGACCCCCGTGAACCGGTCCCGCAAAAAGGCACTTATTCTGGGTTTTGTAGCCTTTGCTGCGGTACTGGTTGTAGCGCTTGTCGTGATTGCCTTGTCCAGGACGCCCGAACTGGTCGCAGACGGTGCCTTGGAGCGCTATGCCGACCCCGTGTATGCGTTCAGCATGTCCTATCCCGGCTCATGGTCGCGTTTTCAGGCCACCCCCGAGACTCCGTTGAATGTTGGACAGGGCAGACTCGATGGCGCTGTGTGGACGCGGTTGCGCGTGAATGTCGAGCGGAGTGCCCAGTACGAGACAACAGGGTTGACGGAAGGCTTCCTTCAGTTTCAGCGCTCGGCGGAATCCAACCACGTTTTCCTCGGTTCCAAGGCGATGAAGGTGAATGACGTGTCCTGTGTTTTTTACGGATTCAAGGTCAAGGGCGGGAAGGGAAAAGGGCTCTATCTGATACATGGTGCGGTACGCATGGTGGTGGAGTGCTGCAGTTCATTATCCTGCTACCCGCAGCAGGCTTCTTTGTTCTCCACGCTATTAACGGGCTTTGCACTGTCGGAACCGCAAATGGCCCTGGATTTTCCCCTTCCGGATGATGCCATGCAGAAGATGGGGTTGGCCGATCCCGAGGGACTTGCCCGGTTGATTGACCAGCATAAACGAGTCGGGGATGCGCTTGTGGCGGGCAGAAACGTCAAGCAGGACAATCTGGCCCGGGCCATCGGGGAGTACAAGCTGGCCCTGCAACTGTCACTAGCCCGGCCAGAGCGGGCGAGGGGCTACCAGGACGCGGCCATAGCATTGAGAACGGCCCTGGGCTTGTACTCCCAGGCGATCCAGCAGCAGCGCTTTGAGATCAGCCGCGCTATGAAGGAAGGCGATCGTGAAGCCGCATACTGGGCGGCCAGTAAATTGCTGCAGATGATCCCTGACAGGAATGATTCCATCTATCAGGAAACCAGCCAGCTGGTCCGGCGGTTGTCGGTGAAGAAATGAGGATTTAATGAACGCTACGCTACTGGTGACAAAAGAGAAGCGACAACTGAAAAAGGTGGCCGTCAACAAGGATGTCTTCGTGTTTGGCAGGTCGTCGCAGTGCGACCTGGTCCTTGACGATGAACTCATGGCGTCCCGCCAGCACGGGGAGATAACACGCGCTGACGATGCGTATTGGCTCCGGGACAGGGGCAGCCGGAATGGCACGGTGCTCAACGGCGCTCCGCTGGTGGAACGAAAAAGGCTTAATGATGGCGATGAGATTGACATTGGCGCCACGCGGCTGAAGTTCATCCTGGACCAGTCCCCGGCGGAAGCCGACGAGTCCGAGGGCGGGGCGACCCGCGTGATGGAATACAAAAAGGCGAACGGTCCGGCTCCTGTCAAAAAGGCCGTAGCCGCGTCGGGGCAGACGGATTGGAACGTTCAATTGACGATTGTGGAGGGGCCGTTTGCAGGCGGCAAAGTGTCCAACTGGGCATCGCCGCTACTGATTGGGCGGGGACTGGACAACCATATTGTCCTGCTTGATGATGCTGTGTCCATTTATCATGCCAGAATCACCGGCGAAGGGGAGCGCCATACCCTGGAAGATTTGGACAGCAGCAACGGAACCTTTGTGGACGGCATCAAGGTCAAGCGGGCGACGCTGGAGAACGGCCAGCGGATTAAAATCGGGATTTCCTCGCTGGTTTTCAAAAAGATCAATCTTCGCAAACAGCGGCAACTGCGGAACCGGGTGCTCATCGGGGCGGTGTGTTTCGTGGCGGTTCTCGGGTTGATCAAACTGCTTCAGCCCGCGGATGTCGCCGGGAAATATCTGGCTGAGGCTGATGCTCTTTGTCGGCGGGGGGATTTGACGAAAGCATTGGAATGCTATCAGTCGGCTCTAAAAGTGAACGGGGCCCGTAATGGGGAGGCCAAGGCGGGCATCAAGGCCGTCAAGACGGAGATGGTGGCCAGGGAGTTGCTGGCTGAAGCCGAGTTGGCGGCCGGGAAAGAGTTCTACGACAAGGCCAAGGAGCTGTGCTACCAGGTTTTGCGAAACTCGCCGAATAATACCCAGGCCCGCGGACTGGAGGCGGTCATCAAGTCCATCGAGAACGCAAAGGTCGCGTTTTCGGCGAAAAACTGGGGAGATGCGGTCGCACTTCTGGAGAAGGCCCGCGATATGTTCCCGAAATCGGCCCTGGTGCGTCAGCGTCTTGAGGCCGCAACGCGGGAATTGGAGGCGGAGCAGAGTTTGGTGAAGGCCCGGGATTGTATGCAACATCAGCAGGGTGACATGGCTGAACAAGCCCTGCGGACTATTCCGGAGTCCAGTGTCTATTATATCGAAGCGAAGGAGTGTCTGGATCGCATCGCGAGCAATCGCAAGGTGGCGGAGTACCTCGGTCGTGCCAACGCCAACTACCAGAAGGGTCTGGTGGCGGAGGCTCTTATGGAGTGCGATAAGGGACTTCAGGCGTCATCTTCGAATGCCCTGATGCTGTCGCTACGGGACCGGATACGGAGTATTGAGCCGTTGCTGGGACCCTTAGCCAACGCCGAGGCCATGAGTGCGCCGGACGATGTTCCCGCCTTGTGGCGCAATCTCCAAGCCTGCGAGAGGTTAATCCAGGCAGAAGATGATCCCCTGAATGTGTTAAGAAAGAGGGCGGTGGAGGCGAAGAACCGGTTGAGCATCCGGCTTGGAGAACTATCCCGCGAGGATTGCGCCAAGGCGGCAGCCTTGCTTCAGGAAGGCAACCAAAGAGAGGCCTTGCGTCTGTACAAATTGGCCGTTCAAGCCGATACCAACAACACGGATGCCATTCAGGAGCTCGGGAGGGTCCAGAAAAAAATGACCGTTGCTGCCCGCTCCGCCTACCAGAGAGGGCTCGTCCACGAAGAGTTGGGGCAGGCGGATCTTGCCCGGCAGGCGTTCAAGACGGCGCTCGAGCTCAGTGCGCCCGATGAAGACTATTATGTGCGGGCTGCCAGGAAACTGAAAGATTATGTACAGTGAGTTCATGAGGCGGGTATACAGGGTTTTGTTGGTTCTCGCCTTGGCGGGATCCCTTCCGTCCCTTGTGCCCGCCGCCCCCCGCCTGTTGGTGGAGCAGCCGAATTGGGATTTTGGCAGTGTTACGAACACCACCCGCCTGGAACATGACTTTGTCCTGCGCAATGCCGGGGACGCCAGCCTTGAAATCAAGAAAATTTTGTCAAGTTGTGATTCCTGCCTGACCATTGTGCTGGATGATGTCGTGATTCCTGCAGGAGGCCGGACGATTGCGCATTGCGCCTTGGATACCCGTCTTCTCAGCGGCGAAGTTTTCCGTTTCATCACGATTCAGTCCAATGACCCTCTTCCCTCCGAATGGAGCGTGGAATTGCATGCCTCGATTGTTCCGGTGTATGCCGTAAATCCCGTTGAGTTGACTGTTGGAGGTGCCGCGGGGCACCGGCAGAGCGCTGTTGACATCATGCCGCTCCTGAAGTTGAAGGAGCCGTTATCCGAGGTGGAGTGCGACAATACGAATATTTCCGTCAACGTCATGGCGGGCGCGGCAGGGCAATACCTGGTCGTGGCGCAGGCGTTGGAGTCGCTGCCCAGGGGGCGTTCCCGGTTCAGTGTGGTGGTTCGAAGCCAGAATTCGAACGATCCACCCTGCAAGATTCTGGGGCGGCTGGAATATCCCGAGGAGTATGAAGTGATTCCGTCGCAATTGACATTCGAGGCGAAGGATGAACCCCAGTCGCGGATTGTGTGGTTAAGGCAGCACAGTGGGGCATTGCTGGTGTTGCAGGATGCCGTGCCTTCATCCGGCGAGTTCCATTGCGAGATTGACCCCGATCCGGTCTCCGCGGATTACCGGATCTATGTTGATGCCGGGAATCTGTCGGCGGCGAGAGGGCAGTCCCGGAGACTGACTCTCCGGGGCGTGACTCCGCAGCGACAGGAAGTGGCTTTAACCGTGGGGATTGTGATCCAATGAAGCGCTGTATCAACAAGCCGTCGTCGAAGTGTGGTCAGGCCATCACGGAGTATGTGGTGCTGCTCGCGATTACAATACCGCTGGTCATCTGGCTGTTCCATCCGGATAATCCGTTTTATACCGGCATGAGGGATCAATATAACTTGATAACCGTGCTGCTCCTTTATCCGGGGCCGTAAAACCAGCCCCGGAAAATACCATGATGACTCCCGCACCAGTTGAAAGTAAAGTGGCCTTGGTCATTCTGGCCATCATGTTGTCCGTGGCTGTCTACAGCGAAATCAAAAACAGCCGTATTCCCAACGGGGTGACGTTTATGGGAATGGCGGCGGGATTAGCCCTGGGATATTTGCAGGGAATGCCCGCCTTTTGGCTGAGTCTGGGCGGCCTTTTGACCGGATTCGGGTTCCTGTTCATTTTTTACATTTTCGGCGGAGTGGGAGGCGGGGATGTCAAACTGATGGGAGCGGCTGGAGCCTTGATGGGGGCCCGGTTGATTCAGCCCGCCTTGTTCTACACGGCTCTGGCCGGCTTGTGTCTGGCCCTGATGATGGTGATCTGGCGCAAGGATCTGTGGCGTCGGATTGAAGGCGGGGCACGGCGCCTGTTCCGTCGGGAAAAGAGTGAGGCGGCCCGGTCTGACATACTTGAACCGGTGTTAGTGCCGTATGGACTGGCCATTGCGATTGGCTGTGAAATGGCGATGTTATTGTGTGGCACAAAGTGACAGGGGTTGTGTAACGACGTGAACCTGCGAAAAAACGGTCCCGGAATCGTGAAAGATGAGCGAGCCCAGTCGCTGACTGAGTTTGCCGTGGTCATTCCGATTGTGTTGCTGATGGTCCTGGCCATGATTCAATATGTGGCCATCGTGCAGGCGCATCAGGTGGGGAACTATGCGGCTTATGCGGCAGCCCGCTCCTACGCTGTGTATCACGACGAGGACAAGGCCAAATCCGCCGCGGCCATGGTGTACGCCCCGATCGCAAGGCTTATGCCCGGCGAGATCACGGCTCTCGGGTACGACCCGTCTGAATTCGAACTGACGGGGTCGGGCGCCGAAAAACTGATCAAAGGGTATCTGGTGGCTAAAAATTTGCGATTGAATTCCAGTGTTCTCGGGGGCGGGGTTTCCATCTCCACCAGCGGCGATCCGAAGCAGGTGGACGTTGAAATCAACTATCCTCAGCCGATTTATGTCCCCGGGCTTGCGCAACTGTGGAACCTGGTCGCGGGCAGGAAGGTTTTCACAAGCCTCGAGTCCATGCGCGAGGGGCTCGACGGCATTCCGAAATCCTACGGCGAGTATCAGATGCTGCGGGAGCAGGACAAGTCCGTGGCGGGATTGGATATCCCGGATGATTTTGAGGAGTATCTCAGCCTTTGTCCCCATGTCAATGTGCGCAGCAAGTGCTCCATGGGGTATGAGGAATGGGGGGAGATCGAGTCCTTCCGTCCACGGCTGCCCAATACGGTTGATGCCGAGGAAGCGACGGATCCCGCATTGGAAGAACAAGCCAAGGAGATGGATCAGGCGCGAAAAGACCTGGAAGATGCCCAGAAAAAGTCCAATGAGGAGTGCAAGGCGTATGATGATGCCCATAAGGCGACGGAAAAGGCCAAGCAACATGTAGCGGAGACGGATCCAGGCACGCCGGCACACGCTGCGGCTGAACAGGAATTGGCGGATGCACAGGCTTGGGAGGCTGTCAAATACACCTCCTGCCAGGAAGCCAAGAGTAATGTGGATGCGAAAAGGGATCGTCTCGGGGAGTTGACAAAAGAATGAAGCTTCTGGAAAGAATTCTGAGACTTCGAAAAGACACGTCTGGAAGCGCTTTGCTGTTGTCCGGCACCATGATGTTCCTCGTGGTCATGATGGTGGTGATGAATGGCGATATGAACCGGGCTGTCTATGACCGGATTGTGGCGCAGAATGCCGTGGATTCAGCCGCCGAGGCGGCTGCGTTGTGGGAGGCGCGCGGCTGCAACGTCCTCCAGCATCTGAACAACATTCATTATGAAGGCAATAAGATCCTCTTCATTGCGGAAACAGCCTCCCTGGTGAGTTGCGCGGCGTCGGTCTTTTCCGTGATCGCCGTCAATGTGGCCAAGCCGTTTGCCTGGACGTCCGCCTATGCGGCCGCCGTGGCGGCCACCTTTGTAACCTGCACATTGTGTACACCCGCTCCGACGATTGATGAAGCGCAGGAGAGCTTTGCCAAGGCGATCAATAAGTTTCAGGAAATTGCGAGGACGGCTTTTCCGATTCTTGCGGTGGGTTATGCAAACCAGGTCGCGCAGAGAAGCGGGGGGGATAATCTTCTTGCAGTCGTCCCCCAGTATCTGGCCTGTGTGCTTGATGCGGGGGGCGTTTCCTGGGCGGGCGTGGAGGACATACTTGGGAATCTGGGAACCTTGCCCGGCCCGCTTAAATCCATCACGCTGACAGCTTTCCCCTGGACGATTATCGGGGATGACACCTTTTTTACCCTGGGGGTTGAAACCAAGGATGGCACAGGGCTCCCCTGGAAGACGCCTGAGTGGTGGAATGACATGGCGAGTGTGTCGTATGACGCCGGCAAGGCGGCTTGCCAGAATGGATGGGAGGGCGCGGGTTTTTATTCCGGAATGAGTGATCCCCCGGATGAGTGGGGGTGGAAGGATAAATATTACCAGGGCAATCCGGGTTATATGACCTGGATGGCGGGGAAGGAATACCAGGACGAGGTCGCCGGGTTGGGTTCCCTGCGTTGGCTCAAGGCATTCGAGGGGGCCACATTTACGGATACCAATGTGATGTTCTCCGGCGAAATCCTGAATCCCGTGGTATTGAAGGTGCCTGCGTTCATTGCACTGGCCAGCAGTCAGGTCGAAGGGACCCCCGTGATCTCGTACACCGACACGGTTGATTCCAAGGGAAAGATTATCCCCGTGTACCTGCCCTTTAATTATAAAAAACCAACGCGGGGCGACGAGTTGAGCCCTATCGGGATTTATCACTAGGACGGGGCATGGGATGATGAGCGTATCAACAAAACATGGCCGGGGCCGGGAACGCCGCTCAGGGCAGGCATTGATTGAAGCCTGCATCGGCCTGGCCATCATGGCGTTGGCCTGGGTGTTGATTACCCATGTGAGCTACATGCGGACCAACCATGTGCGTGCCGTCATGGCGGCACGGCATGCGGCGTGGCTTATGGGGCATAAAGCGGATACTGGCGGGACGGTGGGGAACTTTTTTTATGACAATGACGCCGCCTTCGCCGGGGTCTCGGAGGAGACGTTGTCCCTGAGTGCTATCGGAGAAGGTTGGGGCGGAGCTGGAGGCGCCAAGCGGGCCACGGTTTCGTTCGGTATCTCCTTGGAAACCCTCGAGAGTATCGAAACCTTCCCGTTTGTTCTGCTGAAGACGGAAATCCCTTTCATGCCGACGCTGGTGTTGACCAACTACCTGTCTGTCAGTTCATTTTCCGCCTGGCCTGAAGATGTTGACAACACCTGGACCAGCAGGGGGGAGGCGCTTGCGGGTGTCTTGTCGGAAATCCTGAACTCGCTCTCGGGGGCGCTCAAGTGGATCGGGAGCCTTTTTTCATGATCCGGAAAGTGTGTCTCTTATA